>NZ_JBHXFE010000003.1:108254-279154 GCF_042722475.1 Streptomyces sp. NPDC127092
GAGCTCAAACTTCAGCGTCGCGCACTGTTCGTACCATCTTTGCCACTGGCCTGGTGGCCGGCCTCGCCGCGACCGCGCTCGCCGCACCCGCCGTCGCCGCCGCGCCCCCGGCCGCGCCCTCCCACGCCGCCACCCAGCAGGCCCTGGACGCGGCCGTGGCCGCGGGCGTGCCCGGCGCCGTCGCGGCGGCCCGCGACGGAAAGGACCGCTGGACCGGCACCGCGGGCGAGCGCGAGGGCGACGACCGCTACCGGGTCGGCTCCATCACCAAGACCTTCACCGCCACCGTCCTCCTCCAGCTCCAGGCCGAGGGCCGGCTCGACCTCGACGACCCGGTCGAGAAGTGGCTGCCCGGCGTGGTCCGCGGCAACGGCCACGACGGCCGGAAGATCACCGTCCGCCAGCTCCTCAACCACTCCAGCGGCATCTACAGCTACACCGAGGACCCCGCCTTCCAGCAGAAGGTCTTCGGCTCCGGCTTCCTCGAGCACCGCTACGACACCTGGACACAGCGGCAGCTCGTCGACGTCGCCATGGGGCATGCACCCGACTTCGCGCCCGGCACCTCCTGGCGCTACTCCAACACCAACTTCGTCCTCGCCGGCATGGTCATCGAGAAGGTCACCGGACGTCCCTACGGCAAGGCGGTCGAGAACCGGATCATCAAGCCGCTCAAGCTGCGCGCCACCACCGTTCCCGGAACGGACTCCCGCATGCCGGAGCCGAATTCGGGCGCCTACTCGAAGCTCGCCCCCGAGACCGGCGGTCCGACGTACGACGTCACCGACCTCAACCCGAGCATCGCGTCCGCGGCCGGCGAGATGATCTCCGACTCCCGCGACCTCCAGACCTTCTACCGGGCCCTGCTCAAGGGCCGGCTGCTGCCCAGGGCCGAGATGCGCGAGCTGACGACCACGCTTCCGGTCTCCGCCGAGTACCCGGAGTTCCGCTACGGTCTCGGGATCTCCTGGCAGAAGCTGAGCTGCGGCAAGGAGATCTGGGGGCACGGCGGCGGCATCCACGGCTCCGTCTCGGAGGCGTACGCCACCCGCGACGGCGAGCACTCCCTCGCCGGGAACTTCAACGCCGACTGGACGGGTGACACCCAGACCGTGATCGAGGCGGAGTTCTGCGGCACGGCTCCGGAGAAGTAGCCCACGGGGGCGGCGTTCAGCGGGGCAGGACGACGACGTAGGCGGGCGGCTGCCGGTCCGGCGCGGCCATCAGGGCCGTACGGACCACGGTCGCCTGCTGGTCCATCGCCTCGCGCAGCTTGCGCGGGGTCAGGTGGACGACGGTGATGCCGAGCCGCTCCAGGTGCTCGCGCTTGCGCGTGTACTCCGACCAGAGCGCGTCGTCGTCCTGCCGCGGCGCCCGGGTGTCCAGCTCCACCGCGACCGCCTGGTCCGGCCAGTAGGCGTCCACGCCGCCGAGGTGGGGGCCGCCGGGCAGCCGCAGGTCTACGTTCCACAGCGGGTCCGGCAGAGCGAACTCCCGCACCATCGTGTACAGCCGGTCCTCGGCGATCGACCGGCCCTCGGCGAGCAGCGAGTCCACCGCGTCCACCACATGGGGCCGGGTCAGCAGCCGGGCCCGATTCAACTCCCTGACGACGGACCCCGGTTCGCAGTGGCCGGCGCTCACGGCCTCGGTGAGCAGCCGGCGCACCACGCCCGCGTCGGACAGCGCCGAGACGGCGTCGGCGAGCGCCCGGGGCACCGGGGCGACCGGCAGCCCGTCGATCTCCAGCGACTGCGGCGGCTCGGCCGTGCGCACCACCCGGACGAGGCCGGTCGAGCGCAGCCGCCGGGTGCGCGGCACGAGGACGTCGACCCGGTCGATCATGCCGGGCGGGGGAGCGGAGGCGAAGCGGTGCAGGGAGAGGGCGGCGAGCCCGGTGAGCATCGACCCGCCGCCCGCGTGGCGGACGGCCTCGCGGAACCGGTCGGCTCCGGTGTGGGGGAGGGGGGAGAGGGGGGCCTTGGGGGAGGTGTCGTGGTTCATGTCGACGGTCTTCCGTCGTCCGGACCTCAACTAACCGCTGTTACACGCCCGTCGACATTTAGGGACAACCCCGCACTAAAGTACGCGCGTTCGAGTGCCGAGTAGGCGCGGCCCGCCCACCAGGCACGCGGCACGCCACCGGGCCCGCCCGCCCTCCGGGCCCGCCCGTACGCACGGCGGCCCCCGGCGGAGGGTCTCCGCCGGGGGCCGAAGGCGCCCTACGAGGCAGGGCCGGGGATCAGAGCGCGCGCCCGTCGCACTCCTGCGCCCGCAGCGCCCGCGCCAGGTCGTCCCGCGCCTCCAGGACGAGACGGCGCAGCGCCGGGGCGGCGTCGGCGTGCTCGTCCAGCCAGGCGTCGGTCGCGGCCAGCGTCTCCGGCCGGTCCTGGAGCCCCGGGAACAGACCGCGCACCACGTCCATGCCGATCTGGATGGACCGCTCCGCCCAGATCCGCTCGATCACCGCGAAGTACTTCTCCGCGTACGGGGCGATCAGCTCGCGCTGCGAGGGCCGTACGAAGCCCGCGATCGTCGCCTCCACGAGGGCGTTCGACAGCGCGTCCGACTCGACGACCTGCGCCCAGGCCTGTGCCTTGACCGCGGCCGAGGGCCGGGCCGCCAGGCAGCGCACCTGGTGCCGCTTGCCGGTCGCGGTGTCGTCGCGGGACAGCTCCGCGCCGATCCGGGCCTCGTCGGCGCGGCCGTGCGTGGCCAGCGGCTCCAGGAACGCCCAGCGCAGCTCCTGGTCCACGTCGAGCCCGTCGACCGCGGCCGAGCCGTCGAGCAGACCCTCCAGGAGCTGGAGGTCGGCCTCGGAGGACGCGACGGCGGCGAAGAAGCGCGCCCAGGTCAGCTGGTGCTCGCTGCCCGGCTCGGCGAGCCGCAGCTCGCGCAGCCCGCCCTCGGCGAGCAGCCGCCCGCCCTCAGGACGCCAGTCCGGCGCCGCGTAGTGGGTGACGGCCGACTGCGCCCAGGCGTGCACCATCTGCAGGACGCCGATGTCGGTCTCGCGGCCCGCGAAGTCCAGCGCGATCCGTACGAAGTCGCGGGCCGGCATCAGCCCGTCGCGGGTCAGGTTCCACAGCGCCGACCAGCACAGGGCGCGGGCCAGCGGGTCGGTGATGTCGCCGAGGTGGGCGCGCAGGGTGGCGAGCGAGCCCTCGTCGAAGCGGACCTTGCAGTACGTGAGGTCGTCGTCGTTGACCAGGACCAGGTCCGGCTTCTCGGCGCCCGCGAGCTCGGCCACGACCGTGCTCGCACCCGTGATGTCCGCCTCCACGCGCGCGTACCGCACGAGCTCGCCGTCCGTGAGGCGGTAGAGGCCGACGGCGGCGCGGTGCGGGCGCAGCTCGTCGCCGTCCTGGAGGACGGCGAGCTCGGTGATCCGGCCCTCGGCGTCGTACGTGACGACCGGCGTGAGGCTGTTGACGCCGGAGGTCTGCAGCCAGGACTTCGCCCAGGCCTTCATGTCCCGGCCGGAGGTCTCCTCCAGGACCGACAGCAGATCGCCCAGGCGCGTGTTGCCGTACGCGTGGCGCTTGAAGTAGCGGCGCGCGCCCTCGAGGAACGCGTCCCGGCCCGCGTACGCCACGAGCTGCTTCAGGACCGACGCGCCCTTGGCGTAGGTGATGCCGTCGAAGTTGAGCTTGGCGTCCTCCAGGTCACGGATGTCGGCCGTGATCGGGTGGGTGGACGGCAGCTGGTCGGCGCGGTACGCCCAGGCCTTGCGGTTGTTGGCGAAGGTCACCCAGCTGTTGGTGAAGCGGGTCGCCTCGGCGAGCGAGAAGGAGCCCATGAAGTCGGCGAAGGACTCCTTCAGCCACAGGTCGTCCCACCACACCATGGTGACCAGGTCGCCGAACCACATGTGGGCCATCTCGTGCAGGATCACGTTGGCCCGGCGCTCGTACGCCGCCTGCGTCACCTTGCCGCGGTAGATGTACTCCTCGCGGAAGGTGACCATGCCCGGGTTCTCCATGGCGCCGAGGTTGTACTCGGGCACGAAGGCCTGGTCGTACTTCCCGAAGGGGTACGGGAAGTCGAAGTTGTCGTGGAAGAAGTCGAAGCCCTGCTTCGTGATCAGGAAGACGTCGTCCGCGTCGAAGTGCTTCGCGAGGCCCTTGCGGCACATCGCGCCCAGCGGGATCACGAGCTCGGTGCCGTCGTCGGAGACGCGCTTGTAGGTGTCCGTCACGTAGTGGTACGGCCCGGCGACGACGCACGTGATGTACGTGGAGATCGGCGCCGTCTCGGCGAACCGCCAGCGCCCCTCGGCGTCCTGCTCGCCGGCGCCGTTCGACCAGACCGTCCAGCCCTCGGGGGCGTCCACCTCGAAGCGGTACGGGGCCTTGAGGTCGGGCTGCTCGAAGTTGGCGAAGACGCGGCGGGCGTCGGCCGGCTCGTACTGCGTGTAGAGGTAGACCTCGCCGTCCTCCGGGTCGACGAAGCGGTGCATGCCCTCGCCGGTGCGGCTGTAGGCGCACTGGGCGTCGACGACCAGCACGTTCTCGTCGGCGAGGCCGTCGACGGCGATCCGCGAGCCGTCGAAGACGACCGCCGGGTCGAGCGCGCGGCCGTTGAGCGTGACCGCGTTCACCGAGGGGGCGACCAGGTCGACGAAGGTGGCGTCGCCGGTGCCCGTGCGGCGGAAGCGCAGCGTGGTCACCGAGCGGAAGGTGCGCACGCCCTCCCCCGACTCGCCGACCGCCGACCGCAGGTCGAGGTAGACCTCGTACCCGTCGACGGACAGCAGCTCGGCCCGCTCGCGGGCCTCGTCGCGGGACAGATTCTCACCGGGCACGGGGCACTCCTTCGTGACGCCATCGAAACAGCACCGATCCTGCCATGTGCCACTGACGCGGGGTACACGGGAATGCCGCCGCGTTCCCCGGCGTTGCGCCTTTTCGGCGCAACACCTTGCCCAGCACGTTTCCCCGCCCGTACCGAGGCCCTTTCCGAGGAGTCACATGTCCGAGAGCAGGACCACCGCCGAGTTCTTCTTCGACCCGCTGTGCCCGTGGGCCTGGATGACGTCCCGCTGGATGCTGGAGGTCGAGAAGGTGCGCCCGGTCGACGTGCGCTGGAAGGTCATGAGCCTGGCGGTGCTCAACGAGAACCGTCTGGACGAGGTGCCGCCGGAGTACCGGGAGATGCTCGAGACCAAGGCCTGGGGCCCGGTGCGCGTGGTCGTCGCCGCCCAGCAGCTGCACGGTGACGAGGTCGTCGGCAAGCTCTACACGGCGCTCGGCACCCGCTTCCACAACGACGGCGAGGGCCCGACCCGCGAGGCCATCGCCGCCGCGCTCGCCGACGTCGGCCTGCCGGCCGAGCTCGTCGACTACGCGGACAAGGACACGTACGACGCCGAGCTGCGCGCCTCCCACAAGGAGGGCATCGACAAGGTCGGCCAGGACGTCGGCACCCCGGTGATCTCCGTCCCCGGCGCGGACGGCGCCGAGGTCGCCTTCTTCGGCCCGGTCGTCACCCCGACCCCGCGTGGCGAGGCCGCCGCCCGGCTGTGGGACGGCACCCTGCTCGTCGCGTCGACGCCGGGCTTCTACGAGATCAAGCGCACCCGGACGGCGGCGCCGAGCTTCGAGTAGGCCCGGGTCCGCACACGCGGACGGCCCCCGCGGTTCGCCCCCGGAAGGGGGGTGCCGCGGGGGCCGTCCTCTTTTCGCCTGCCCGGTGAAGGTTGAGAAGACGATCACGAGCAGGAGTCCGTCAGATGCCGATCAGCGGGGTGCGTCCCTTCGCGTCGGCGTAGCGCTTCTGCACGTCCTGCCAGTTGACGACCTGCCACATGGCCTCGATGAAGTCGACCTTCTGGTTCTTGTACTGCAGGTAGAAGGCGTGCTCCCAGGCGTCGAAGACGAGGACCGGGACCGAGCCCTGGCCGACGTTGCCCTGGTGGTCGTAGACCTGCTCGACGATCAGCCGGCCGCTGATCGGCTCGTACGCGAGGACACCCCAGCCGGAGCCCTGGGTGGTCGCGGCGGCCTTGGTCAGCTGGGCCTTGAACCGGGCGAAGGAGCCGAAGGACTCGGTGATCGCGTCGGCGAGCTCGCCGACCCCGTCGGCGGCCAGCGGCTCACCGCCGCCTCCGTCCTTCGGGCTGTTCATGTTGTTCCAGTAGATGCTGTGCAGGATGTGCCCGGAGAGGTGGAAGGCCAGGCTCTTCTCCAGCCCGTTGATGCTTCCCCACTCCTCCTTCTCGCGCGCCTCCTCCAGCTGCTCCAGCGTGTCGTTCGCACCCTTCACGTAGGCCGCGTGGTGCTTGTCGTGGTGCAGCTCGATGATCTGCGGGTTGATCACCGGCTCCAGCGCCGCGTAGTCGTACGGCAGCTCCGGAAGTGTGTAGATCGCCATGTGCCGAGCCCTAGCCCTTCGACCGACTGCTTATTGCAACCTATATGCAAGTGCAGGCTATCAGCATGTGCATAGTTGAGTGGTTGATCTTTGGACGGGAAGATCTGCGCTGAATGGGTGACGATGGGCTCATCGTCCGGCGCGCGACGGATCGCGTTCGGGAAGCGGAGTCTCCGCGCCGGTCCGCCTCAGTCCCGTCGGGGTGCCCGATGAAGCCGAATTCCTTCGCCGTAGCGACCGCGGCTGTCTGCGGTCTCGTCCTGATGGGCCCGGTGCCGGCGGCATCGGCCGACACCCGCGCCGGGGCCGGAAGTGCTCCTGCTCTCGCTTCTCTCCCGCGGTCCGCCCTGTGTCCCACACCCGAGGCGCCGCCCGGCACCGGCTCACGGATCAGCCCCGCCGACGCCGACGGCCTCGTCCGCGCGCACAACGAAGCACGCCGGGAGGCCGTGGAGAAGTACCACCCCGGACTTGCCGTCGTCTCGGTCCGCTGGGACCCCAAGCTCGCCTGCGACGCCCAGGCCTGGGCCGACGACCCCGCGTCCAGCGCGGGCGGGACACTGCACCACAGCGGCTTCGAGGCCAGGGGCCGACAGGGGGAGAACCTGCTCAACTCCTACCCGGGCCCGGCGCGACCGCTGATCGCGGTGGATCCGGGCGTGCGCTACAGCTGGATGGCCGAGAAGCCCGCGTTCGACGCCGACGGCAACGCTCCGGTGAACGACACCAACTACCACGTGTGGGGCCACTACTCCCAGATGGTGTGGATGTCCTCCGCCTCACCCACCACTGCCATCGGCTGCGGTGTGAGGGAGGGCGTTCCGGTGTCGGGCAACACCGGCTGGATCCTGGTCTGCCGGTACGCCCCCGCGGGCAACCGGATCGGGGAGCGTGCCATACCGCCCGGAGGCGCGGTCGCACCTCCCGCGAACAGCTGGAACGCACGGGCGCAGGTCGCCACCGACGCGGTCGGGGACCCGGCGACCATGGTGACGCCGAACCAGCAGCACGTCTTCTACCGGAGCGAGGGCGGCACCCTCAAGCACCTGTTCTGGGATGCGGGTCAGAACAGGGTGTTCGCCGACGACTGGAATCAGAAGGCCGGTGCTGCTGCCGATGTTGCCGGGAACCCGGCGACGATGGTGTGGCCGGGGCAGCAGCATGTCTTCTATCGGAGTACGGCTGGGACTGTTCGGCATCTGTTCTGGGATGCGGGTCAGAACAGGGTGTTCGCCGAGGACTGGAGCCGGATGGCGGGTGTGGCGGCGGATGTCGCCGGGGATCCGGCGACGATGGTGACGCCGGGGCAGCAGCATGTCTTTTACCGGAGTACGGCTGGGACTGTTCGGCATCTGTTCTGGGATGCGGGTCAGAACAGGGTGTTCGCCGACGACTGGAATCAGAAGGCCGGTGCTGCTGCCGATGTTGCCGGGAACCCGGCGACGATGGTGTGGCCGGGGCAGCAGCATGTCTTCTATCGGAGTACGGCCGGGACCGTTCGGCATCTGTTCTGGGATGCGGGTCAGAACCGGGTGTACGCCGAGGACTGGAGCCGGATGGGCCGTGTCGCCGCCGACGCCACCGATGATCCGGCCACCTTGGTGTGGCCGAATCAGCAGCACGTCTTCTATCGCAGCGAGGACGGCGCCATCAAGCACCTCTTCTGGGACGCCCCGGCGAACCGGGTGTTCTCCCAGTGAGCGAGGTCAGGCCTCCTCGGGGGCCGGGTCGTTCGTCGGGGTGGACGCCGTCCCGCGGGACTTCTGGAGGGCGAGGCCGACCAGCGCGAGCACCAGCGTCAGGGCGCCCGTCGAGTAGAGCTGGATCCGGGTGCCCTCCTCACGGGCCATCAGGAAGAAGACCGCCGCCATGCCGGCCAGCGCCACCCAGGTCAGGGCCGGGAACAGCCACATCTTCACGACCAGCTTCTCCGGCGCCTCGCGCTCGGTGCGGCGGCGCAGCACCAGCTGGGAGGCCGCGATGAAGAACCAGACGACCAGGATGATCGCGCCGATGGTGTTGAGCAGCCAGATGAAGGCCTTGTCCGGCGACCAGTAGCTCAGCAGCACGCAGCCGAAGCCGACGACCGAGGAGACGAGGACCGCCGTGCGCGGCACGCCGCCGAAGGTGCGGCCGAGCGCCTGCGGGCCCTGGCCGCGGGCGACCAGCGAGCCGGCCATGCGGGAGGCGCCGTAGATGTTGGCGTTCATCGCCGAGAGCAGGGCGACCAGGACCACCACGTTCATGATCTGGCCGGCGGCCGGGATGCCCAGGTGGTCGAGCGTCGCGACGTACGGGCCCTTCTCGACGACCGCCTTGTCGTCCCACGGCACCAGGGTGACGATGACCGCCATCGAGCCGATGTAGAAGAGGGCGATGCGCCACATCGCCGTGCGGACGGCCTTGGCGACGCCCTGCACCGGGTGCTCGGACTCGGCCGCGGCGATGGTGACGGTCTCCAGACCGCCGTACGCGAAGACCGAGGCGAGCAGACCGACGATCAGGCCTTCCGAACCGTGCGGGAAGAAGCCGCCGTCCCCGGAGAGGTTCGCCGCGCCGGGGGCGTCGGTGCCCGGCAGCACGCCGACGATGGCGAGCACGCCGATGCCGAGGAAGAGGACGATCGCGCCGACCTTCAGCGCGGCGAACCAGAACTCGAACTCGCCGAAGTTCTTCACCGCCGCCAGGTTCGTGCCGCAGAACACCACCATGAACAGGGCCACCCAGGCCCACTCCGCGGTCCCGGGGAACCAGCCCGTCATGATCTTCGCGGCGCCGATGCCCTCCAGGCCGACGGCCACGCACAGCAGGAACCAGAAGGCCCAGCCGGCGGTGAAACCGGCCCACGGGCCGAAGGCGCGCTCGGCGTGGACGGAGAAGGAGCCCGAGGCCGGGTTCGCCGCCGACATCTCGCCCAGCATCCGCATCACCAGCATGACGAGCACACCGGAGATCGCGTACGCGAGGACGATCGACGGGCCGGCCGCGGCGATGCCGGCACCGGAGCCGACGAAGAGGCCGGCGCCGATGACGCCGCCGAGGGCGATCATCGAGAGGTGGCGCTGCTTGAGGCCGTGGGACAGGCCCCCGGCAGGAGCGCTCGCGTCGTCCTTGCGGTCGGCCGGCGCGGGCGCGGTGGTCCGGGACATGGGCGAACCTGTTCATGAGGTGAGACGGGGAGGTGGCCCACAGTCTGTGGGCCCGCACCGCTCACAGGGAACAGATGTCCGCTATACGGGCACGAGCTTCACACAAGGTGAAGGTTCAGCTCCGCTTCGTGGAGGAACCGCGCAGCTCCCGCCCCCACGCCACCACCAGCACCGCCGCCGTCGCCCCGGCCGACCACAGCACCTGCGGCCGCGCCGCCTCGTCCCGCAGCATCAGCACGAGCACCGCCGCCATCGCCGCGAGCGCCACCCAGGTCAGCCACGGGAAGCCCCACATCCGCAGCGACAGCGTCTCCGGCGCCTCCCGCTCGATCCGGCGCCGCAGCCGCAGCTGGGACACCGCGATCAGCGCCCACACGAACAACAGCACCGCGCCGACCGCGTTCAGCATGTAGAGGAAGACCGAATCCGGCCACTTCAGATTCAGCAGTACGGAGACGAAGCCGAAGGCCACCGACGCCAGCACCGCCCGCCGCGGCACCCCGCCGCCCGACACCCTGAGCAGTCCCTTCGGCGCCTCACCGCGCTCGGCCAGCGAGAACACCATCCGCGAGGAGCCGTACAGATTGGCGTTCAGCGCCGAGAGCAGCGCCACGAACACCACCACGTTCATGATCTGGCCGGCCGCCGGCACCCCGATCGCGTCCAGCACCGCCACGTACGGCGACTCGCCCGGCCGCATCGCGGTCCACGGCAGCAGGGTCACGATCACCAGCATCGAGCCCACGTAGAAGAAGAGGATGCGCCACACGGCGCTCCGCACCGCCCGCGCGACGTTGCGCGCCGGGTCGTCCGACTCCGCCGCCGCGATCGTCACGACCTCGAGCCCGCCGAAGGCGAAGACCACGGCGAGCACGCCGGAGACGACCCCTGCCCAGCCGTTGGGCAGGAAGCCGCCCTCGCCCGTCAGACGCGCCAGGCCCACCGGGTCGGTGTCGGGCAGCCAGCCGGCGATCGCCAGCACGCCCAGCACCAGGAAGAGCACGATCGCGCCGACCTTCAGCGCCGCGAACCAGAACTCGAACTCGCCGAAGTTCCTCACCGCCGCCAGGTTGGCCGCCGTGAACACCAGCATGAAGACGAGCACCCAGGCCCACTGCGGCACGCCCGGCACCCAGCCGTGCGCGATCCGCGCCGCGCCCGTCGCCTCCACCGCGAGCACCACCACCAGCAGGAACCAGTACAGCCAGCCCACCGAGAAGCCCGCCCAGCGGCCGAGCGCCCGCTCCGCGTGCACCGAGAAGGCGCCGGACGCCGGCATCGCCGCCGACATCTCGCCCAGCATCCGCATCACCAGCATCGCGAGCGCGCCGGCGAGCAGATACGAGACGACGATCCCGGGCCCCGCCACCGCGATGCCCGCGCCCGAGCCGACGAAGAGCCCGGCGCCGATCACCCCGCCGAGCCCCAGCATCGTCAGGTGACGCCGCTTCAGCCCGTGGGAGAGCGGCTCCCGTTCCGGGGCGAGGGAGGACGGAGGGGCGGGCGGGGCGTCGTGCATGGGGGCTCGCGCTTCGGACGGTTTATGGGGACCCCACAGTCTCTCCGGTGGCCGTCTCCTGGCGCAAAAGGGACCACTGGACAAGAGTGCCCAGTGACAAGCGTCACGTGGCGGAAGGCGTGAACGACGGGCTTTGTCCGATCTCCACGAAGGGCTCAACCTCCGCTTTGTGGGCGGCTGATGGTGATCGGCCGTTCACTCCTGGCATACGGTCGAGCCGTCCCCCTGTCCCCTTCCTTCCGCGGAGTACCGATGAGCACCGCCGCCGCCCCCGTCCGTTCCCTCCGCTCCGGGACGGTCCTCGCCGACCTGATCCCGTCGAGCCGCGTCCGCGACCTCGCGCTGGTCGTCGGCGGCGCCGCGCTCACCGGCCTCGCCGCCCAGCTGTCCGTGCCCGTCCCGGGCTCCCCGGTCCCGGTCTCCGGCCAGACCTTCGCCGCCCTGCTCGTCGGCACCTCGCTCGGCGCCCGCCGCGGCTTCCTCGCCCTCGCCCTGTACGCCGTCGCCGGCATGGCGGGCGTGCCGTGGTTCGCCCAGGCCACCTCCGGCTGGTCCATGCCGTCCTTCGGCTACATCCTCGGCATGCTGCTCGCCGCGACCGTCGTCGGCGCCCTGGCCCGCCGCGGCGCCGACCGCTCGGTGCTCCGCACGGCCGGCACGATGGTCCTCGGCTCGGCGGTCATCTACGCGGTCGGCGTGCCGTACCTGGCCCTCGCCACCGGCATGTCCTTCGGCCAGGCCGTCGCCGCGGGCCTGACCCCGTTCCTCATCGGCGACGCCCTCAAGGCCGCGCTGGCGATGGGCGCCCTGCCGACCGCCTGGAAGCTGCTCGGCCACAAGGGCTGAGCCGCCAAGGGGCCGCCCCGGGCCGCGCCGCCCGCGGTCCGCACCGCCCCCGGTCCGCGCCGCCCAAGGCCCGCGCTCGCGCGCTCACCGCTTCCCGAAGGCCCCGAAGAGGCTCGCCGGGTCGAGTTCCGACTTGACCGCGGCGAGCCTCTTCGCCGTCGCGGAGTCGTACAGGCCGTCCGTCCGCTCCCCGTCGCCGAAGACGAAATTGGCCGCGCGCCCCAGCGTGCGCGGTGCGAGCGCCCGCTCCACGCGCGCGTGGAGCTCCCGTACCGGCGCCGGACCGGCCTCGTCGAGCGGGTACAGGGCCCGCACGAGCCAGCCCGCCTCGCGGTACGGCACGGAGTTCGGCGCCGCCGGCTCCGCGGCGAGCGCCCCGCCCAGGTGGTTGAGCTGCACGACCGCCATCCGGTCGGCCTTCGGCCCGGTCAGGTCGAGGACCTCGGCCAGCGCGTCCCCGTCCGTCGCGTCGAGCAGGATCCCGTCGCCCCAGTAGGCGTGCGGGAAGTCCGGGTCCGCGTGGATGGTGTGGCTCTCGGTGTACGGGAGCTCCCGCAGCGAGTCGGAGAGCGCGGGCCCGAGCTCCCGCAGCGGCGCCACCAGCCGCTCGCCGTCCGCCGCGTCGCCCGTGAAGGCGATCCGCACCGACAGCACGTACCGGCCGCGCAGGTGCGGCGGCAGGGCCGGGACGTCCGGGTAGACGAGCGCGGCGAGCGAGGAGGTCAGCGCCTCGGGCACGCCCGAGGCCCACTCCGCGTAGGCCCGCAGCACCCGGCCCGGCTCGACCACGGCCCCGTCGAAGGCGAGCGAGCCGCCGTAGAGGCGGGCGACCGGCACCAGGCCGGTCTCGACGGCGGTGACCACGCCGAGCCCGTGACCGCCGCCGAGCACCGCCTCGAACGCCGCGTCGCCCGGCGTCAGGTGCCGCAGGGCGCCGTCCGCCGTCACCAGGTCGAGCGAGCGGACGTGGTCGGCGGCCCAGCCGTACGTACGGCCGAGGATGCCCAGACCGCCGCCGAGGAGGTAGCCGACCACGCCGACGCCGGGCGAGGAGCCGTTGAGCGGGGCGAGCCCGTGCGGCGCGGCGGCCGCCACGACCCGGCCCCAGCGGGCCCCGGCGCCGATCCGCGCGGTGCGCGCCACCGGGTCCACCGTCACGTCGTCCATCCGCCGGGTGTCGATGAGCAGCCCACCCTCGACGGGCCCGCCGCGCCCGTGCCCGGTGGACTGCACGGCGACGGTGAGGCCGTGCCCGGCCGCGTACCGGACGGCGGCGCGGACGTCGTCGGGGCCGGTGGCCTCGACGAGCCGCTCGGGGCGCACGGGGAAGGCGGTCTGGAAGCCGGTGAACTGGTCGTACGCGGACATGGAAAGGCTCTCCGTTCCCGAGGTGGTCGGTGTACGGAGAGCCTTTCGCGGATACCTGACAGCTTCCGTCAGGTATGGGTTCAGATCCTGTCGGAGGGCTCCGTGAGCTCCGCGGGCTTCCGGAACCGGTCCTTCACGATGCCGATGGCGAGGACCAGCGCCGCGACGAGCAGCGAGAGGACGACCTGCTCACGGTTGCTGCCGCCGTCGTAGACCATGTAGCCGAGGACGAAGACGATCATGGCGGCGGTGGCCCAGGTCAGGTACGGGAAGAGCCACATCTTCACGACCAGCTTCTCCGGGGACTCGCGCAGGATGATCTTGCGCATCCGCAGCTGGGTCAGGCAGATGACCAGCCACACGAAGAGCGCGACCGCACCGGAGGAGTTGAGCAGGAAGGCGAAGACGTCGTCCGGCCGCCAGTAGTTGAAGAAGACCGCCACGAAGCCGAAGACGACGGAGGCGAGGATCGCCGTGACCGGCACGCCCTTGGCGTTGGTGCGGGCGAAGGACGCGGGCGCGTCACCGCGCTGGCCCAGCGAGAAGGCCATGCGGGAGGCGGTGTAGAGGCCCGAGTTCAGGCAGGACAGCACGGCGGTCAGGACGATCACGTTCATGATCTGGCCGGCGGCCGGGATGCCGATGGAGTCGAGGGCGGCGACGTACGAGCCCTTCTCGACGATCGACTTGTCGTTCCACGGCAGCAGGGTGAGGACGACGAAGATCGAGCCCAGGTAGAAGACGCCGATCCGCCAGATCACGCTGTTGGTGGCCTTGGTGACGGCGCGCTGCGGGTCCTCGGACTCGCCGGCGGCCAGGGTGACGATCTCGCTGCCCATGAAGGAGAAGACGACCATCAGCACGCCGGTGAGGATCGCGCCCGCGCCCATCGGGAAGAAGCCCCCGGCGTCGGTGAGGTGCGCGAGGCCCGCGCCCGGGTTGTCCGAGCCCGGCAGCACGCCGAAGACGGCGAGGAAGCCGATGACGACGAAGGCCGCGATGGCGACGACCTTGATGCCGGCGAACCAGAACTCGAACTCGCCGTACGAGGCGACGGAGCCGAGGTTGGTCGCGGTGAGCACCACCATCACGATGAGCGCCCAGGCCCACTGCGGCACTGCCGGGATCCAGCTCTCCAGGATCACCGCTCCCGCGGTCGCCTCGACCGCGAGGACGACCACCCAGAAGAACCAGTACAGCCAGCCGATGGTGAAGCCGGCCCAGCGGCCGAGCGCCTGGTCGGCGTAGGCGGAGAAGGAGCCGGAGGAGGGGCGGGCGGCGGCCATCTCGCCGAGCATCCGCATCACGAAGACGACCATCGCGCCGACGAGCGCGTAGGAGAGGAGGATGGCGGGGCCGGCCGCGGCGATGCCGGAGCCGGAGCCGACGAAGAGGCCGGCGCCGATGACACCGCCGATGGCGATCATCGACAGGTGGCGGTTCTTCAGCCCGGCCTTGAGGCCGTTCGCGCCGTCGGGCTGGACTTCACCGGGGTTTCCGGTGGTGCCGCCTTCCTTCGCCAGGGTCGGCTGCGTGTTCATGAACGCTTCCTTCGGTATGGGGGCATGCTCGGGTCGCGAGCTGGAGCAATGAAACCGGGTGACCGGGGAGTACGGAAGAGCTGATTCCGGATCGTGATTCAGGACATAAGGTCCGGACCTGCCGGGACGAAGGTCCCCGGCGCCCGGGACCGACGTCCCGACCCCGATGACCGCTACCCGGCTCCGCCCGTGCCACACTCGGACCATGCGCGTCTACCTCGGCTCCGACCATGCCGGCTACGAACTCAAGAACCACCTCGTCGAGTGGCTGAAGGCCCACGGCCACGAGCCCGTCGACTGCGGTCCCCACATCTACGACGCCCAGGACGACTACCCGCCGTTCTGCCTGCGCGCCGCCGAGAGGACGGCCGCCGACGAGGGCAGCCTCGGCATCGTGATCGGCGGCTCCGGCAACGGCGAGCAGATCGCCGCCAACAAGGTCAAGGGCGTCCGTGCCGCCCTCGCCTGGAGCGAGCAGACCGCCGCCCTCGGCCGCGAGCACAACAACGCCAACGTGGTCGCCGTCGGCGCCCGCATGCACTCCGAGGAAGAGGCGACCAAGTTCGTCGAGATCTTCCTGAGCACCCCGTACTCCGGCGACGAGCGCCACACCCGCCGCATCGACATGCTCAGCGCGTACGAGACCACCGGCGAGCTCCCCCCGATCCCGGCCCACCACCCGCAGGAGCCCACCGCCTGATGCCCGAAGGGCACACCATCCACCGGCTGGCCGCCGACTACCGGGAACGGTTCGGCGGCCGGCCTGTGCGTGTCTCCAGCCCGCAGGGCAAGTTCGCCGACTCCGCGGCGCTCCTCGACGGCACGGTGCTCGCCCGCACCGAGGCCCACGGCAAGCACCTCTTCCTCGGCTTCCCCGGCGAGGAATGGGTCCACGTCCACCTCGGCCTCTTCGGCAAGGTCACCTTCGGCGACGCCCCCGCGCCGCCGCCCACGGACACGGTCCGGCTGCGCCTCGCCAACCCGGAGTCGTACGTCGACCTGCGCGGCCCGACGGCCTGCGAGCTGATCACCGACGCCGAGAAGCGGTCCATACACGACCGGCTCGGCCCCGACCCCCTCAGGGACGGCGACGACCCGGCGCGCGCCTGGCTCCGCGTATCGAGGTCCCGCACCACGATCGCCGCGCTCCTCATGGACCAGAAGATCGTCGCGGGCGTCGGCAACGTCTACCGCGCCGAGGTCCTCTTCCGGCACGGCATCGACCCGTACCGCGCGGGCAGGGACCTGACCGAGCGGGAGTGGCGCGCGATCTGGGACGACCTCGTCGCGCTGATGCGCGAGGGCGTGCGGCTGAACCGCATCGACACCGTCCGCCCGGAGCACACGCCCGAGGCGATGGGCCGCCCGCCGCGCGTCGACGACCACGGCGGCGAGGTCTACGTCTACCGCCGGGCCCAGCTGCCCTGCCACGTCTGCGGCACCGCGATCCGCACGGCGGACCTCGCCCACCGCAACCTCTTCTGGTGCCCGGACTGCCAGCAGTCCTAGGGGGTGCCTCGCCGTTCATCCCCGGCTCGACGGGACACCCCCCGGCCTCCGGCTAGAAGCTGTGCGGCAGCCACGGCGCCACCGGGGACCCGAACGCCACCGAAGCCGCAGCCAGCGCTCCCGCGCGCACCTCGCGGACGCGCCCGGCCGCGGCGAGCGACAGCAGCGAGACGCCGCCCAGGTAGGCCGCTCCCAGCTCCCGTACGGACAGGGACAGGTCCGCCGCCTCGTCCGTACGGACACAGCTCGCGCCCGACGCGTCCCCCGTCAGCCGCCAACGCCCCTCGTTCCAGGGGCAGAACGCGTCCTCGACCTCGAACACCACGTCCACCGGCGTCTGGTACGTCCGCGCCGCGAGCGCCGCGCCCACGTCCACCAGCCGGACGAAGAGGATCTCCCGGAGCGCCGGCTCGCAGCGCCGGACGTCCGTCACCAGGTGCTGCCAGGCGTCGTCCACCGGCCTGCTGCGCACCTTCACCCGCGCGGTCAGGTCCACCGAGCACAGGAACCGCCACAGCGCCGCCTCCGCCACCGGGTCGAGGCCGGCCAGCTGCTGCACCGAGACGGAGCCGTCGGAACCCGCGAAGGACCAGTCCGGCTTGATCGCGTAGTGCGCGTAGCCGACGACCTCCCCGTCCCGCTCCGCCAGCACGCACATCCGCGGCGAAGCGCCCTCCCGTTCGGCGGGCGGGTCGAGCAGCGCCACCCGCTCCCAGCCGGGGCGGCGCTCCAGCATTCCGGGCCGGCCGGTGACCAGACGCGCGTACACGGCCTCGGTCGCGTCGAGCGCCTCCGTCGGCGTCGTCACCCGCAGCGAGACCTCGTCCGTGCCCTCCGGCAGCGTCAGCCGCACCCGGGTCGTGTCGATCGTCGCGTGCACCGCGTAGGTCGCCGCGCCGTACCCGAACCGCCCGTAGATCACCGGCTCCGAGGCCGTCAGGATCGCCAGCGGCTCGCGCCGGCTCCGTACGTCCTCCAGCTGGCGCCGCATCATCGACGTGAGGATCCCGCGCCGCCGGTGCGTCCCGGCCACGCTCACCATGGTGACGCCGGCCGCCGGCACCACGTTCCCGCCCGGGACCGAGAGGCGGAAGGAGAACGCGCCCGCCGTGCCGACACAGCGGTCGCCGTCCCACGCGCCGATGGACCGCTCGTGCTCGGTCAGCTCCTGCCAGAGCTTGCGCTCCTCGTCCGATTCCGGAACGCCACCGAACGCCAGCTCCAGCACCGCGTACCAGTTGTCCCATTCGGCGGGATCGAGCACCCGCAGTTCCGTCGTCATATGCCATCGATATCAGCGCTCCACGACCCGACGCGACCCGTTTTCACACGCCTTGTCACCTGGGTCCCCCTGCACGAGCTCCGACCGTGTGGATAGGGTCCAGGCCAATGGGACGTCGCGGAGTACTCGACTCGTACGCGGCCCGGATGCGCAGGAGCGCCCGCCGGGCCCGCGTCGCGCTGCGCCGGAGCGGGGTCGACTACTTCCGCGGAGACGGCTCCGACTGGATCGCGATGGCCGGGCTCCTGCTCACGGTCCCCGCCATCGCCGTCGGCACCGTCACCAACCCCGTCTGGTGCTCGCCGGTCGCCCTCGTCCTGCCGATCGTCGCCGGCGGGCTGCTGCTGCGCCCCGCCAGCCTCCTCGGCCTGTACGCGGCCGCCGCCGGCGCGCTCATCGTCGAGTCGCTCGTCCTCGGTCCGTACACCGAGGGCCCGGCCCGGGTCACCCCGGGCACCGTCCTGGTCGTCGCGGCCTGCGGCCTGTTCGGGCTGCTCATCGCCCAGTTCCGGGCCCGCGTCGGCGTGCCCTGGCGGCGCGGCGGCACCATGCTCTTCGACCTGCGCGAACGCATCCGCGTACAGAGCGCGCTGCCCCGCCTCCCGGCCGGCTGGCACCGCGAGATGGCCCTGCGCCCGGCCGGCGGCCAGTCCTTCTCCGGCGACTTCGTCGTCGCCGCCCGCACCAACGGCGGACGCACCCTGGAGGTCGTGCTCACCGACGTCTCCGGCAAGGGCATGGACGCGGGCTCCCGCGCGCTGCTCCTCTCCGGAGCCTTCGGCGGCCTCCTCGGCTCGCTGCCGCCGCACGGCTTCCTGCCCGCCGCCAACGGCTACCTGCTGCGCCAGGACTGGGACGAGGGCTTCGCCACCTCCGTCCACCTGGTCCTCGACCTGGAGTCCGGCGACTACGAGCTGCTCTCCGCCGGCCATCTGCCCGCGCTCCAGCTCCACGCGGGCACCGGCCGCTGGGAGGAGAAGGCCGCCGAAGGACCGCTCCTCGGCGTGTACGACGGTGCCGAGTTCCACCCGGTCAAGGGCGCCCTGCGCCCCGGCGACGTCCTGATGCTCTTCACCGACGGCCTCGTCGAGAGCGCCGACCGCGACATCGCCGAGGGCATCGACCGCCTCACCGGCGAGGCCGACCGCCACATCGCCGGCGGCTTCGAGGGCGCCGCTTGGCACCTCATCGAAGCCTGCGCCAAGGACGTCAACGACGACCGGGCCCTCCTCCTGATCAGCCGCAAGGGGTAGCCACCGTGACCGACACCCCGCACCCCGGCCCGCGCCCGTACCTCACCCTGGCCGAGGTCGAGGCCGTCGCCGTCGCCGCCCACGCCGGGCAGACCGACAAGGCGGGCCGGCCGTACGCCGAGCACCTGCGGGCCGTCGCCGAGGGCGTGCGGGCCCGGGGCGGGAGCGAGGCGCAGATCGCGGCCGGGTGGCTGCACGACGCCGTCGAGGACGACGCCCTGTCCGAGCGGTGGCTGGCGGACGCCGCGCTGCCGGACGAGGTCAAGGCGATGGTGCGCGCCCTCACCAAGCGGACCGGTGAGCCGCCGGAGGACTACGCCCGTCGCGTTCTGGCCACCCCGGGCGCCCTGCTGGTCAAGGAGTCCGACCTCGCGCACAACGCCGACCCGGCCCGCCTCGCCGCGCTCGACCCGGCGACGGGGGAGCGGCTGACGGCCAAGTACGCCCGGATGCGGTCCCTGTTGGGACTCACAGAGGGAAAAGATCAGGCCACAGGGAAATGATCAAGACGGATTTCGTCACGTTGGCTCGATCCTTGCGACGACGATTCGTCACCCGGCCGCGGTGGGCAGGAAGTTGGTGGCACGATAGATGCGGCGGGGGTGTTCTGTGACGTGCGCTCCCCGGCGGCAAGGGCGGGACCGACCGAGGGTGTGATCAGTTGTGGCCATTTCACTGTCCGTGGTGCTGCTTTTGGCGATCATCCTGGTGGTGCTGATCCGTGGCGGAAACCTGAAGGCCGGTCCGGCCGTCGTCGCGGTCCTCTTCGGCTTCTTCCTCGCCTCCACGGGCATGGCCGACGACATCCAGCGCTTCCTGGACTCGATAACGCAGACGATCGGCGCCATCAAGTTCTGAGTGCCCTGCTCGCGGTCACGCCGGCCTGGCGGCGGCGCGCTTGCGGCCCCGGGAAGCCTTCGTGGCCGTCTTCGCGCGCTCGTCCGTGGCGGCCTTCGCCGTCTCCTTCGGGGCCGAGCCCCGGGTCGCCTTCCGGGTCGAGTCTCCGGTCTCCTTCGGCGTCGAGCCCCGGGCCGTCGACCACGTGAACTCGATCTCCAGCTCGACCTCCCCGTCGTCGACCTCGAACTCCAGCTCACCGCGCAGCTCGTCCGGGATGCGCAGGCTCAGCGTTCCCGCGCCCAGTTCCAGCTCCGCGTCCCCGCCCTTCCTGAGGGCGTCGGCGAGCGCCGAGAGCTGATCGGCCGCCTCGACACGGGACATCGAGCGCTTCTGCTCGTACTTCAGGTCCGTCATGAGTGCCTCCGGCGCCCATTCTCCGGCCCCCCGAAGAACCCCGCAAAAGGTACGAAAGGCTCGACGCAAGGGCTGGTGAAAGGGTCGACGCAAGGGCCCGGGAACGCCTCGGGGCCGGGCCGGAGAACGTGTCTCCGGACCGGCCCCGGGCCGAACAGAGCGGGCGACGGGAATCGAACCCGCGTAGCTAGTTTGGAAGACTAGTGCTCTACCATTGAGCTACGCCCGCACAGCAGTGCGCCGCAGGCCAGGGCCGCGGCACGGACGCCATCGTAGCCGGTCCTGGCGGGTGCTCGCACGCCCCTCGGAAAGAGGGGGCGTCGCACCGTCCCCGTCCATGTACCCTACGTGTCGCACCGACGGGGTGTGGCGCAGCTTGGTAGCGCGTCCGCTTTGGGAGCGGAAGGCCGTGGGTTCAAATCCCGCCACCCCGACCAGCCAAGATCACGTTGTGGGGCGCAAGCCGCTTGCGGTTACTATGCAAGCTGCGTGCCCGTGTGTCTCTCTGACCGGGCCGATCGGCCGGAACCGCCACGGGCGGCGCCGCCGGAAACCAGGAATCAGCCACAAGGAGACCGAACCGTGAAGAGCGCCGTGGAGACCCTGAACCCGACCCGGGTTCGGCTCACTGTCGAGGTGCCCTTCGAGGAGCTCAAGGACAGCCTCGACGCGGCGTACAAGAAGATCAACCAGCAGGTCACGGTCAAGGGCTTCCGCAAGGGCAAGATCCCCGCGCGCGTCATCGACCAGCGCTTCGGCCGCGGTGCCGTCCTCGAGGAGGCCGTCAACGACGCGCTCCCGAAGCTGTACACCGAGGCGGTCAACGAGGCCGAGGTCAACCCGCTGGGCCAGCCCGAGGTCGACATCACCGAGCTGAAGGACGGCGAGCTGCTGGCCTTCACCGCCGAGGTCGACATCCGCCCGGCCATCGAGATCCCGGACTACTCCGGCATCGAGGTCGAGGTCGACGCGGTCGAGGTCACCGACGAGGACGTCGAGAAGTCCGTGGAGCAGCTGCGCGAGCGCTTCGCCTCCACCAACCCGGTCGAGCGCGCCGCCGCCGAGGGTGACGTCGTCACCATCGACCTCGAGGCCAAGGTCGAGGGCGAGGTCCTCCCCGACGGCATCGCCAACGGCGTCTCGTACACCATCGGCTCCGGCGAGCTGCTCGACGGCATCGACGCCGCCGTCACCGGCCTGGAGGCCGGCGGCGAGGCCACCTTCACCTCCGAGCTGAAGGGCGGCTCCGCCGCGGGCAAGGAGGCCGAGGTCACCGTCAAGGTCACTGCCGTCGCCGCCCGTGAGCTCCCCGAGCTCGACGACGAGTTCGCGCAGATGGCGTCCGAGTTCGACACCCTCGACGAGCTCAAGGCCGACAGCCGCAAGCGCCTCGAGAACATGAAGCAGTTCGACCAGGCCACCCAGGCCCAGGAGCGCGTCCTGGAGAAGTTCCTGGAGCTCGCGGAGATCCCCGTTCCCGAGAAGCTGCTCGAGGACGAGATCCAGACCCGCAAGCACAACCTGGAGCACCACCAGCTCGGCCAGATGGGCCTGACCCTCGAGAAGTACCTGGAGTTCCAGGGCAAGACGGTCGAGGAGTTCGAGGCCGAGACCAAGGAGCAGGCGGTCAAGGGCATCAAGACCCAGTTCCTGCTCGACGAGCTGGTCTCCCAGGAGAAGCTGAACGTGGACCAGGAGGAGCTCACCGAGCACCTCATGCGCCGCGCCGCCTCCTCCGGCATGTCCCCCGACCAGTTCGCCCAGGCCGTCGTCCAGGGCGGCCAGGTGCCGATGCTGGTCGGCGAGGTCGCCCGCGGCAAGGCCCTCGCGGTCGTCGTCGAGGCCGCCAAGGTCGTCGACACCAACGGCAACGTGGTCGACCTGTCCGACGAGGACGAGGAGCAGGCCACCGAGACGGTCGAGGCCGTCACCGGCGAGGCCGAGGTCTCCGAGGAGAAGTAAGCCCCACCAGGCTCACCGGGAGGCCCAGGCCCCCCGCTGAACCCCGCGCCACGGGCCCGGACGCACAGCAGTGCGCCGGGCCCGTGGACGTACCGGGAACCCTCCGGGAACCCCTTCGTGACCCGTTTATGCGCGCCCAACTACCTTGCGCTCCCAGCGAACAGTTCGGGAACCGGGATGGCGTTGTCCTACCTGCGCGTTAGGGTCCATGAATACGAGGGCACTGCCCTCAGAACGAGACGCGAGACGGCCCGGGGCCGTCGGAGACGAGCAGGTGGATACGTGACGAATCTGAAGCCTTACGCCGCGGGTGAGCCGTCCATCGGTGGCGGCCTCGGCGACCATGTCTACAACCGGCTGCTCGGCGAGCGCATCATCTTCCTCGGCCAGCAGGTCGACGACGACATCGCCAACAAGATCACCGCGCAGATGCTCCTCCTGGCCGCCGACCCGGAGAAGGACATCTTCCTCTACATCAACAGCCCCGGTGGCTCCGTGACGGCCGGCATGGCCGTCTACGACACCATGCAGTACATCCCGAACGACGTCGTCACCATCGGTATGGGCATGGCGGCCTCGATGGGCCAGTTCCTGCTCACCGGCGGCACCCCCGGCAAGCGCTTCGCGCTGCCGAACACCGACATCCTGATGCACCAGGGCTCCGCCGGCATCGGTGGCACCGCCTCGGACATCAAGATCCAGGCCGAGTACCTTCTCCGTACGAAGAAGCGCATGGCCGAGATCACCGCGCACCACTCCGGCCAGACCGTCGAGACGATCATCCGCGACGGCGACCGCGACCGCTGGTTCACCGCGGACGAGGCCAAGGAGTACGGCCTCATCGACGACATCATCACCCACGCCGCGGGTGTCCCGGGCGGCGGCGGCACGGGCGCCTGAGCCCCGGCAGCCCGTTCCAGAGCCCCAGCCCACGATCGCCCTCAGGATGGTGAACAGCCCCATGACCCCGAACTTCTCCGCGAGCGGCCTCTACACCGGCCCGCAGGTGGACAACCGCTACGTCGTGCCGCGCTTCGTCGAGCGCACCTCGCAGGGCGTCCGCGAGTACGACCCGTACGCGAAGCTCTTCGAGGAGCGCGTGATCTTCCTCGGCGTGCAGATCGACGACGCCTCGGCCAACGACGTCATGGCGCAGCTGCTGTGCCTGGAGTCGATGGACCCGGACCGCGACATCTCGATCTACATCAACAGCCCGGGCGGCTCCTTCACCGCCCTCACGGCCATCTACGACACGATGCAGTTCGTGAAGCCGGACATCCAGACGGTCTGCATGGGCCAGGCGGCCTCCGCCGCGGCCGTGCTGCTCGCCGCCGGCACCCCCGGCAAGCGGATGGCCCTGCCGAACGCGCGGGTGCTGATCCACCAGCCCTCCGGCGGCACCGGCCGTGAGCAGCTCTCCGACCTGGAGATCGCGGCCAACGAGATCCTGCGCATGCGCAGCCAGCTCGAGGAGATGCTGGCCAAGCACTCCTCGACCCCGATCGAGAAGATCCGCGACGACATCGAGCGCGACAAGATCCTGACCGCCGAGGACGCCCTCGCGTACGGCCTGATCGACCAGATCATCTCGACCCGCAAGAGCACGGCCGCCGCGGCAGCCTGACGCTCGACCTTCCCTCGTCCCGGTGGGCATGGCCGAATCCCGTCCATGCCAACCGGGCCAAGGGGGGCCCGAACGGGGGGCCCGGCAAGGTACCGTCGAATATGAGGCACCAGGAGTCGCTGAACCAAGCGCTCCCAGGCGAAGGGGAAGCACCTCGTGGCACGCATCGGTGATGGCGGCGATCTGCTCAAGTGCTCGTTCTGCGGAAAGAGCCAGAAGCAGGTGAAGAAGCTCATCGCAGGCCCCGGTGTGTACATCTGCGACGAGTGCATCGACCTCTGCAACGAGATCATCGAAGAGGAGCTCGCGGAGACGAGCGAGGTGCGCTGGGAAGAGCTTCCCAAGCCCCGCGAGATCTACGAGTTCCTGGAGGGCTACGTGGTCGGCCAGGAGCCGGCCAAGAAGGCCCTCTCGGTCGCGGTGTACAACCACTACAAGCGCGTCCAGGCCGGCGAGAACGGCGGCGCGCAGGGCCGGGACGACGCCATCGAACTGGCGAAGTCCAACATCCTGCTGCTCGGCCCCACGGGGTCCGGCAAGACCCTCCTGGCCCAGACGCTCGCCCGCATGCTGAACGTGCCGTTCGCCATCGCCGACGCGACGGCGCTGACGGAGGCGGGCTATGTCGGCGAGGACGTCGAGAACATCCTGCTCAAGCTGATCCAGGCCGCCGACTACGACGTCAAGAAGGCCGAGACCGGCATCATCTACATCGACGAGATCGACAAGGTCGCCCGTAAGAGCGAAAACCCGTCGATCACGCGGGACGTGAGCGGCGAGGGCGTGCAGCAGGCCCTCCTGAAGATCCTGGAAGGCACGACGGCCTCCGTCCCGCCGCAGGGCGGCCGGAAGCACCCGCACCAGGAGTTCATCCAGATCGACACGACGAACGTGCTCTTCATCGTGGGCGGCGCCTTCGCCGGCCTGGAGAAGATCATCGAGTCGCGGGCAGGCGCCAAGGGCATCGGCTTCGGCGCGACCATCCGCTCCAAGCGGGAGATCGAGGCGAGCGACCAGTTCCAGGAGGTCATGCCGGAGGACCTCGTGAAGTTCGGGATGATCCCGGAGTTCATCGGCCGCCTCCCCGTCATCACCTCCGTCCACAACCTGGACCGCGAAGCCCTCCTGAAGATCCTCGTCGAGCCGCGCAACGCCCTGGTGAAGCAGTACCAGCGCCTCTTCGAACTCGACGGCGTGGAGCTGGACTTCGACCGCCCGGCCCTGGAGGCCATCGCCGACCAGGCCATCCTCCGCGGCACCGGCGCGCGCGGCCTGCGCGCCATCATGGAGGAGGTCCTCCAGTCGGTGATGTACGAGGTCCCGTCCCGCAAGGACGTGGCCCGCGTGGTCATCACGGCGGACGTGGTCCGCAACAACGTGAACCCGACACTGGTCCCGCGCATCGTGAAGAACGACGGCAGGCACGAGAAGAGCGCGTAGCCGCCGCACCCGCACCACGAAGGGGCGCCCCACCGAACCCGGCGGGGCGCCCCTTCGTTCATGCGGTCAGGCGGATCAGGCCTTGCTGCGCGAGGTGTTGTAGAGCTTGGCCGCCAGGTCGGCCACCTCGGACTGCGGCAGCGGGGCGCCGCCGGTCATCATGGTCGACAGGTCGATCAGGTTGACCGAGCCGAGGGTCGAGTAGTCGGCCCAGATGCAGGTCGGGGCCTCCAGCGACTTGGGGCCGAGCGCCGCCGAGCCCGACTCCTTCTCGCTGGTCATCTTCACGTTCTGGCACTTCATCAGGGCGCCCTTGAACCCCGACGGCTCCACCGTCTCGGCGCTGCCGACGAGTTCGTACTTCATGCCCATCTTCTCGGCATCGGGGTTCTTGCCGATGCTCGCGAAGTAGGCGTCGATCGTCTTCTCCGGGTCGGCGATCTCGCCGTACAGACCGCTGAAGCTGAGCTGCTTGCCCTTGAGCGGCTCGGTGCTGTTCTTGTACTGGCCGAAGGTCTGAGCGGCGTTCTTCACGCCCAGCGCCTCGGCGCGCGCCTTCTGCTCGTCGTTCAGCGTCGGGGACTTGCCCGCGGCGCCCGGGGCCTTCTTGTACTCGCCGACGTTCTCCGGGGCGGTCAGCTTGTAACCCTTGGTGTCGTCGGCCACGGCACCGTTGCCCGCGCCGGCACCCCCGCCGAACACGAAGTACGCGCCCACGCCGAGCGCCGCGACCACCGCGATGCCGCCGATGATCCAGCCGGCCTTGCTCTTCTTGACGGGCGGCGGCGGGGGCATGTAGCCGCCGGGGCCCTGCGGGGCGCCGTACGGGGGCTGCTGGGGCGGCTGGCCGTAGGGGGCGGGCTGCTGCTGCGGGTAGCCGTACGGGGGCTGCTGCGGCGGGACGCCCTGCGGGGCCTGCTGCGGGTAGCCGTAGCCCGGCTGCGGGGCCTGAGGCTGGCCGTAGGGGTTCGGCTGGCCGCCGTAGGGGCCGGGCTGCTGGCCGTAGGGGTTCGGCTGGCCGCCGTACGGGCCCGGCTGGTTGTAGCTCATGGACAGGTTCCCCTCACAGGATGTTTATGCGTAGCGAACATCCTGTCGGAAGCCCCGCCCTGCCGGAGCGCTGGGGGGCACACCGTTACCGAACAATCGCGTTTCAGGACACGTCCGGGACACCCCTAAACTGGGCCCGTGACCGAGAACACTCAGCAGCAGACAGCAGCCACCACCGAATTGCCGACCCAGTACACGCCGGCCGAGGTAGAGGGGCCGCTGTACGAGCGCTGGGTAGAGCGCGGGTACTTCGAGGCGGACGAGAAGAGCGACAAGCCGCCGTTCACCATCGTCATCCCGCCGCCGAACGTCACCGGTTCGCTCCACCTGGGCCACGCCTTCGAGCACACGCTGATCGACGCCCTCACCCGCCGCAAGCGGATGCAGGGCTACGAGACGCTGTGGCAGCCGGGCATGGACCACGCCGGCATCGCCACCCAGAACGTCGTCGAGCGCGAGCTCGCGAAGGAGGGCAAGTCCCGCCACGACCTGGGCCGTGAGGCCTTCGTCGAGCGCGTCTGGAAGTGGAAGGCCGAGTCCGGCGGTCAGATCTCCGGCCAGATGCGCCGCCTCGGCGACGGCGTCGCCTGGTCCCGCGAGCGCTTCACCATGGACGAGGGCCTGTCGAAGGCCGTCCAGACCATCTTCAAGAAGCTCTACGACGACGAGCTGATCTACCGCGCCGAGCGCATCATCAACTGGTGCCCCCGCTGCCTCACCGCGATCTCGGACATCGAGGTCGAGTACCAGGACGACGACGGCGAGCTCGTCTCCATCCGGTACGGCTCCGGGGACGCGGAGATCGTCGTCGCCACGACCCGCGCCGAGACGATGCTGGGCGACACCGCCGTCGCCGTCCACCCGGACGACGAGCGCTACAAGCACCTGGTCGGCACAGAGATCGAGCTGCCGCTCACCGGCCGCCGGATCCCGGTCGTCGCCGACGAGCACGTCGACCCCGCGTTCGGCACCGGCGCGGTCAAGGTGACGCCCGCCCACGACCCGAACGACTTCGAGATCGGCCAGCGGCACGACCTCCCGTCGATCGCCGTCATGGACGAGCACGCGGTCATCACCGTCCACGGTCCCTTCCAGGGCCTGGACCGTCTGGAGGCCCGCTCCGCGATCGTCGCCGCGCTGCGCGCCGAGGGCCGGATCGTCGCCGAGAAGCGGCCGTACACCCACTCCGTCGGCCACTGCTCGCGCTGCAAGACCACCATCGAGCCGCGGCTCTCCATGCAGTGGTGGGTCAAGGTCGGGCCGCTCGCGAAGGCCGCCGGTGACGCGGTCCGCGACGGAAAGGTCAAGATCCACCCGCAGGAGATGGAGAAGCGGTACTTCGACTGGGTCGACAACCTGCACGACTGGTGCATCTCGCGCCAGCTGTGGTGGGGTCACCGCATCCCGGTCTGGTACGGCCCGAACGGCGAGGTCGTCTGCGTCGGCCCCGACGAGGAGCCGCCCACCGGCGAGGGCTGGCGCCAGGACAGCGACGTCCTCGACACCTGGTTCTCCTCCGGCCTGTGGCCGTTCTCCACGCTCGGCTGGCCGGAGCAGACCGACAGCCTCGCGAAGTTCTACCCGAACTCCGTCCTCGTCACCGGCTACGACATCCTCTTCTTCTGGGTCGCCCGGATGATGATGTTCGGTCTGTACGCGATGGACGGCACCCCGCCGTTCCACACCATCGCCCTGCACGGCATGGTCCGTGACCAGAACGGCAAGAAGATGTCGAAGTCCTTCGGCAACGTGGTCAACCCGCTGGACTGGATGGACCAGTACGGTTCCGACGCCGTCCGCTTCACCCTGGCCAACGGCGCCAACCCGGGCGTCGACGTCCCGATCGGCGAGGACTGGGTCAAGGCGTCCCGGAACTTCGCCAACAAGATCTGGAACGCGACCCGCTTCGCGCTGATGAACGGTGCGACGGTCGAGGGCGAACTTCCCCCGGTCGAGCAGCTGTCCGCGACCGACCGCTGGATCCTGTCCCGTCTCAACAAGACGGTCGCCCAGGTCGACGCGTACTACGAGGACTACCAGTTCGCGAAGCTCAGCGACGCGCTGTACCACTTCGCGTGGGACGAGGTCTTCGACTGGTACGTCGAGCTGTCGAAGACGACCTTCTTCGCCGGCGGCGAGCAGGCCAAGGTCTCCGGCCGGGTCCTCGGCGAGGTCCTGGACGTCATGCTGCGCCTGCTGCACCCGATCGTCCCGTTCGTCACGGAGACCCTGTGGACCACGCTCACCGGTCGTGAGTCCCTGGTCATCGCCGAGTGGCCGAACGACAGCGGCTTCCGCGACGACGCCGCCGAGGCCGAGATCGAGAACCTCCAGCAGGTGGTCACCGAGGTCCGCCGCTTCCGCGCCGACCAGGGTCTCCAGCCCGGCCAGAAGGTTCCGGCCCGCCTCGAGCTCGACGGCACCCCCCTTGCCGCGCACGAGGCTGCCATCCGCCAGCTGCTCCGCCTCCAGCCGGAAGGCGAGGGCTTCTCCGCCACCGCCTCCCTGCCGGTCGCCGGCGCGACGGTCTCGCTCGACCTGTCGGGCACGATCGACGTCGCCGCCGAGCGCAAGCGGCTCGCGAAGGACCTCGCCGCCGCCGAGAAGGAGAAGGCGCAGGCCGAGGGCAAGCTCGGCAACGAGGCCTTCCTGGCGAAGGCGCCGGACAACGTGGTGGACAAGATCCGCACCCGCCTCGCCAAGGCGGACGAGGACATCGCCCGCATCCAGGCGCAGCTGGCGAACCTGCCGGAGGCGTAGCACGCACGGCTGACGAAGGGGCCCGGGACCACGCGTGGTGGTTCCGGGCCCCTTCGTCGTGCCCGTTCGCCGTGTCCCTCCGCCGGACGCGGTGTTTCGTGCCCATTTCGGAGTGAAACGGCGATCCGGGCAAAGTGCCCGATGTCACACGGGACGGGACTTCGGGTCCCCGGCGGCGGGACGAAGGACCCGGGATGATGGAACGCATGGTTCCTCTTTCCGCCCCGTCCGCGCTGCGCCGCCGCGTGGACCGGTGGGCGGTGTCGCCCAGGGCGGCGGACGTCGTCGCCGCGCTCAGCGCCTTCGGCCTGATGCTCCTGGACGTGCCGGGACTCGCCCGCGCGGACAACTCGCTCACCGGGGCCACCGCCACCCTCGTCCTCGGGGCCGGCGCGGCCACCCTGGTGCTGCGGCGGAAGGCGCCCTGGGTGCCCTTCCTGGTGGCGATCGGCCTGATGGGCTGGCTGCACGAGCTCACCATGATCCAGTTCGCGCTGTACTCGCTCGGCCGCTTCCGGGGCCGCCGGGTCGCCGTCCTGGCCACCCTGCTGTACGTCGGAGCGGCCTACGCGTACTACGAGACCCCCGGCTGGCCCGGCCCGCACGGCGAGAACCTCAGCGACTTCCTGAGCCTCGTCGTCCCGATCGGCGTCCTCGCCACGGGCGTCGGCATCGCCGCGTACCGTCACGACCTCGTGCGCGCCCTGGAGGCCCAGCGGCGGGAGGCCGCCGCCCGGCAGGCCGTCCAGGAGGAGCGGATCTCGGTCGGGCGGGACGTCCACGACCTGGTGGGCCGCGAGCTCACCGTGCTGGCGGTGCGGGCCGAGGTGCTGGCCGTACGGGCGAGGGGAGAGGCGCACCAGAAGGACTTCGAGGAGCTCGCCGACACCGCGCGGCGCGCCCACCACATGCTCAACGAGACGGTCGTACGGCGCGGCGACGGCGCCGCCGCCACGCCCGGCCTCGAAGGGCTGACCGCGCTCGCCGAGGAGAGCGAACGGATGGGCAGCCCCGTCGACGTCCGGGTGTCCGAGGAGGCGAAGGCGCTGTCGCCGCTGCGCCAGACGGCCGTCCACCGGGTGGTCCAGGAGTGCCTCACGAACGCCGTCAAGCACGCGCCCGGCCTCCCCGTCAGCGTCACCATCGACGTCGACGGCCCGTCCCTGCGCGTCGAGGTCCGCAACCCCCTCGCCCAGACCCCGCCGGACCGCGCCCCCGTCTCGACCGGGACCGGCCTCTTCTCCATGGACGAACGCGTCACCAGCATGGGCGGCACCCTGAAGGCCCGCCGCGAACACGGCGCCTACGTGGTGACGGCGACCCTGCCGTCGGGGCTGAGCCGTTAGGGCCCGCGCCGACGGGTCGGCCGCAGCAGGTTTCCTGCCCCGGCGGAGGCGGGTACCCGCAGGGTTCACGAAGGAGTGATGCCCTATGGCCGACGACCGGGACTTCTACTCGCGCGACCGGCCGGACAACCCCCGCCTCGCAGAGGACCGCCCGCGCGGCGGCGGCCCGGAGGAACCGGGGCGCCGCGGCAACTGGCCCGTCTGGGCCATCGTCCTCGGCATCGTGGCCGTGGTGGTCATCGTCACGGTCCTGCTGGGGTGAATTCCCGCCCTATCCCCGCCGTACGCCGGCCCGGCCTCCCACGGCCGGACCGGCGGGGCCGGTGAAGGGCCGGAAGCCACGGGACCCCGCCGCCACCCGGCGCCCCGGCAAGTCCGGCCGAGGCGCCCTTCTAGCGGACCACCTCCGCCTTGCCGAGCACCCGCTCCAGAGCGTCGAAGTCCTCCACGCACCGGCCCGAGCCGAGCGCCACGCAGTCCAGGGGATCGTCGGCCACGAAGACCGGGATGCCCGTCGCCGAGGCCATCCGCAGGTCGAGGCCCGGCAGCAGCGCACCACCGCCGGTCAGCACGATGCCGTGCTCCATCACGTCGCCGGACAGCTCGGGCGGGCACTCCTCCAGGGTGGCCTTGACGGCCGCGATGACGGCCTCGACCGGCTCGTCGAGCGCGGCCCGCACCTCCGGCACCGTCAGCTCCACCGTCCGCGGCAGGCCGCTGATCTTCTCCCGGCCCCGCACGGTGAACGTGCGCGCCTCGAACTCCTCGTCACCGGGCACCGGCCACGCCGAGCCGATCGCCACCTTCACGTCCTCCGAGGTCCGCTCGCCGATCAGCAGCGCGTGCTCCTTGCGCACGTAGTCGCAGATCGCCGCGTCCAGCCGGTCGCCGCCGACCCGCAGCGACTGCGCGGTGACGATCCCTCCGAGCGAGATGACGGCCACCTCCGTCGTGCCGCCGCCGATGTCGACGACCATCGACCCGCGGGGGTCCGAGACCGGAAGGCCCGCGCCGATCGCGGCCGCCATCGGCTCCTCCACGAGGTGCACCGCCCGGGCGCCCGCCGAGCGCGAGGCGTGCACGATGGCGCGCCGCTCGACCGGGGTCACCCCGCTGGGCACGCAGACGACCATGCGGGTCCGGGGGAGCCGGCGGCCCGGCACCGCCTTGCGCACGAAGTGCCGGATCATCTCCTCGGCCGCCTCGTAGTCGCTGATCACGCCGTCCTTCAGCGGACGGATCGCGGTGATCGAACCCGGGGTCCGGCCGATCGTCTCCTTCGCCTCCGCACCGACCGCGAGGGCCGACCGCGAGCCCTCCTGGACCGCCACGACGGACGGCTCGTTGAGGACGATGCCCCGTCCGCGGGCGTAGAGGAGGGTGTTGGCGGTGCCGAGATCGATGCCTATGTCCATGATCGCCAATTTTGCCGGGCGGCTCCTCCGGGCGGTGGACCGAAAGTCCCGAAAGGGGTGGGTCCATGGTCCTGTCGGTGCCCCTCCGTAGACTGGGCACGTGAGTGAGCCGAGCGACCAGAGCGACCGCGACCAGTTCGACGACGACCGGTCCGACGACAGCGACCAGGGCGACCTGTTCGACGACATCGTCGACGCCGAGACGACCCGCGACCCCGACCTGGCGGTGATCGAGGCCGGCAGCCGCACCCTGCGCGCCATGTCCGGCCCGCCGCAGGGCGACCCGGTGCCCTCCCGGCCCGCCGACCCGGAGGTCGACAAGGCACTGCGCGAGGTCGAGACCGAGCTGTCGACGCGCTGGGGCGAGACCAAGCTGGAGCCGTCGGTCACCCGGATCGCGGCCCTGATGGACGTCCTCGGCGAGCCGCAGCGCGCGTACCCGTCGATCCACATCACGGGCACCAACGGCAAGACCTCCACCGCCCGCATGATCGAGGCGCTGCTCGGCGCCTTCGACCTGCGCACCGGCCGCTACACCTCGCCGCACGTGCAGACCATCACCGAGCGGATCAGCCTCGACGGCGCCCCGATCGACCCGGAGCGCTTCGTCGAGACGTACCGGGACATCGCGCCGTACGTGGAGCTGGTCGACGCCCGCGAGGAGTACCGGCTGTCCTTCTTCGAGGTGCTGACCGGCATGGCGTACGCGGCCTTCGCCGACGCCCCGGTCGACGTGGCCGTCGTCGAGGTCGGCATGGGCGGCACCTGGGACGCCACGAACGTCATCGACGCCTCCGTCGCCGTCGTCACCCCGATCGACCTGGACCACACCGACCGGCTCGGCGGGACGCCCGGCGAGATCGCCGGCGAGAAGTCCGGGATCATCAAGCAGGGCGCGACCGTGATCCTCGCCCAGCAGCCGGTCGACGCCGCCCAGGTGCTCCTGAAGAAGGCCGTCGACGTGGACGCGACCGTGGCCCGCGAGGGCATGGAGTTCGGCGTCGTCTCCCGCGAGGTGGCGGTCGGCGGCCAGCTCCTCACCCTGCGCGGCCTCGGCGGCGAGTACGACGAGGTGTTCCTGCCGCTGCACGGCGCGTACCAGGCGCACAACGCGGCCGTGGCGCTGGCCGCCGTCGAGGCCTTCTTCGGCATCGGCGCGCAGCACGCCCGCACCCTGGACATCGACACGGTCCGCCGCGCCTTCGCCCAGGTGGCCTCTCCGGGCCGCCTGGAGGTGGTCCGCAAGTCGCCGACCGTCATCCTCGACGCGGCGCACAACCCGCACGGCGCACGGGCCACCGCCGAGGGCGTCAGCGAGGCCTTCGGCTTCTCCCGGCTCATCGGCGTCGTGTCCACCAGCGGCGACAAGGACGCGAAGGGCCTCCTCGAGGCCTTCGAGCCGATCTTCGCGGAGGTCGTGGTCACCGCCAACTCCAACCCGCGGGCCACCGACGTCGACGCGCTCGCCGCGATCGCGGTCGAGGTCTTCGGCGAGGACCGGGTGGTCGTCGAGCCGCGGCTCGACGACGCGCTGGAGACGGCGATCACGCTCGCCGAGGAAGAGGGCGAGTACGCGGGCGCGGGCGTCCTCGTGACGGGTTCGATCTTCACGGTCGGCGACGCCCGGCTGCTGCTCAAGAAGGGCTGACCCATGCGGGTGCTGTGTTCCTCGACGCTGATCGGCGAGTTCTTCGTCATCGGGTTCGCCGGCCTGGTCGCGATGAAGGACGACTCGCTGGCGATGTCGACGGTGTGGTGGGTCTGCGGGATCGCCATGGTCCTGTCGGTGCTGCTGTGCGGGATGATCACCCGTCCGGGCGGCGTCCAGCTGGGCTGGGCCCTGCAGATCGCGCTGGTCGCGAGCGGTTTCGTGGTGCCGGTCATGTTCTTCCTCGGCGCCGTCTTCGCCGTCCTGTGGTGGGCCTCGGTGCACTACGGCCGGAAGATCGACGCCGTCAAGGCCGACTGGGCCGCCCGCCAGGAGGCGGCGTCGGCCGGCTCCGCAAGGCCTGACGCTGCGTGATGACGGCTGATGCGGGCCCTGTAGATTCTTAGGGCCTGTCCGGCGGACCATGGCCGGGTTCGCGGCGTCTGGCACGGCACCTCGCCGCGTTGCCGAAACGCCCCGATAGCTCCGCTATCGCGACGCTCCGGCGCCTTGCGATGCACCGCACCAGACGCCGCGACCTGTCCGGCCCTGGTCCGCCGGACAGGCCCTAGCCCCGCACACCGTTGTCTGAAGGAGTTCCCCCGTGAGCCAGCGATCGCTCGTCCTGCTCAAGCCCGACGCCGTCCGCCGTGGTCTGATCGGCGAGATCATCGGCCGTATCGAGCGCAAGGCGGGCTGGACCATCACGGCCCTGGAGATGCGCGAGCTGGACCAGGAGACGCTGGAGCAGCACTACGGCGAGCACAAGGGCAAGCCCTTCTACGAGCCGCTGATGGGCTTCATGCAGTCCGGTCCGGTCGTCGCGCTCGTCGTCGAGGGCGAGCGGGTCATCGAGGGTCTGCGCACCCTGGCCGGTCCGACCGACCCGATCGCCGCCGCCCCGGGCTCCATCCGCGGCGACTACGGCACCATCGTCCGCGAGAACCTGATCCACGCCTCGGACTCCGAGGAGTCCGCCATTCGGGAACTGAAGATCTTCTTCCCTGGCCTCGTCTGACACCGGCCCTGACCTGGCGTCAGCCGATCAGCGCCAACCCTGGGGGCGACCGAAGGAATTCGGTCGCCCCCAGGCATATGAACGTCGATCCCGGGAACGGATCGCCGCGTCATACCGTCACCTATACAGAGGTGGACTGGGGCGGTCCGCCGCGCGGTATCCGTGCGGGCGGCACTACGATGGGAAAACTCCACGCCGCACCACCTTCAGTCACCACCTCGCCGACCTGAGAAGCCGTCAACGCTCCGCTAGGGAAGGCCCGACGCATCCTCATGGGAAACAAGGGGAACTCAATGTCGTTCATCGGCCGTGACATGGCTGTCGACCTCGGGACCGCCAACACGCTGGTGTACGTCAGGGGTCGAGGCATCGTTCTGAACGAGCCGTCCGTCGTCGCGATCAACACCAACACCGGCGGGATCCTCGCGGTCGGTGCCGAGGCGAAGAAGATGATCGGCCGCACGCCCGGCAACATCGTCGCCGTCCGTCCGCTCAAGGACGGGGTGATCGCCGACTTCGAGATCACCGAGCGCATGCTGCGCTACTTCATCCTCAAGATCCACAAGCGTCGCTACCTGGCCCGCCCCCGGGTCGTGGTCTGCGTGCCCTCCGGCATCACCGGAGTCGAGCGCCGCGCCGTCATCGAGGCCTCCACCCAGGCCGGTGCCCGCCAGGTGCACATCATCGAGGAGCCCATGGCCGCGGCCATCGGCTCGGGCCTTCCGGTCCACGAGGCCACCGGCAACATGGTCGTCGACATCGGCGGCGGCACCACCGAGGTGGCCGTCATCTCCCTCGGCGGAATCGTCACGGCACAGTCCATCCGGGTGGCCGGCGACGAGCTCGACAACGCGATCATCCAGCACATCAAGAAGGAGTACTCGCTCCTCCTCGGTGAGCGGACCGCCGAACAGATCAAGATCACCATCGGTTCGGCCTACGACCTCGACAAGGACGAGCACACCGAGATCCGGGGCCGCGACCTCGTCTCGGGACTCCCCAAGACCGTCGTCATCTCGGCCGCCGAGGTCCGCAAGGCCATCGAGGAGCCGGTCAACGCCATCGTCGACGCGGTGAAGACCACGCTCGACAAGTGCCCGCCGGAGCTGTCCGGTGACGTCATGGACCGCGGCATCGTTCTCACCGGTGGCGGCGCGCTGCTCCGCGGTCTGGACGAGCGGCTGCGCCGTGAGACCGGCATGCCGATCCACATCGCCGAGGACCCGCTGGACTCGGTGGCGCTGGGCTCCGGCAAGTGCGTCGAGGAGTTCGAGGCGCTCCAGCAGGTCCTCGACGCCCAGCCGCGCCGCTGACCGTACGGGCCGGGCTCCGGCCCGTACGGTACGCACATCTCCACAACGAACCACGAGGGAAGGGCACGGCCGCCGCACGTGAGGGACACACGAGAGAGCCGGCTGCTTCTGGTACTGCTGATCGCCATCGCGTTCGCACTGATCACGGTGGACATCCGAGGAGGCCAGGAGTCGCCGGTCGACGGTGCCCGACAGGCCGCGGCCGCGGTCTTCGGCCCCGTCGAGAACGGAGTCGCCTCGGCGGTCGACCCCATCGGCAACGCGATAGGAGCGGTCCGCGACTCCGGTGAGCGGCACAACCGGATCGCCGCCCTGGAGCAGGAGAACGCCGCGCTCAAGGCGAAGCTCGGCAGCGACGACCGCAACCGCAACCGGCTGCGCGAACTCGACGCCATGCTGAAGACCGCCGGCGCCGGCCAGTACGGCATCAAGGGCGCCCAGGTCATCGCCATAGGAGCGGCCCAGGGCTTCTCCTGGACCGTCACCATCGACATCGGCGCCCGCGACGGCGTCCGGCGCGACATGACGGTGCTCAACGGCTCCGGACTGGTCGGCCGCGTCACCACCGTCGGCCCCTCCACCTCCACCGTGCTCCTCGCCAACGACCCCGACTTCACCGTCGGCACCCGCATGGAGAAGAGCGACGAACTCGGCTTCGCCACCGGGCAGGGCGACGGCCCGCTGCTGGTCCAGCTCCTCAACGGCAAGGCCAGCGTCAAGGCCGGCGACCGCCTCGTCACCTTCGGCTCCGCGGGCAGCAAGCCCTTCGTGCCCGGGGTGCCGGTCGGCGAGGTCGTCCGCGTCGACCCCCTGGGCGGCGGTCTGACCCGCAACGTCTACGTCCGCCCGTACGTCGGCTTCACCAAGCTCGACATCGTCGGCGTCGTCATCCAGGCCCCGCGCACCGACCCGCGCGACATGGTCCTGCCGCCCAAGCCCAAGCCCGCCCCGACCGTCACCGTCACGGTCACGCCGCCGCCACCGGACGGACAGCAGGCCGGGCAGAACCAGAACCAGCAGCAGGGCGTGAAGCCGGAGGACCAGAACCAGCAGGGCGTGAAGCCGGAGGACCAGGACCAGCAGCCGAACGCCGCGAACCAGCCGCAGGACCAGGGGGAGACACCGTGAAGTTCAACCGCATCCTCCTCTCCGCCACCCTGGTCGTCGTCGCGCTCGTCGTCCAGGTCTCCGTCCTCGCCCGGCTCCAGCTCCCGGGCGCCGTCCCCGACCTCGTCCTGCTCACGGTCGTCGCCCTCGCCCTGGTGTACGGACACGTGACCGGCGCCCTCGTCGGCTTCACCGCCGGGCTGCTCGCCGACCTCGCCCCGCCCGCCGACCACGCGGCCGGGCGCTACGCCCTCGTGCTGTGCGTCGTCGGCTACCTCTGCGGACTCGCCCGCCCCGAGAACGGCCGGCTCAAGTCCGCCAGCGGGCCCATGGCCGTGGTCGTCGCCGCCGCCATCGGCTCGACCCTCCTCTACGCGGGTGTCGGCGCCCTCGTCGGCGACACGGCGGCCCGTCATGTCGGCCTCGGCTTCCTGCTGTTCACCGCGGCCCTCTACGACCTGCTCCTCGCGCCCTTCACCGTGCCGCTCATCATGGCCGTCGCCCGGCGCGCGGACAACGACCCGCTGGCCGAGGCCGGCGGCGCCAACGGAGCCGACGTCGCCTCCGGCTGGCTCTCCTCCGGCACCGGCCTGAGGATCGGCACCCAGCGCAGCGGTCTGCGCGTCAAGGCCGCCCGGACCCGCGCCGCACGCGCCGGACGCATCAAGGGAGTCAAGCGACTGTGACCCAGGGGGCAGCGGCAGCATGAGCAACATCCCCGAGACCGGGCGGACACCCCGCGTCCAGATCCGGCTCGTCGTCATCCAGGTACTCGTCTTCTCCCTGCTCTTCACCCTCGGCGGACGCCTCTGGTACCTCCAGATCCGCAACGGCAAGGAGTACGCCGACGAGGCCAAGAGCAACAACATCCAGCAGGTCGTCCAGCCCGCCGTGCGCGGCTCCATCCTCGACGCCCGCGGCGTCCCGCTCGCCGACAACGAGACCCGGCTCGTCGTCTCCGCCTCGCGCACCGAGCTGATGAAGATGAAGGACGACGGCAAGGCCGTCCTCACCCGGCTCGCCGGCGTCCTCGGCATGAAGCCCCAGGACGTCATGAACAAGATCCGGCTCTGCGACTCCCAGACGCCCAAGCCCTGCTGGAACGGCTCGCCCTACCAGCCGATCCCGGTCACCGACGAGGCGACCACCCAGCAGGCGCTGACGATCCGTGAGGCCTCCGAGGACTTCCCCGGCATCACCGCCGAACTCGCCGCCGTGCGCCGCTACCCGGCGCCCGGCAAGGCCCGTACCGCCCAGGTCCTCGGCTACCTCTCGCCCGTCACGGACGAGGAGATCGCGAAGGCCAAGGACACGGACTCGCCGTTCCTCCGCTCCGACCAGGTGGGCCGCTCCGGCATCGAGCGCACGTACGACAAGGAGCTGCGCGGCCAGGCCGGCGTCACCCGCTACGAGGTGGACAACCTCGGCCGGGTCATGGGCCAGACGAAGTCCGACCCCGGCGTGGCCGGCTCCACCCTCGTCACCAGCATCGACGCCCGGGTGCAGGCCGTCGCCGAGTACGAGCTCGCCCAGGCGATGAAGACGGTCCGCGGCGAGACCGACAAGATCACCGGCCGCAAGTACGAGGCCGACGCCGGCGCCGTCGTCGTCATGGAGTCGAAGACCGGCCGCGTCGTCGCGATGGCCTCCCAGCCCGACTACGACCCCAACGCCTGGGTCGGCGGCATCTCCGCCAAGGACTACGCCGCCCTCACCAGCAAGGACTCCAACTACCCGCTGCTCAACCGGGCCATCCAGGGCCAGGCACCGGCCGGCTCCGTCTTCAAGGTGGTGTCGGCGAGCGCGGCCGTGCGCGCCGGCAACGACTTCAACGACAAGTACCTCTGCAGCAGCTCGTACAGCATGGGCAACCGCAGCTTCGCCAACTTCGAGTCCAAGGGCCACGGCCCCATCACCCTCGGCGACGCCCTCAAGTTCTCCTGCAACACCGTCTTCTACCGCCTCGGCCACCAGGAGTGGTCCCGCGACGGCGGCCTCAAGCCGAAGAAGGACGCCAAGGACTGGTTCTACCGGACCGCCCACGAGTTCGGGTTCGGCGCCGAGACCGGCATCGACGTCCCGAACGAGGTCAAGGGCCGCATCCCGGACCGCCAGTGGAAGCAGAGCTTCTGGGAGGCCAACAAGGACGCCTGGTGCAAGCAGGGCAAGAAGGGCGGCAGCTACGTCGAGCAGATCGCCTACGAGAGCTGCCTCGAAGGCAACCAGCTGAAGGCCTACGACAGCATCAACTTCGCCATCGGCCAGGGTGACGTCCTCATCACCCCCATCCAGCTGGCCACCGCCTACGCGGCCATCAGCAACGGCGGCACCCTCTACAACCCCACCATCGGCAAGGCCGTCATCAGCCCCGACGGCAAGCAGATCCGCGAGATCGAGCCCAAGGCCCACGGCCGGCTGCCGGTCGACGCCCAGACCATCCGCGACCTCGACAAGGGCCTGCGCTCCGTCGTCGAGCCGGGCGGCACCGCCGCCTGGCGGTTCGGCGGCTGGCCCCAGGACAAGATCCCGATGCACGCCAAGACCGGCACCGCCCAGGTCTACGGCAAGCAGACCACCTCCTGGTTCGCGACCTACACCGACGACTTCACCATCGTCATGACGATCTCCCAGGGCGGCACCGGCTCCGGCGCCTCCGGCCCCGCCGTGCGCAACATCTACGACGCCCTCTACGGCCTCGACGACGCCGGCAACCAGGACCTCAAGCGGGCCCTGCTGCCCCGGCCGCAGAAGACCCTGCCGAAGATCCTGCCCGACGGCACCATCGAGGCGCCCACCGTCAAGCCGTACGACCCCACGTCGCAGCTGGTCGACCCGAACGCCGAACAGAACCGCGGCGGACAGGAGCCGCTCCACGGCCCGCCCCCCTTCCTGAGGGACTGACCGATGACGACACGCACGAGTTTCTCCGTCTCCCGCTACGCGCCCGAGCGCGGCGCCCTCGCCCGGCTCACCGCCCGCGACTCGGTGCTGCGCCGGCTCGACTGGCCGATCCTGCTGTCCTCGCTCGCGCTCTCGCTCCTGGGGGCCCTGCTCGTCTGGTCCGCCACGCGCGGCCGGACCGAGCTGAACCAGGGCGACCCGTACTACTTCCTGTTCCGGCACGTCCTGAACACCGGCATCGGGCTCGCGCTGATGATCGGCACGGTCTGGCTCGGCCACCGCACGCTGCGCGGCGCCGTGCCGGTCCTCTACGGCATCTCGATCCTGCTGATCCTCGCCGTCCTCACCCCGCTCGGCGCGACCATCAACGGCGCGCACGCGTGGATCGTGATCGGCGGCGGCTTCTCGCTCCAGCCCAGCGAGTTCGTGAAGATCACGATCATCCTGGTGATGGCCATGCTGCTGGCCGCCAAGGTCGACGCCGGCGACCAGATCCACCCCGACCACGGCACGGTCGCGAAGTCCCTCGCCCTGGCCGCCGTGCCCATGGGCATCGTCATGCTGATGCCCGACCTCGGCTCCGTGATGGTCATGGCGGTCATCGTGCTCGGCGTGCTGCTCGCCTCCGGCGCCTCCAACCGCTGGGTCCTCGGCCTCATCGGCGCGGGCGTCCTCGGCGCGGTCCTGGTGACCACGCTCGGCATGCTCGACGAGTACCAGATCAACCGCTTCGCGGCCTTCGCCAACCCCGAGCTCGACCCGGCCGGTGTCGGCTACAACACCAACCAGGCCCGCATCGCGATCGGCTCCGGCGGCCTGTACGGCGCGGGCCTCTTCAAGGGACACCAGACCACCGGCCAGTTCGTGCCCGAGCAGCAGACGGACTTCATCTACACCGTCGCGGGCGAGGAGCTCGGCTTCGTCGGCGCCGGACTGATCCTCGCGCTGCTCGGCGTGATCCTGTGGCGCGCCGGCCGGATCGCCCGGGAGACGACCGAGCTGTACGGCACGGTCGTGGCGGCCGGCATCATCGCCTGGTTCGCCTTCCAGTCCTTCGAGAACATCGGCATGACGCTCGGCATCATGCCGGTCGCGGGCCTGCCGCTGCCCTTCGTCTCGTACGGCGGCTCGTCGATGTTCGCGGTGTGGGTGGCGATCGGACTGCTCCAGTCGATCAGGGTGCAGCGACCCATGACGGCCTGAGCGGGCCCCTGCCCTTTCCTCCACCGGCCGTCTAGATTCGATGCATGACGGACAGCGCGGAGACGAAGCGCGAGATCGAGCGGAAGTACGAGGCCGGTGCGGGGACGGCGGTCCCGGACCTCACGAAGGTCCGGGGCGTGGCGGCCGTCCGCGACGAGGGCGTCACCGAACTCGACGCGGTCTACTACGACACGCCCGACCTGCGCCTCGCCGCCGGCTCCTTGACCCTGCGCCGTCGCACGGGCGGCAAGGACGCCGGCTGGCACCTGAAGTTCCCGGTCGCGACCGGAATCCGCGACGAGATCAGAGCCCCGCTCTCGGAGAGCCTCCCGCGCTCCCTGGCGGGGCTCCTGCGTTCCCGCGTCCGCGGCCGGGCGGTCGTGCCCGTCGTCCGCCTCCGCTCCTCCCGCGACGTCCGCCACCTCACGGCGGAGAACGGCACCCTCCTCGCCGAACTCTCCGTCGACACCGTCCACGCCGAACACCTCCCCACCGGCGCCGAGGCCTCCTGGACGGAGATCGAGGTCGAACTCGCGGACGACGCCGACGAGGCCGTCCTCGACGCGGTCGGCAAACGCCTGGAGAAGGCGGGCATCCACCCGTCGGACGCCCCCTCCAAGCTGGCGAGGGCCCTGGAGGAGACCGGCGCCCGCCCGGCCGGCGGCGGCGAGGACGGCGGCAACGAGGACGGCGGCGGCGAGGACGGCACGCGCCGCGCGGCACGGCAGGCGACGTGCGGCGAGGGAACCGCCGGACACGCCGTGCTCGCGTACGTGCGCGAGCAGATCGACGCGCTCGTCGCGCTCGACCCCGCCGTGCGGCGCGACCTCCCCGACGCCGTGCACCAGATGCGGGTCGCCTCGCGCCGGCTGCGCAGCGCCTTCAAGACGTACCGGAAGGTGCTCGACCGGGACGTGACCGATCCACTCGGCGAGGAGCTGAAGTGGCTCGGTGGGGAGCTCGGGCAGGCCCGTGACCTGCAGGTCCTCGACGCCCGCCTGCGCGCCTCGCTCGACGCCCTGCCGGACGAACTCGTCGTCGGCCCCGTACGGGAACGGCTGCGCACCTGGAGCACGGGCGAGGGCGGCGCCTCCCGCAGCCGCATCCTCGACGCCCTCGACTCCGCCCGCCATCTGGCCCTCCTCGACCGTCTCGACGCCCTCCTCGCCGACCCGCCGCTGCTTCCCGGCGCCGGCAGGAAGGCGAAGAAGGCCCTCCCCAAGGCCGTCCTGCGCGACTACCGCCGCCTCGCCGACCGTGTCGAACGCGCCCTGGACATGGAGCCCGGCCACGACCGTGACCTGGCCCTCCACGAGGCCCGCAAGGCCGCCAAGCGGGCCCGCTACGCCGGCGAGGCCGCCGTGCCGACCCTCGGCAAGCCGGCCAAGCGCTTCGCGAAACGCATGAAGGCCGTCCAGAGCTGCCTCGGCGACCACCAGGACAGCGTCGTCGCCCGCGCCGCCCTGCTCGACCTCGCCGCCCGGGCCCATGCGGCCGGCGAGTCCGCCTTCACCTGGGGCGTTCTGCACGGCCGCGAGGAGGCCCTGGCCGCGCGCCGCGAGCAGGAGCTCCCGGCGCTCTGGAAGCGGGCCTCGGCCCCGGAAATCCGGGCGGCGCTGAGCCACTGAGCACCGGGGTACGCTTGAGAGTCGCCCCCCTGCCAGCTCACGAAGGTTCGAGATGTCTGCTGCCGAGTCTGTCTTCCCGCAGCTCGAAGCTCTGCTCCCGCACGTGCAGAAGCCGATTCAGTACGTCGGTGGAGAGCTGAACTCCACGGTCAAGCCCTGGGAGTCCGCCGACGTCCGCTGGGCGCTGATGTACCCGGACGCGTACGAGGTCGGCCTGCCCAACCAGGGCGTCATGATCCTCTACGAGGTACTGAACGAGCGCGAGGGCGTCCTCGCCGAGCGCACCTACAGCGTCTGGCCGGACCTCGAAGAGCTGATGCGCGAGCACAACGTGCCCCAGTTCACCGTGGACAGCCACCGCCCCGTCGGCGCCTTCGACGTCTTCGGCCTCAGCTTCTCCACCGAGCTGGGCTACACGAACATGCTCACCGCCCTCGACCTGGCAGGCATCCCGCTGGAGTCGAAGGACCGCACCGTCGACCACCCGATCGTGCTCGCCGGCGGCCACGCGGCCTTCAACCCCGAGCCCATCGCCGACTTCATCGACGCGGCGGTCATCGGCGACGGCGAGCAGGCCGTGCTCGACATGACCGAGATCATCCGGCAGTGGAAGGCGGAGGGCAGGCCGGGCGGCCGCGAGGAGGTCCTGTTCCGCCTCGCCAAGACCGGCGGCGTGTACATCCCGCGCTTCTACGACGTCGAGTACCTGCCGGACGGCCGCATCGGCCGCGTCGTCCCGAACAGGTCCGGCGTGCCGTGGCGCGTCTCCAAGCACACCGTCATGGACCTCGACGAGTGGCCCTACCCCAAGCAGCCGCTCGTCCCGCTCGCCGAGACCGTCCACGAGCGGATGTCCGTCGAGATCTTCCGCGGCTGCACCCGCGGCTGCCGCTTCTGCCAGGCCGGCATGATCACGCGCCCCGTGCGGGAGCGAAGCATCACCGGCATCGGCGAGATGGTGGAGAAGGGTCTCAAGGCGACCGGCTTCGAGGAGGTCGGCCTCCTCTCCCTGTCCTCCGCGGACCACTCCGAGATCGGTGACATCGCCAAGGGCCTCGCCGACCGCTACGAGGACGACAAGGTCGGCCTGTCGCTGCCGTCGACCCGTGTCGACGCGTTCAACGTCGACCTGGCCAACGAGCTGACCCGCAACGGCCGTCGCTCCGGTCTGACCTTCGCCCCCGAGGGCGGCTCCGAGCGCATGCGCAAGGTCATCAACAAGATGGTCTCGGAGGAGGACCTGATCCGGACCGTCTCCACCGCGTACGGCAACGGCTGGCGCCAGGTGAAGCTGTACTTCATGTGCGGCCTGCCGACGGAGACCGACGAGGACGTCCTCCAGATCGCCGACATGGCGATGAACGTGATCGCCGAGGGCCGCAAGGTCTCCGGCCAGAACGACATCCGCTGCACCGTCTCCATCGGCGGCTTCGTCCCGAAGCCCCACACCCCGTTCCAGTGGGCTCCGCAGCTCTCCGCGGAGGAGACCGACGAGCGTCTGGCGAAGCTCCGGGACAAGATCCGCGGCGACAAGAAGTACGGCCGCTCGATCGGCTTCCGCTACCACGACGGCAAGCCCGGCATCGTCGAGGGCCTGCTGTCGCGCGGCGACCGCCGCGTCGGCGCGGTCATCCGCGCGGTGTACGAGGACGGCGGCCGCTTCGACGGCTGGCGCGAGCACTTCTCGTACGACCGCTGGATGGCGTGCGCCGAGAAGACGCTGCCCGAGTTCGGCGTGGACGTCGCCTGGTACACCACCCGCGAGCGCACCTACGAGGAGGTCCTGCCCTGGGACCACCTGGACTCCGGTCTCGACAAGGACTGGCTCTGGGAGGACTGGCAGGACGCCCTCGACGAGACCGAGGTCGAGGACTGCCGCTGGACCCCGTGCTTCGACTGCGGCGTCTGCCCGCAGATGGACACGCACATCCAGATCGGCCCGACCGGCAAGAAGCTGCTGCCGCTGTCGGTCGTGAACAAGTAGTCCCGCGTATCAGTCGGGTGACGGCCCGGCGGAGGGTGAACCCTCCGCCGGGCCGTCGGCGTCCTGTTGGTCATGAGCACGGAAAACCCGGCGCCGGTCCCGCCCGCCCCGCACGCCCTGATCCGCATCCCGGTGCGGATCGTCGTGCTGCTCCTCGTCCTGCCGGTCCGCATGACCTGGGACGCACTCAAGGCCGGCGGCCGCTTCCTCGACCGCGCCCTGCTCCGCCCGACGGGCCGCGGTCTCGCCTGGCTCTACGACCGCACGGTGCGCCGCCCCGCCCGCTGGCTCGCGCGCCGGGTGCTGGCCCCGGCGGGACGTGCCGTGGCCCGGGCGGTGCGGGCCGTCGGCCGCGGGCTCGGCTGGTTCCTCGGCGGCGCGTGGCGGATCGTCGCCTGGGCCGGCACGGGCGTCGGCCGCGGTCTGGCGTGGGTGTTCGGCGGCCTGTGGCGGGGTCTGGCCTGGTTCTTCGGCGGCCTGTGGCGGGTGCTGGCCTGGGGCGCCGAGCGCGCCTGGCGCGGGCTCGCCTGGGTCGGGACCGGCGTCGGCCGGGGTCTGGCCTGGTTCTTCGGCGGGCTCTGGCGGGTGCTGGCCTGGGGTGCCGAGCGCGTCTGGCGCGGGCTCGCCTGGGTGCTCACCGGCATCGGGCGCGGCCTGGCCTGGGTCCTCACCCGGCTCGGACGTGGGCTCGCCTGGGTCTTCACCCGGCTCGGCCGGGGCCTCGCCGCCGTCGGCGGGCTGCTCGGCAGGGCGCTCGCATGGCCGCTCCTCGCCCTCTGGCGGTACGTCGTCGTGCCCGCCGTCCGGTACGGCGTGGTGGCGCCCGCCGGATGGCTGTACCGCTCGGTGCTCGTCCCGGTGGGCCGCGCCGCCGGCCTGCTGCTCACCCGTTCGGGGCGCGCCCTCGCCTGGGCCTTCGCGGGCATGTGGCGCGGGCTGACCTGGGCCCTCACGGCTCTCGGACGCGGCCTCTCGGCTCTCGGCCGCGGCCTCGCGGCCGGTGCGGTGCTGCTCGTCAGGGCCCTGGTGTGGCCGTTCACCGCGCTGTGGCGGTACGTGGTCGTGCCCGTCGTCACGTACGGGATCGCCCGTCCGGCGGTCTGGCTGTGGCAGCGCCTCCTCGCGCCCCTCGGCCGTGAGATCCGCGACGCGCTCGCCATCTGCTGGCGGACCGCCGGCTACCTCTCCCGGGCCGTGGGCCGCGGCCTCGCCTGGCTGGCCCGCAACCTGGTCGCCCGGCCGCTGGTGTGGGCGGCCCGCAACCTGGTCGCCCGGCCGTTCTCCTGGCTCGCCCGCAACCTGGTCCGCCGACCCGCCGCCTGGATCTACCGCGAGGTCTGCACCCCCGTCGGCCACTGGGTGCGGGACGCCGTCTGGAACCCGGCCCGCAGGGCCGCCGCCGAGGCCCGGCAGGCGGCGCGCGCGGCCCTCGCCTCCGCCCGCGACACCGTCCGGCAGGCCCGCCGGGATGCCTGGCGCGCGCTGATCGGCGGGAGCGGGACGGACGAGGCCGGGGAACCGCAGGTGGCGGGGGCGCGTACTCTGGGTAGTACAACGAACGTCCCCGGCGCGGCGCCCGCACCCGAGATCTCCCTCCAGAAGCGGGGGTGAGCCGGGCGGGTCCCCCAGGGCACACCCGCATTTCGAGGGCGGCGCGGACGGCCGCGCCCGCCCCGCACCGAGGAGAAGAACCACTGGGCAAGCGACAGCCCGAAGGCCCGCCGCCCGCACCGGCGGTGCAGCGCATCCGACTGCGCTACACCAAGCGCGGCCGCCTCCGGTTCACCAGCCACCGTGACTTCCAGCGCGCTTTCGAGCGCGCGCTGCGCCGTGCCGAGGTGCCCATGGCGTACTCGGCCGGGTTCACCCCGCACCCCAAGGTGTCGTACGCCAACGCCGCCCCGACGGGTACGGGCTCCGAGGCCGAATACCTGGAGATCGCGCTCACCGAGTCCCGTGACCCGGAGACGCTGCGAGCCATGCTCGACGAGTCCATGCCGAACGGTCTCGACATCGTCGACGCCGTCGAGGCCCGGACCTCCGGCCTCGCCGACCGGCTCACCGCCTCCGTGTGGGAGCTGCGTCTCGACGGCGTCGACGTCGCCACGGCCCGCAAGGCCGTCGACGCGTTTCTCGCGGCCGAGACCGTGGAAGTACAGCGCAAGACCAAGAACGGTCTGCGCACCTTCGACACCCGCGGTGCCGTCGTGGAGCTGACCGCGGCCCCCGCCCAGGGCGATCCCCAGGGTGATAGGCCGCTGGACAGCGCCTGTGCGATACTGCGGCTGGTTGTTCGGCACGTGACACCTGCCGTACGACCCGACGACGTCCTGTCCGGTCTCCGAGCTGTGGCCGACCTGGCGCCGCCGGTCCCCGCTGCGGTGACCAGGCTGGCGCAGGGGCTCTTCGACGAGGAGTCCGGCACGGTGACCGACCCGCTCGCGCCCGACCGCGAGGCAGTCACGGCCGCTCCACCCACGGCCGCCGCGACCGCTTCTGCGACGGCGCCAGGTGCGGGCACCGCGTAAGGACCGGTCGTCGCAGCGCCACCCTGGACTCGGGAGCCACCTGGGTCGGGCAGCGCACTGACCAGGAGACTTTCGCCAGGCCGTCCGCACAGGGCGTACGGAACCGGCGAGCCAGACACTGAAGCTCCCGTGCGGCGCCCGCGCCCCGGGCGGCGGCACCGCGCTTCACGCGCGTCCGTGCCGCCGGACCGGAACCAGGCGCGGCGCCCGGGAGCGTGACGGGAGAACCGCCCGCATGCTCGAACAGCCCGAAGAGAACGAGAACAACGCACCCGGTGACAAGCTGCCGCCGCGCCGTCGGCGGCGTGCCGCTTCCCGGCCGGCCGGCCCGCCGGTGACGGCCGGGAGCACCGACACCGCCGAGACCGCCGCCGAGGCCGCTGAGGCCCCCGCCCCGGTCACCGAGACGCCCGCCGAGGAGCCGGCGCCCGCGCGTCCGCGCCGCCGCGCCACCCGCAAGGCCACCGCGCCCGCCCCGGAGCCGGTCCAGGCCGAGGCCGAGGTGCCCGCCGAGGAGCCGGCCGCAGAGCCCGCCCCGGCCGCCGCTGAGCCCGTGGCCGAGGAGGCCGCCCCGGCCCGTCGTACCCGTCGCCGCGCGACCCGCGCCGTGACGTCCCCGGAGCCGGTCGTCCAGGCCGAGGCCGAGACCCCCGCCGAGGAGCCCGCCGCCGAGGCCCCCGCCGCGGAGGCCCCGGCCGCCGAGACCGCCCCCGCGCCGCGTACCCGCCGCCGGGCCACCCGTAAGACCGGCGCGCCCGAGGTGACCCCTGACGTCGCCGCCGAGCTCGCCGCCGAGTCCTCCGGCGAGGCGCTGCCCGCGGACACCGTCGAGGAGATCGCCTCGCACGCCGTCGAGGTCGCCGCCGCCGAGCAGGCCGCCACCCGCGGCCGCTCCCGCCGCCGCGCCACCTCGCCGCAGTTCACCGCCGAGCCGTCCGAGGCCGAGGAGGCGCCGCGCTCCCGCCGCGCCACCCGCCCGGCCGTCGCCGTCTTCCAGGCCCCGGTCTTCACCGAGCCCATGTTCCAGACCCCGGAGACCGCCGCCGCAATGGCCGCGGCCGAGGCCACCGAGGAGGAGCCGGAGGAGGAGACCGCCGAGGCCGTCGAGACGGTCGAGGCCGTCGAGGCCGAGGAGTCCCCCCGCGCCCGCCGTCGCCGCCGTCGCCGTGCCGAGCCGGTCGCCGTCGAGCCCGTCCCGGCCACCGTCGCCGACGAGCCCGAGGTCGAGTCCACCCCCGAGGCCGAGGCGGAGGCCGAGGCCGAGGAGGGCGACGAGTACGAGGACCGTCCCTCCCGCCGTCGCCGTCGTGGCGGCCGTCGCCGCCGCCGCGGCGAGCTCGCCGAGGTCGAGGAGACCGAGGAGGAGGGCGAGGAGTACCACGCCGAGGAGGCCGAGGCCGAGGGCGAGGAGGAGCCGGAGGAGGCCGAGGAGGCCGAGGCCGCCGGCTCCAGCAGCTCCCGTCGCCGTCGCCGCCGCCGTCGCCGCAGCGGTGACGCCGCCGGCGAGCCCGAGACCACCGACGAGGACGGCGTCCGCACCGTCGTCAAGGTCCGCGAGCCGCGCCCGGCCCGCGAGAAGGCCGAGCCGTCGGACGAGGTGCAGTCCATCAAGGGCTCCACCCGTCTGGAGGCCAAGAAGCAGCGCCGCCGCGAGGGCCGCGAGCAGGGCCGCCGCCGCGTCCCGATCATCACCGAGGCCGAGTTCCTCGCCCGCCGCGAGGCCGTCGAGCGCGTGATGGTCGTCCGCCAGAACGGCGAGCGCACCCAGATCGGCGTCCTCGAGGACAACGTGCTCGTCGAGCACTACGTCAACAAGGAGCAGGCCACCTCCTACGTCGGCAACGTCTACCTGGGCAAGGTCCAGAACGTGCTGCCGTCCATGGAGGCCGCCTTCGTCGACATCGGCAAGGGCCGCAACGCCGTCCTGTACGCCGGCGAGGTCAACTTCGAGGCGCTCGGCATGGCCAACGGGCCGCGCCGCATCGAGAGCGCCCTCAAGTCCGGCCAGTCCGTCCTCGTCCAGGTGACGAAGGACCCGATCGGCCACAAGGGCGCCCGCCTGACCAGCCAGGTCTCCCTGCCGGGCCGCTACCTCGTGTACGTGCCCGAGGGCTCGATGACCGGCATCAGCCGCAAGCTCCCGGACACCGAGCGCGCCCGCCTGAAGACCATCCTCAAGAAGATCGTCCCCGAGGACGCGGGCGTCATCGTGCGCACCGCCGCCGAGGGCGCGAGCGAGGACGAGCTGCGCCGCGACGTCGAGCGGCTGCAGGCGCAGTGGGAGGACATCCAGAAGAAGGCGAAGAACGGCAACGCGCCGACCCTTCTCTACGGCGAGCCGGACATGACCGTCCGGGTCGTCCGCGACATCTTCAACGAGGACTTCTCCAAGGTCATCGTCAGCGGTGACGACGCGTGGGAGACCATCCACGGGTACGTCAGCCACGTCGCCCCGGACCTGACCGACCGCCTGTCCAAGTGGACGAGCGAGGTCGACGTCTTCGCGACGTACCGGATCGACGAGCAGCTGATGAAGGCCCTCGACCGCAAGGTCTGGCTGCCGTCCGGCGGCTCGCTGGTGATCGACAAGACCGAGGCGATGGTCGTCGTCGACGTCAACACCGGCAAGTTCACCGGTCAGGGCGGCAACCTCGAGGAGACCGTGACGAGGAACAACCTCGAAGCGGCCGAGGAGATCGTCCGTCAGCTGCGCCTGCGCGACCTCGGCGGCATCGTCGTCATCGACTTCATCGACATGGTCCTGGAGTCCAACCGCGACCTGGTGCTGCGCCGCCTCCTGGAGTGCCTGGGCCGGGACCGGACCAAGCACCAGGTGGCCGAGGTCACCTCGCTCGGCCTGGTCCAGATGACCCGCAAGCGGGTCGGCCAGGGCCTCCTGGAGTCCTTCTCGGAAACCTGCGTCCACTGCAACGGCCGCGGTGTCATCGTCCACATGGAGCAGCCCGCCACGCACGGCGGCGGTGGCGGCGGCAAGCGCGCCAAGAAGCGCGGCCGCGGCGGCGACGTCCACGAGCACGCCCACGAGGCCGTCGAGACCCCGGCCGAGACCCACGAGGCCCCGGCCGAGCAGGTCGAGACCGCGGCCGAGGTCGCGGCGGAGCTCGCGGCCCCCGTGGCCCTGCCCGAGGCGATCGCCCCGGACGAGGAGCTGTACGGCAGCGTCGCCGAGGCCGAGGCGGCCGCCGCGCGCGGCCGTGGCCGTCGCCGGGCGACCCGCCGGGTGTCGGCGCCCGCCGCCTCGCCGGCGGTGACCGAGACGGAGACCTTCGAGGTCGTCGTACCGGAGCCGAAGGCGAAGGCCGAGGAGAAGCCGCGGACCGAGGCCCCGGCCCCGGTCGCCGAGGCCCCCGCGGCCGAGCCCGCCGTCGAGGAGGCCCCGGCGCCGCGCACCCGCCGCCGCGCCACCCGCAAGGCCACGGCCCCGGTGACCGCCACCGCGGAGCCGGCCGCCGAGCCCGTCGCCGAGACGGTGGTCGAGACGGCCGTCGTCGAGGAGCCCCCGGCCGTCGCCGAGGCCCCCGTCGTGGAGCCGGCCGTCGAGGAGGCCCCCGTGGCCGCCCCGCCGCGGGCGCGCCGCCGGGTGGTCCGCAAGGCCACCGCCCCGGCCGGTTCGCCGTCCGGTTCCGAGCCCGCGGAGGAGGCCGCCGAGGCTTCCGCTCCGGCGGCCAAGAAGGCGGCCCGCAAGACCGCCAAGAAGGCCACCGCGAAGAAGGCCGCCACCAAGAAGACGGCGGCCAAGAAGACCGCGGCGAAGAAGACGACCGCCAAGAAGGCGGCCGCCAAGAAGACCGCCGCCCCCGCGCAGGACTGACCCAGTCCCCGACGCGACCCGTGTGGACCGTCCTCCCGCCGAGGGCGGTCCACACGGCATTGACCCAGGATCGGAACCAGGAACCAGCCCGATGAACAACACCCCCGCTCCCCGCGTGCGCAAGGCGGTCATCCCCGCCGCCGGCCTCGGCACGCGCTTCCTGCCGGCCACCAAGGCGACGCCGAAGGAGATGCTGCCGGTCGTCGACAAGCCGGCGATCCAGTACGTCGTGGAGGAGGCCGTCTCGGCCGGGCTGTCGGACGTCCTGATGATCACGGGCCGCAACAAGCGCCCGCTCGAGGACCACTTCGACCGGAACTACGAGCTGGAGGAGGCGCTGGTCCGCAAGGGCGACGAGGAGCGCCTGGCGCGGGTCCAGGAGTCCAGCGAGCTGGCCACCATGCACTACGTGCGCCAGGGCGACCCGCGGGGCCTGGGCCACGCGGTCCTCTGCGCGCAGCCGCACGTCGGCGACGAGCCCTTCGCCGTGCTCCTCGGCGACGACCTGATCGACCCGCGCGACCCGCTGCTCGCCCGCATGCTGGAGGTCCTCGGCGAGCACGGCGGCAGCGTCGTCGCCCTCATGGAGGTCGACCCGGCCCAGATCCACCTGTACGGCTGCGCCGCCGTCGAGCCGGCCGCCGACGCCGACGTCGTACGCATCACCGGCCTGGTCGAGAAGCCGGACCCGTCCGAGGCGCCCAGCAACTACGCGATCATCGGCCGTTACGTGCTCGACCCGGCCGTCTTCGGCGTGCTGAGCGAGACCGAGCCGGGCCGCGGCGGCGAGATCCAGCTCACCGACGCGCTGCAGAAGATGGCGGCCGACGAGCAGCTCGGCGGCCCGGTGCACGGCGTGGTCTTCAAGGGCCGCCGGTACGACACCGGCGACCGCGGCGACTACCTGCGGGCCATCGTGCGCCTCGCCTGCGAGCGCGAGGACCTCGGCCCGGACTTCCGCGCCTGGCTCAAGGCCTTCGTCGCCGAGACCGCCGAGACCGCCGAAACCTCCGGGATTTGACCCCCTACGGGACCCGCCCGTAACCTAGACCGTCGGCGTGTCGACTGATACGCCGCGCCTCTGAGCACCTCCCTCCCGGTTCTCCGGGAGAGGCCGCTCGCCCGATCCCGGACAGTCGCAGGCCCCAGGCCCGCGCGTGGGCGGCTGGCGTCAGAGGTCCCGTTACCGAGTGAGAGAGAGTCCGCGTGTACGCCATCGTGCGCAGCGGTGGTCGCCAGCACAAGGTTGCTGTCGGCGACATCGTTGAGGTTGACAAGATTTCCACCGCCAAGGCTGGCGACACGGTCGAGCTCTCGACCCTGCTCGTCGTCGACGGCGACGCCGTGACCAGCGACCCGTGGGTCCTGGCGGGCATCAAGGTCCAGGCCGAGGTCGTGGACCACACCAAGGGCGCCAAGATCGACATCCTGCGCTACAAGAACAAGACCGGCTACCGCCGTCGCCAGGGTCACCGTCAGCAGTACACGGCGATCAAGGTCACGTCCATCCCGACGGCCGCGAAGTAAAGAGGGACTGAGCAATGGCACACAAGAAGGGCGCATCGTCCACCCGGAACGGTCGCGACTCCAACGCCCAGCGGCTCGGCGTGAAGCGCTTCGGCGGTCAGGTCGTCAACGCGGGTGAGATCCTGGTCCGCCAGCGCGGCACCCACTTCCACCCGGGCGCGGGCGTCGGCCGTGGCGGCGACGACACGCTGTTCGCCCTGCAGGCCGGTTCGGTGCAGTTCGGCACCTTCCGTGGCCGCAAGGTCGTGAACATCGTTCCGGTCGCCTGATCGGACACCTAGCGGAGGCGGACCTCACTTCCCGGAAGGGAAGCGGGTCCGCCTTTCGCGTGTTACTAGATAGACATTCCACCCATAGCTTTAGCTCTCTGGAGGCACAACCATGACCACCTTCGTGGACCGCGTCGAGCTGCACGTCGCCGCGGGTAACGGAGGCCACGGCTGCGCCTCCGTCCACCGGGAGAAGTTCAAGCCGCTCGGCGGCCCGGACGGCGGCAACGGCGGCCGCGGCGGTGACGTGATCCTGGTCGTCGACCAGTCCGTCACCACCCTCCTCGAGTACCACCACTCGCCGCACCGCAAGGCGACCAACGGCAAGCCCGGCGAGGGCGGCAACCGCTCCGGCAAGGACGGACAGGACCTGGTCCTGACCGTGCCCGACGGCACCGTCGTCCTCGACAAGAAGGGGAACGTGCTCGCCGACCTGGTCGGCGAGGGCACCACCTACGTCGCCGCCCAGGGCGGCCGCGGCGGCCTCGGCAACGCGGCGCTGGCCTCCGCCCGGCGCAAGGCGCCCGGCTTCGCGCTGCTCGGCGAGCCCGGCGACCTCCAGGACATCGTCCTGGAGCTCAAGACGGTCGCCGACGTGGCGCTCGTCGGCTACCCGAGCGCCGGCAAGTCCTCGCTGATCTCGGTCCTCTCGGCCGCGAAGCCGAAGATCGCGGACTACCCCTTCACGACGCTCGTCCCGAACCTCGGCGTGGTCACGGCCGGCTCGACCGTCTACACCATCGCCGACGTCCCCGGCCTGATCCCCGGCGCCAGCCAGGGCCGCGGCCTGGGCCTGGAGTTCCTGCGCCACGTCGAGCGCTGCTCGGTCCTGGTGCACGTCCTGGACACGGCGACGCTGGAGTCCGACCGCGACCCGGTCACCGACCTCGACGTCATCGAGGAGGAGCTCAAGCAGTACGGCGGCCTCGACGACCGCCCGCGCATCGTCGTCCTCAACAAGATCGACATCCCGGACGGCCAGGACCTCGCGGACATGATCCGCCCGGACCTGGAGCAGCGCGGCTATCGCGTCTTCGAGGTCTCCGCGGTCGCCCGTACGGGCCTCAAGGAGCTCTCCTTCGCGCTCGCCGAGATCGTCGCGAAGGCCCGCGCGGCCAAGCCGAAGGAGGAGGCGACCCGTATCGTCATCCGCCCGAAGGCGGTCGACGACGCCGGCTTCACCGTCACCTACGACGAGCACGAGGACGTGTACCGCGTGCGCGGCGAGAAGCCCGAGCGCTGGGTCCGGCAGACCGACTTCAACAACGACGAGGCCGTCGGCTACCTCGCCGACCGTCTCAACCGCCTCGGCGTCGAGGACGAGCTGATGAAGGCCGGCGCCCGCGCCGGAGACGGCGTCGCGATCGGCTCCGAGGAGAACGCGGTCGTCTTCGACTGGGAGCCCTCGATGGTGGCCGGCGCCGAGATGCTCGGCCGCCGGGGCGAGGACCACCGCATGGAGGCCCCCCGCCCGGCCGCCCAGCGCCGCCGCGACCGCCAGGCGGAGCGGGACGAGGCCCAGCGGGAGTTCGACGAGTTCAACCCCTTCTAGGCAACCCGCCCACGCGCCCACGGGCCCCTGCCGGACTGCTTCCGGCGGGGGTCCGCTGCGTTGGGCGGGCGGTCTTCGGTGGACATACGAAAGGGGCCCGGCCTCCTCTTGCGAGGGAGGCCGGGCCCCTTTCACATGTCCGTCAGGCCACCGGAGCCGGTTCCGGTTCCGGGTCGGAGTCCTGCTTCCTGGACTCGGCCGGCCCGGTCGGTTCCTGGTCCGGGCGCGGGCCGAAGCCGGGCTTCGCGCGGAGCAGCGGGAGGATCAGGATGCCGATGAAGATCGGGCCGATCATGTAGCGCCACAGCGGCGCCGGGTTCGCCGCGAGGACCGTCAGCTGGAGGCCCAGCGTGACCGACAGCAGCGCCATCGTGCCCTTCAGCTTGGTGCGGCGGCGGAACAGCAGCACGATCGCGTACGTCGCGTAGCACCAGATCGCCCCGCGGAACAGCAGCCACTGCAGCTGCGGCACCTTGAACGCGCGCCAGGAGAAGTCCGCGACCTTGTGCAGCGGCTCCGACAGCGGGCGGATCTTGAGCTTCGGGCGGTACTCGCTGTGCTTGATGTCCTCGTTCCACTTGAGGTAGCTGAACAGCGTCTTCGAGGTCTGCGGGTCGCTCAGCAGCGTGTTCGCCCGCAGCTCCTTCGGACCGGGGAAGACCGCCCACGCGATGTGCGCCCGGCACACCCGCGCGCCGATGACCAGGTCGGGAGTGCGCTTCATGACCCGCTTCCACAGGGCCATCAGTTCGTCGTTGCGCTCGGCCGCGAGCGGCCGGTTCATCGGCGGGGACTCCATCGCCCAGTCGGCGTTGTAGCAGTTGGCCGCGCGGCCCTTCCAGTGGGACAGGGGCGCGATGCTGGACATCAGCGCCTTGTCCTCCTTGGTGAAGAAGCCCGGGCGCTGCCCGTACGCGACGGCGATGTCCGCGTAGAAGAAGGCGTAGACGGCGTCCTTCGGCGGGGACTTCACCCCGGCCGCCGGGTAGACCACGCTGGTCAGCAGGCCGAAGATCAGCACCGGCACGGCGGTCGCCGCGAGCACCCACCGCCGCATCGACGGCAGCGCGATCAGCAGGATCGGCGCCGCGATGACGGCGACCAGCATGCCGTTGTTGCGGAACAGCGCCATCGCGAGGAAGCCCGTGAAGAGCAGCGCGACCGTGCGGTAGAAGTCCCGGTCCCGGACGGTCTGACGGCCGCGGGCCCGCCGCGCCGCCAGCCGGCCCGCCGCGCCGAAGGCGAGGATCGAGCCGATGACGAACGGCACGTCCTTCCACACGAAGATGACGAAGACGGCGGTCGGCGGCAGCACCGCCGGCACGCACGCGGCGACGGCCGCCCACCGCTGCCGTACACCCCACTTCCGCAGGGTGACGGCGCAGTAGGCGAGCGTCGCCGACATGGCGACCGTCTGGGCCAGCGTCAGGATCCACAGGTCACCGGTGGTGTTGAGCGCCAGCCACACCAGGGAGTCGTAGACCACGGAGTGGTTCGACATCCAGTTGTCGGTGGTGACGTGCCACACGTAGGTGATCGAGTCGTAGCTCAGGGCGCCGGGGAAGAACGCCGCCCACCACAGCAGGAAGAGAATCTGCGTCGTGGCGTAGACCGCGAAGGGCAGTCGGCGCTTCTCCGGGATTCTCTCCCACTGCTTGCTGAGAAAGGCGTTGCGCGGGAGTTTCAACTCGGCTCCGCTGGGCATCGTGGATGGACGGTCGGGACAGTCGAACAGGTTAGCCGGTTCAGACGGTCTCTCGGTCACGCGGCCGGGCCACCTCGGCCAGCGGCTGCTGCCCCGGACGCGGCGGTACCGGACGCTCGCCGATCGGCAGCACCGGCGGGACCTCGTCCTGGCCGAGGAACACCTTGCGGACCACGCGCTCGGCGGCCCGGCCGTCGTCGAACTCGCAGAAGGTCCTGCGGAACTCGGCGCGGGCCGCGTCCGACTCGGGACCGTTCCAGCGGCCCGAGGTGAAGACCTCCAGCAGCTCGGCCTCGGTCTGCACGGTCAGACCGGGGGAGTCGACGGTGATGTCGAAGTAGGTGCCGCGGGTGGTGCGGTACACCTCCCAGTCGTTGGCGTAGATGACGATCGGCCGGTCGAGGTTCGCGTAGTCGAACATCACCGACGAGTAGTCCGTGAGCAGGCAGTCCGCGGCGAGGTAGAGCTCCTCGACCGACGGGTGGGCGCTCACGTCGACGAGACGCGCGCTGCCGGTCGACCCGGAGGCCAGCAGGCTCTGGTCGTAGAAGTAGTGCGCGCGCACGAGGAGGGTGAAGTCGGAGCCGACCGTCTCGGCGAACTTCTCCAGGTCCAGCATCTGCTTCGGGGCGTCGTGGTAGTCGCGGTGCGTCGGCGTGTAGAGGATCACCTTGGTGCCCTCGGCGATGCCGAGCTTCTTGCGGGCCGCGGCCACGTCCGCCGCCGACGCGTTCACGAGCCGGTCGTTGCGCGGGTAGCCGTACTCCAGCGCCTCGTAGTACGAGGGGTAGGCGCGGTCCCACGCGGCGGTGGAGAAGCTGTTGGACGTGAGGCTGTAGTCCCAGCGGTCCACCCGGTCCATCAGCCGGACCAGGTTCATCCCGCGACGGCCGACCGGGTACTCCGCCAGGTCGACGCCCATGCGCTTGAGCGGGGTGCCGTGGTGGGTCTGGAGGTGGACCTGACCGGGGCGCTTGACCACGGACGGCGGGAAGTTGACGTTGTTGACGAAGTACTTGCCGCGCGCCATGGCCTTCCAGAAGCCGAGCGAGCCCGGGTGGACGGTCGGCACGCCCTTCGGCGGACGGCTGGTGGCGTCGTTCTTGAGGACCCACACCGCCTTCATGCCGGGGGCGAGTTCCTTCATCTTCTCGTGGATCGCCGCCGGGTTGCAGGAGTACGAGCCGTTCCAGTACGCCGCGAAGACGGCGACGTCCTTCTGGACCGGGAGCATCCGCTGGGCGCGGTAGTAGGCCTGGAGGACGCGCTTACGCAGCTTCTTCTTGAGCTTCGCCGGCACGGACTTCTTGTTCCTGAGCGAGCGGACCGTCTTGCGGGCCTTGTCGCGGTGCTTCGCCGGGATCATCTGGCCCTTGCCGCGCGGGGCGGCCGGGTGGCCCTTCGGACGCAGGCGTCCCTCGACCTCGGCCCAGCGCTCGCGGAACTCGGCGCGCGCGTCGTCGGGCAGCCGGCCGGGGGAGACGTCGACCACGCGGAAGTGGTTGACCATCCGCTCGTACAGCGCGCCCCGGTACTCGTCGAACTGCGGGTTCTCGTCGAGGAACTTGAAGACCAGCTCGTACTGGTCGAACACGTCGAAGTGCTTGCGGCTGGTGCTGTGCAGGATGCTGCCCTGGCGCCGCTGGCGGTAGTAGACGCAGACGCGGTCGAGCACGGCGATGGTCTCCGCCGCGATCATGACCGGGTAGGTCCAGGGGGTGTCCTCGTAGTAGCCCGACGGGTACTCGAAGCCCCACTGCTCGATGAAGTCCCGGCGGTACGCCTTGTTCCACGCGACCTGGAGCAGGTTGAGCAGCTCCGGCTGGTCCTTCAGCGCGAAGACGCCCTCCTTCGCGGCCTTGGCCAGCACGTCGGCGCGGGCGTTCGGCGTGATCCGGCCGTCCCAGTGGGTGCGCGAGTAGTCGAAGACGACCAGGTCGGGGTTCTCGGCCTCCTCGATGCGGCGGGCGATGGCCTGGAGCGAGCCGGGCAGCATCGTGTCGTCGCTGTCGAGGAAGAGCAGGTACCTGCCCTTGGCGCGGGCCATGCCCGCGTTGCGCGCCCGGCCGAGACCGACGTTCTGCTCCAGGTGCATCGCCACGACGCGCGGGTCGGCCTTGGCGTAGTCGTCGATGATCTCGCCGCAACCGTCCGGCGAGCAGTCGTTGACGACCAGGAGTTCGTAGTCCCCGAACGACTGCTCAAGCACCGAGTCCAGACAGTCCCTCAGGAACGCCTGCACCTTGAAGGTGGGAACGATGATGCTGAACAGGGGGACTTCGGAACCGGAGGAGGAGTGCGTCTGTGTCATCTCAATACCGTGGAATCTGACGTGGGAGACAGGGGCGTGACCGCCGGGTCAGCGCTGGCTCGTGGACAGGGCGTAGCCGAGGAGCGTGCGTATGGTCTTCGACTGTCCGTGGCGCAGCGCCCCGGGAACCATTGTCAGCGCGTGCAGTCGCATGGACAGGTGCCGACGCGCGGCGCGCGCGGCCTTCGGCCAGCCGTGCGCGTCGAGGTCGTCGGCCACCTCGTGGAAGAAGCGCACGGCCTCGCCGAAGCGGGCGCCGGACACGGCCTCCGCCGAGGAGAGGCTGCCGGAGTGCCGGCGGTAGCGGAACGCGGTGGTCGGATCGACGACCAGCTTTCCGCCGCGCCGGATCAGCTCGATGATCAGCGCCAGGTCCTGGATGACCGAGAGGTCCTCCCGGAAGCTGACCTCCTTGACGGCGTCGGCACGCCAGACGATGGAGGGGAAGTAGAGCCAGTTGCCGCCGAGCAGGTTGGCGGCGAGCGACTCGCCGGAGAGCACCAGGCGCCGCCCGGTGTCCTTCGGCGCGTACAGCCGCTTCTTGACCTCGTCGCCGAGGGTCGTCGAGGGGTTGCCGTGCTCGTCGATGACCTCGACGCCCGGCTGGTAGATCGTCGCGTCGGGGAAGGCCGCGATGGCGGCGCGCATGGTCGCGACGTAGCCCGGCAGCAGCAGGTCGTCGCTGCCGAGCATGCTGAAGTGGCGGGACTCGACGAGGTCGACGCACTTGCGGAAGTTCCGGGTGATGCCCAGGTTCTGCTCGTTGCGCAGGTAGCGGACCCGGCTGTCGCCGAGGGAGGCGAACCACTCGGGTACGCCGGGCTCCTTGCCGTCGTCGACGACGGTCAGGCGCCAGTTCCCGTCGGTCTGCTCCAGCACGCTGCGCACGGCGGCCTGCATCAGGCCGGTGTCGCCGTAGTGCGGCAGCATGATGTCGAGCGGCTCGCCGTCCGCCGCGCCGTCCCTGCGGTCGGCGCCGTCCTGGTTCCGCACCGCCGTCACTTGCCCTTCCCCTTGGGGCCCAGAGCCGAACGGCGGCTGAGCGCGAGCAGCAGGATCATGCCGATCCGGCCCAGGTAGAGCGTGGCCTTCCACGGCGACTGGCTGGGCGTGCCGGTGGCGCGCGGGCGCATGGCGACGGGCACCTGCTCGACGCGGTAGCCGGCCCGGACGACGGCGATGGTGGACTCCACCGTGTCGCCCAGGTACTCCACGGGGTACCAGTGCGCGAAGACGTCGATCAGGTCGCGGTTGGAGGCGCGGAAGCCGGAGGTGACGTCGGTCAGCTTGGTCTTCGCCATCTTCGACAGCCAGAAGGCGAGCACGACCATGGCCCACTTGCGCGGACCGCGGGTCTCGTAGTCGCCCGTGCCGGCGAAGCGCGCGCCCATGCAGAGGTCGGCGCCCTTGTCCAGGCGCGCGATCAGCTCGGGCACGTTGCGCGGGTCGTGCTGGCCGTCGGCGTCGACCTGGATGGCGATGTCGTAGCCGCGGTCGTACGCGTAGCGGTAGCCGGCGCGCATCGCGCCGCCCACGCCGAGGTTGTACGGGAGCGTCATCACGGTCGCGCCCGCGGCGCGGGCCACCCGGCTGGTGTCGTCGGCCGAGCCGTCGTCGACGACGAGGACGTCGACTCCGGGAAGCGTCGCGTAGACCTCCTTGATGACGTCGGCGACGCCCTCGGCCTCGTTCCACGCGGGCATGATGATGAGTACGCGCTTGCCGTCGATCACTTGAGGCCCCCCTGCCCGGCCCGGTCGGCCGCGTCCCCGGACGCCGCGTGCTCCGCGACCTGCTTCTGCAGTTCCTGTACGTCGATGCGGAGCAGCGCGACTTCCTCCGAAAGGGTGCGGCCCTCCTCCTCGAGATGGCCCACCTCCCAGCTCAGCTGGAGGCAGACGATGAAGAGGAACGCGACACTGAGGAAGAGGAGCAGGCTCACACCCGAGCGGACGCCGACGGCGCGGGCGACCGAGTCGAGGCCGCTCGGGAAGAAGCCGAGCGGGATGATCACCAGTCCGGTGAGCACCCAGAGGAAGGCGTACTTCTCCTTGAGCTTGCGGCGGCGCAGCAGCTCGACGATGCACGCGACGAGAAAGACTCCGGTGACCGAAGTCAGCATCCACAACTTCACGCGGGGCTCCGGTCTATCGGACGACTCATGGAAACGGCCTGTCTACTTTTTCCGGGGGGAAAGGGGCGAAGGACGGCCGCGATACCGCAGCACACTGTCCGTCGCGTTGGTCACGGAGAGTGAGGGAATGGTGATCATTCCTATGAGTGCACCGAACGGTAGCGTACACGAGGGCGAAGAAGGAGCGTCATGCAGGTGACCACCGCCAGCGACCCCACGGCGTAGGCCACCTCGACCCTGGTGCGCAGCTCCAGGGGACTCAGTGTGACCGCCAGAAGAACGGCCGTTCCCACGATCCACGACACCAGCTGCTGCCGTGCCGCACCACTCGTGAGCAGCGCCTGGCCGAGCACCATCGCCATCATGTAGAGCGTCGTGCCGACCGAGAGCCACAGGAAGTCCACCGGCCCCAGGACGTCCGGCGAACCGAACAGCACCGGCAGCAGGAACGGGCCGAGCGCCACCGCGCCGACGCCGAACACCACGCCCATGCCCCCCGTGATCGCGCACGCCCGCAGCAGCAGCCGGCGGTAGCCCTGGGCGTCGCCCTCGGCCTGCGCCGTCGACAGGCCCGCGAGCAGCGAGGCCTGGAAGGCGCCGAACGCGAACAGCGGCACCCGCGCCAGCACCAGCGCCGACAACAGCGCCGCGACCAGCGCGCTGTCGTCCGTCGAGATCAGCTTGGTGCTGATCACCGCGATGTTGACGAGCACCTGAGCGAGCAGCGTCGAGCCGACGAGCAGCCCGAGGTGCTCGATGAGCTCGGGCCAGTGCGCGGTCGAACCCGGCCGCGCCCCGCGCAGCACCGGCGGCAGCGTCACGAGCACCGAGACCAGCGGCGCGACCGTCATCACCGCGGCGAACGCCACCACGGACGAGACCCCGGCCAGCGCCAGCGCCACCGAGAACACGATCCGCAGCAGCCCGTCGAGCCCCAGCTGGAGCCCGTACGACTCGAAGCGGCCCAGCCCCGCGAGCACCCCGCGGGTCACATGGGCGCAGGCCAGCGCCGCGAAGGCACCGCCGAGCGCGACCACCAGACCCCGGTCGCCGTGGAAGAAGAGGTCCGCGACCGGGCCCGCCCACACCGCCAGCGGCAGCAGCACCGCCGCGAGCAGTCCGAACGAGAGCACCGCCCCGCGCCGCAGCACGGGCAGCGCGCCGTCGCCGGCCACCACCCGGGCGGCCACCACGCGGGTGACCTCCTGCTCGACCGGGAAGAACAGACCCAGACCTATGGAGGCCACCACGGTCCACAGGACCGAGAAGCTCGCCATGTCGTCGACGGAGAGCGAGTGGCCCGCCGCCGCGAGATGGACGTAGTTCGCCCCGCCGAGCAGCGCCGTGCCGATGCCGACGAACGCGGTACCGCGCGGCAGGGCCGTGGTGATGCGGTCGAGCACCGTCACGCGCCCGACCGTCCGCCCGCAGCCGGAGCCGGGCCCGCGCCCGGAGCCATGACCTTCAGCGCCTCGGTCAGCTGCTCACGCCAGTGCGGCTGCACCGCCACGCCCGCCTCGGCCCAGCGCTCGTGCGCGAGGACGCTGAACGAGGGACGCCGGGCCGGCCGGACGAACTTCTCCGAGGTGGTCGGCCGCACCCGCTCCGGGTCCAGGCCGGTCAGCTCGAAGGCCGCCCGCGCCAGGTCGAACCAGGTCGCCGTCTCGGACGCCGTGCCGTGGTAGACGCCCGCCGGGGCCTCGCCCCGCACGGCCGCCCGGCCCAGGTCCCGCAGCTGGCGCGCGAGCGCCCGGGTCCAGGTCGGCTGGCCGCGCTGGTCGTCGACCACGTCGAGGGTCTCGCGCTGCGCCGCCAGGCCCAGCATCGTCGCCACGAAGTTCCGGCCGTGCGCCCCGTACAGCCACGCCGTACGCACCACGTAGCCGCGCTCGGGCAGCAGCTCCAGGACCGCCTCCTCGCCCGCGAGCTTGCTGCGGCCGTAGGCGTTCACCGGAGAGGTCGGGGCGTCGTGCGGGTACGGCTCGGTGGCGTCGCCCGGGAACACGTAGTCGGTCGAGACCTGGAGCAGCACCGCGCCGGTCGCGGCGCAGGCCGCGGCGAGGGCGCGCGGGCCGTCCCCGTTGATCCGGGTGGCCGCGGCCTCCTCGGTCTCGGCGCCGTCGACGTCGGTCCAGGCGGCGGCGTTGACGACCACGTCATGGCCGTCGACCGCCGCGCGGACCGCGTCGGCGTCGGTGATGTCGAGGTCGGCGCGGGTCAGCGCGGTGACCTCGGCGCCGGCCTCGGCCAGGACCTCGGCGAGGTCACGGCCGAGCATCCCGGCGGCACCGGTGATCAGCCAGCGGGTGGGGGCCTCGGCCCCGGGGGCGTCGGCGCTCATCAGGCCAGCGCCGCCTTCGCCTTCAGCGGCTCCCACCAGGCGCGGTTGTCGCGGTACCACTGGACGGTGTCGGCGAGGCCCTGCTCGAAGGTGACCTGCGGCGTGTAGCCGAGCTCCTCCTGGATCTTGGCGATCGACAGGGAGTAGCGCAGGTCGTGGCCCTTGCGGTCCTCGACGTGCTCGACCATGTCCCAGCCGGCGCCGCAGGCGTCGAGCAGCAGACCGGTGAGCTCCTTGTTGGTGACCTCGGTGCCGCCGCCGATGTGGTAGACCTCACCGGCGCGGCCGCCGCGCAGCACCATCTCGATGCCACGGCAGTGGTCCGAGACGTGCAGCCAGTCGCGGATGTTCAGGCCCTCGCCGTACAGCGGCACCTTCTTCCCGTCCAGCAGGTTCGTGGTGAACAGCGGGATCATCTTCTCGGGGAAGTGGTACTGCCCGTAGTTGTTGGAGCAGCGGGTCACCACGACGTCCATGCCGTGCGTGCGGTGGTACGACAGCGCGAGCAGGTCCGAGCCGGCCTTCGACGCCGAGTACGGGGAGTTCGGCGCGAGCGGCCAGTCCTCGGTCCAGGAACCCTCGGAGATCGAGCCGTACACCTCGTCCGTGGAGACGTGCACGAACCGGCCGACGCCGTGCCGCTTGGCCGCGTCGAGCAGCACCTGGGTGCCCAGCACGTTCGTGGTGACGAACGGCGAGGAGTCCAGGATCGAGCGGTCCACGTGGGACTCGGCGGCGAAGTGCACCACCGCGTCCTGGCCGCGCATCACGTCGTCGACCGTCGCGTAGTCGCGGATGTCGCCCTGGACGAAGGTGTAGCCGGGCTTGTCCGCCACAGGGGCGAGATTGGCCTCGTTACCCGAATAGGTGAGGTTGTCCAGGACGGTGACCTGGGCGCCCTCGCTTGAGGGCAGCTCTCCGGAGAGCAGTGCCCGCACGAACTGTGAACCGATGAACCCGGCGCCGCCGGTGACCAGAATCCTCATAAGGGCCACCATTCTATGGGCTCCGTTGCCGACACCAGTTCGCCCGGCGTTCCGTGGCCGTTCTCACGTAGGGGGTAGGGCGGCCGTGGCGGTCGGGCCCCCGGCGCTGCCGTAGGCTGCGTGCCCATGCGTGGAATTTTGCTTGCCGGTGGTACCGGCTCCCGACTGTGGCCGATCACCCGAGCCGTGTCGAAGCAGCTGATGCCGGTCTTCGACAAGCCGATGATCTATTACCCCCTCTCGACCCTCGTGATGGCCGGGATCAAGGAGATTCTGATCATCACCGGGCCGGAGGAGCGCCCGCAGTTCGAGCGCCTTCTGGGCGACGGGTCCGATTTCGGACTGGACATCCAGTTCGCGACCCAGGAGAAGCCGAACGGAATTGCCGAGGCGTTCGTCATCGGCGAGGAATTCATCGGTGACGAGCCCGTCGCCCTGATCCTCGGCGACAACATCTTCCACGGCGTCGGCCTCGGCCGTCAGCTGGCCAAGTACAGCGCGCCCGAGGGCGGTGTGGTCTTCGCCCACGCCGTCTCCGACCCCACCGCCTACGGTGTCGTCGACTTCGACGAGAACGGCGTCGCCCGCTCCATCGAGGAGAAGCCGAAGAACCCGAAGTCCCGCTACGCGGTGCCGGGCCTCTACTTCTACGACAGCCGGGTCGTCGAGATCGCCAAGGGCCTGAAGCCCAGCGACCGCGGCGAGCTGGAGATCACCGACGTCAACAAGCACTACCTCGACCGCGGCGAGCTCCAGGTCTCCGTCCTGGACCGCGGCACCGTCTGGCTGGACACCGGCACCTTCCAGTCCCTCGTGCAGGCCTCCGAGTACGTCCGCGTGGTCGAGGAGCGCCAGGGCATGAAGATCGGCTGCCTCGAAGAGGCCGCCTGGCGCGCCGGTTTCATCGACGACGCCCACCTGCGCACCCTCGCCGAGCCGCTGACCAAGAGCGGCTACGGCGACTACCTGCTCGACCTGCTGGCGTACGAAGCCGAGCAGGCCTGAGGCCCGAGAGAGGAAACGGCTCTTTCCATGAAGGTCAACCCCCTTGGTATCGAGGGCGCGTGGGAGTTCGTCCCGCAGCAGCACGGTGACGCCCGCGGCCTCTTCCTGGAGTGGTACAAGGCGGAGCGCATGGCCGAGGCGGTCGGCCACCCGCTGAACCTGAAGCAGGGCAACCTCTCGGTGTCCGCCGCCGGCGTCGTGCGCGGCATCCACTTCGCCGACGTGCCGCCCGGCCAGGCCAAGTACGTGACGTGCGTGCGCGGCGCGGTCCTCGACATCATCGTCGACGTCCGGGTCGGCTCGCCGACCTTCGGCCGCTGGGAGGCCGTGCGCCTCGACGACAAGGACCGCAAGGCCGTCTACCTCTCCGAGGGCCTCGGCCACGGCTTCTGCGCGCTGACGGACGACGCGACCGTGACGTACCTCTGCTCCGAGGGATACGCGCCGGAGCGCGAGCGCACCGTCTACCCGCTGGACCCGGAGATCGGCATCGAGTGGCCGGTCGACGGGGTGCCCGAGCTGTCCGCCAAGGACGCCGAGGGCCCGACCCTCGCGCAGGCGCGCGAGGCCGGCATCCTGCCGGTCTACGAGGAGTGCGTGGCGTTCCGCGCCTCGCTGGCGGAGCGCGGCTGACCCCGGCCGTCCCGGCCCGACTCCGACGGGCGTCTGGCGGCCCGGCTTCGACGGGCGTGCGGCGGCCCGGCGGCTCCCTCGGGGGAGCGGCCGGGCCGCCGTCCCTTTCGGGTTAGGCTGCCCGGATGACGTGGCTCATCACCGGCGGCGCCGGCTACATCGGCTCCCATGTCGTCAAGTCCATGACCGAGGCCGGTGAGCGGGTGGCCGTCCTGGACGACCTCTCCAACGGCGACCCGGCCCGCCTGCCCGCGGCCGTGCCGCTGGAGCGCGGCAGCGTCCTCGACCGGGCTTTCGTCGACCGGGTGCTGCGCGAGCACGCGGTCACCGGGATCGTCCACCTCGCCGCCAAGAAGGCCGTCGGCGAGTCCGTCGAACGCCCGCTCCTCTACTACCGCGAGAACGTCACCGGCCTCCAGGTCCTCCTCGAAGCCGCCGCCGAGGCCGGCGTCCGGTCCTTCCTCTTCTCCTCCTCCGCCTCCGTGTACGGCATGCCCGACACCGACCTGGTGACCGAGGACACCCCGTGCGCCCCGCTCAGCCCGTACGGCGAGACCAAGGTCACGGGCGAGTGGATGGTGCGCGCGGTGGGCCGCGCCCACGGCATGGCCACCGCCTGTCTGCGCTACTTCAACGTGGCGGGCACCGCCGCGCCCGAACTCGCCGACACCGGTGTCTCCAACCTGGTGCCGATGGTCTTCGAGCGGCTCGACGCCGGACGGCCGCCGCTGATCTTCGGCGACGACTACCCGACGCCCGACGGCACCTGCGTCCGCGACTACATCCACGTCGCCGACCTCGCCGACGCCCATCTCGCCGCCGCCCGCCGGCTCGCCGAGCGGGCCGCGAAGGGCGAGCACCACGACCTGACGCTCAACATCGGCCGCGGCGAGGGCGTCTCGGTACGGGAGATGATCGACCTGGTCCGCGAGGTCACCGGCCACGACGTCGAACCCGAGGTCGTCGTCCGGCGGGCCGGCGACCCGGCCAAGGTGGTCGCCTCGGCCGAACGGATCTCCGCCGAGCTGGGCTGGACCGCCCGCCACGACGTCCGTTCGATGATCGCCTCGGCCTGGGCCGCGCACACCGCGCGCCCGGTCCAGCCGGCGGAATAGACGGGCGGCGCCCGAACCGGCTCGCGTAGATTGCCTGCCGACGCGGAACCACGGCCACGGGCTTCGGGCACGGACTTCGGGCACGGGCTTCGGGCACGGGCTTCGGGCACGGACTTGAAGACGGGCCGGAACACGGGCCGCGACAAGGGCACATGAGCACGACGGCGAGCAGGACGGCGAGGACGACGCAGGTGACAGAGGCAAGGCAGTACGTGACGGAAGCCCGCAGGATCGTCGTGAAGGTCGGCTCGTCCTCGCTGACCACCGCGTCCGGCGGCCTCGACGCCGACCGCGTCGACGCCCTCGTGGACGTCCTCGCCAAGGTCCGCAGCGGCGGCGAGAAGGAGATCGTCCTGGTCTCCTCCGGCGCCATCGCCGCGGGACTCGCCCCGCTCGGCCTCACCCGCCGTCCCAAGGACCTGGCCCGCCAGCAGGCCGCCGCCAGCGTCGGCCAGGGCCTGCTCGTCGCCCGCTACACGGCCTCCTTCGCCCGGTACGGCGTACGCGTCGGCCAGGTCCTGCTCACCACCGACGACACCAGCCGCCGCGCCCACTACCGCAACGCCTACCGGACCCTCGACCAGCTCCTGGCCATGGGCGCCCTGCCGGTCGTCAACGAGAACGACACCGTGGCCACGGACGAGATCCGCTTCGGCGACAACGACCGGCTCGCCGCGCTCGTCGCCCATCTCGTCCGCGCCGACCTGCTCGTGCTCCTCTCCGACGTGGACGGGCTCTACGACGGCGACCCCTCCAAGCCCGGCACCTCGCGCATCGCCGAGGTCAGCGGACCGGACGACATCGCCCACGTCGAGATCGGCTCGGCCGGCAAGGCGGGCGTCGGCACCGGCGGCATGGTCACCAAGGTCGAGGCCGCCAGGATCGCGGCCGCCGCCGGCATCCCGGTGGTGCTCACCTCCGCCGTACGCGCCGCCGACGCCCTCGCCGGCCGCGACACCGGCACGTACTTCCACCGCACCGGCCGCCGCTCCGCCGACCGGCTGCTCTGGCTCGCCCACGCCTCCACCCCGCAGGGCCACCTCACCCTCGACGACGGCGCCGTCCGGGCCGTGGTCGAGGGCAAGAAGTCGCTGCTCGCAGCCGGTATCGCGGCCGTCCAGGGCGAGTTCACCGCCGGCGACCCGGTGGAACTGCGCGACACCGCGGGCCGCGCCGTCGCCCGTGGGCTCGTCAACTTCGACGCCAAGGAGATCCCCCGGATGCTCGGCCGCTCCACCCACGAGCTGGCCCGCGAACTCGGACCGGAGTACGAGCGCGAGGTCGTGCACCGCGACGACCTCGTCGTCATGTGAACCGAAACGGCTGAAAGTCTGGTCATCCGGTAGGGACCTTTACCAAAACCGCCCCATGCGCCGCCGCGGGCTGGTCAACTTTGTCTCGGGGGCAACGAGAGGGTGGGGAACACCAGCACGCGCAGCAGATCGCAGCACGCAGCACAGGCATCACACAGGAGGCCGCCGGTGAGACGAGCGCGCCCAGGGGCATCGCCCCGCGGGACGGCCGAACGCGCCCTGACGAGCGTCGAGGCCGGAGCCGACTTCGACGAGGAATCCTTCGACGAGTCCCCCGAGGACTCCGGGGCGGACACGGGGGCACCGGAGCGGGAGGTGTCCAAGCTCTGGCACATCACCCTCAGCGTCTCCGGCGCGGAGGCACCGCTGAAGGAGGTGCGCCGGGCCCTCGAACAGCTGGCCCACGACCACCCCTTCCTGCTGACCAGCCGCTATGCGAACGACCACGCGGAGATCCGCTACTGGGAGGAGGCCCGCGACCTCCACGACGCGGCCGCCGTCGCCCTGCGGCTGTGGGGCGAGCACCGGCAGAGCGCCAAGCTGCCGCCGTGGGAGATCGTCGGCCTCGAGGTCATCGACCGGGAGACCTACCACCAGCGGATCGCCGAAGGCTACGGCCCGCCCCCGGCCGCCCCGGTAGGCGTCCACCCCTACTGACGCCGCCGGCCCCGGCCGCTCCCGTCTGCGGCGGACGTGCGTCTGCCGCGGACGTGCGTCTGCGGACGGCGCTTCCGGCTACCGACGGCATCCTGCTGCTGTGACGGCTGCCGGGCTCCTGGGCATCCGGCTACGGACGGCTTCCGGCCTTTCGGCATGCGGTCGGCGGACGTCTCGCAGTACGGGACAGGAGCGGGATACGTGAGGGATGTCCGCAGTGGTGCCAGTACCCTGCGGGCATGACCTCGCTCATGCCCTTCGACAACATGTCCCCGGTCACCCAGACCGCCTACCGGGCCCGCGCCGCGGCCGCCGAAATCGCGCCACTCCCGCGCGCGACGAAGGACGACGCCCTGCTGGCCATGGCGGACGCCCTGGAGGTCCGCACGGCCGAGATCGTCGAGGCCAACGCCGAGGACATCGCCCGCGCCCGCGAGGCCGGCACCAGCGAGGCCATCATCGACCGGCTCACCCTCACGCCCGAGCGCGTACGGGCCATCGCCGCCGACGTCCGGCACGTCGCCGCGCTCCCCGACCCGGTCGGCGAGGTCGTCCGCGGCTCGACCCTCCCCAACGGCATCGACCTGCGCCAGATCCGCGTCCCGCTCGGCGTCGTCGGCATCATCTACGAGGCCCGGCCCAACGTCACCGTCGACGCCGCCGCCCTCTGCCTGAAGTCCGGCAACGCCGTCCTGCTGCGCGGCTCCTCCTCCGCGTACTCCTCCAACACCGCCCTCGTGAGGGTGCTGCGCGACGCCGTCGGCGGCGCCGGGCTGCCGGCCGACGCCATCCAGCTCGTCCCCGGCGAGTCCCGCGACTCCGTCCGCGAGCTGATGCGCGCCCGCGGCCTCGTCGACGTCCTCATCCCGCGCGGCGGCGCCTCGCTGATCAAGACCGTCGTCGAGGAGTCCATCGTCCCGGTCATCGAGACCGGCACCGGCAACTGCCACGTCTACGTCGACGCCCAGGCCGACCTCGACATGGCCGTGGAGGTCCTGATCAACTCCAAGGCCCACCGGGTCAGCGTCTGCAACGCCGCCGAGACCCTGCTGGTCCACCAGGACATCGCGGACGCCTTCCTGCCGCGCGCCCTGGACGCCCTGGCCGAGGCCGGCGTCACCGTCCACGCCGACGAGCGGGTCCTCGCGCGCGCCGAGGGCACCAAGGCCACCGTCGTCCCGGCCACCCCCGAGGACTGGGAGACCGAGTACCTCTCCTACGACATCGCCGCCGCCGTCGTCGACTCCCTCGACAAGGCCGTCGAGCACATCCGGCTCTGGTCCTCCGGTCACACCGAGGCCATCGTCACCACCTCCCAGGCCGCGGCACGCCGCTTCACCCAGCTGGTCGACTCGACCACCGTCGCCGTCAACGCCTCCACCCGCTTCACGGACGGCGGACAGTTCGGCTTCGGTGCCGAGATCGGCATCTCCACCCAGAAGCTGCACGCCCGGGGCCCGATGGGCCTTCCGGAGCTCACCTCCACCAAGTACATCGTGACCGGCGACGGTCACGTACGGTAACCGGCGCCCGCTCGTCGGACGCCCGATCGGGGCAGGGACAGTTTGCGCTCTCCCTGCCCAAAACCCCCTTCCCGGTCTACTCTGAACCCGTGCCGGACGACGTGGGGGGCATGCCGTTCCAGGACGGCGGGGACCCCGAGGACTCTGTCGACCGCGGCGGCGCCGACGAGGATTTCGCCACCGTGGTCTTCGACGAGGACTTCGTAAGGGCCGCCGAGATCCACGAGCCGACCGCCGTCGAGCGGCTGCTCGCCGCCGCCCAGGCCCGTGCCGAGGCCGAGGCCGCCCGGGCCCGCGCCGTCGCCGGTCTCGCCGACGAGGAGCCCTACGAGGACGGCTACGACGTCGCCCGCCACCCCGACGGCTACGACCCGGACACCGCCGACGACGACTACGGCCCCTACGGCCCCCACGGCGGCGCCCTGCGCCCCTACCGCGGCAGCGCCCGCTGGCACCGCCCCGTCGCCTGGGTCCTCGCCCTGGTCATGGGCGTCGGCATGGTCGCCCTCGCCTTCAGCGCCGTCTACCGGGGCGCCTCCGCCAACCGCCAGGACCGCATGCCTCCGCCGGCCACCACCGGCGTCGACAAGCCCCGGGCCGTCCCCTCCGCCGCCACGGCGACCTCCGCACCCCCCGTTCCCGCTGCTCCGAGCGCTCCTTAGAGAGCCCTTGGTCCGTTTGCCGCAACCGCGTCGGAATTCTTCCGAAGTTGTCGTGTACCTGGGCGTTTACCGAAGCTTCCGCCGACCTACCCTGAAGGTATGGCAGGGCGTGGCGACCCGCCTGAGGGGACTCCCGAGGGGGTCCCCGGCGGTGAGGACGAGTACCGATCCGTCGTCTTCGACGAGGCGTTCGTCCGCGCTGCCCGCCTCCAGGAGTTCTCCGCCGAGGAGCGGATGGGCGAGCACTCGCAGGCGGTCCGCTCCCGCCCGGCCTGGGACGGCCGCAGCGGCTCCCGGCAGGCCCTGCTGCTCGTCCTGCTGATCGTGCTGGCCTTCGGCACCGCCGTCTACCTGGGCGTCCGCAACCCGTACCAGGCCCCCGTCGACCAGCGGGCCGAACCCCTCCGGACCACGGTGGTCCCGCTCGCCCCGCAGGGCCCCGTGGCCGGCGGCACTCCGGACAGTCTCTTCGCCCACAGCCCCGTCGCCGAATACCGCACCGGCGCCGCCGGCATCAACCTCCCGCTCGCCGCCCGCACCACGCACTTCTCCGAGAGCCAGGTGGTCACCGCCCTCGGCATCGCCAAGGACTACCTGGCCGCCTCCTCCCTCGAACCCGACGTCCTGGCCGGACTCACCGTCCGCCCGCCCCGGCTCCTCCTCGACCCCGACCAGCTGGAGCAGTTCGACCGGAGCGTCGAGTCGTCCCAGGACGACGGCCGGCACGCCGCCGCCGGCTGGCTGATCCGCTTCGACCCGCGCGAGGTCGTCCTCGCCGACCCGTCCGTCCGCGTCCAGGGGACCCTGCGGTTCGCGGAGGTCGACACCGACCTGATCGACGTCACGACGGACCACACCTTCACCTACGCCGTCCGGCCCGCCACCTCGAGCGGCGGCCCGACGCCCCAGGCCTCGCTGTTCACCGTCCACCGCGAGCTGCACTTCCGCTTCGACCGCGAGGACCTGCGGATGCACCGCGCCGAACTGCTGACCAGCACCGTCGAGGCGGGCCCCCAGTCCTGCGACGCCGACACCGCCGGCTCGCTGCGGCCGCTCCTCGCGGGCGAGCGGGCCGGCGACCCGAGCCGCCGGGCGGTCACCGACCCGTACGCCACGGGCCGGCCCACCACCTCCTCGCTCTGCGGCGCGCTCGCGCCGAGCGCTCAGCCCTCGCTCTGACCGGGCTCCGCGCCGCCGGCATCCGGCGAGCCCTGGGACCCCGGCGATCCCTTCGCGCCGCCCTGGCCGCCGGCGGCACCGCCGAACCGGCCGAAGAGCTTCCCGCCCAGGTCGCCCGCGAGGTCACCGGCGCCGCCGGCTATGTCGCTGACCAGCTTCATCAGCGGATCCTTGCTGGTGCGCACGTGGTCCGCGTAGTGCCGCCCCGACTCGCGGAAGGAGTCGGTCACCGAGGTGTCCTTGTCCTCCGAGCGCCGCGGGTAGTGGCCGTCCATGATCCGCTGGTAGTCGCGGGTCTCGGACCACTTCTTCAGCTCCGCCGCCCGCACCGCGGTGAAGGGATGCGAGCGCGGCAGCACGTTGAGGATCTTCAGGACGGAGTCGCGCAGGTCGCCGCCCTTCTCGTACTCGTCGGCCTGGGCGAGGAACGCGTCCACGTTCATCTCGTGGAGGTGGTTGCCGCCGGCGATCTTCATCAGACCGCGCATGGAGGCCTGCAGGTCCTGACCCACGAGCAGCCCCGCCCGGTCGGCCGAGAGCTCCGACTTGCGGAACCACTCGCGGAGCGCGGTGACGATCGCCATGATCGCCACGTTCCCCAGCGGGATCCAGGCGATCTTGAGGGCCAGGCTGGTGAGGAAGAGCAGGATCGTCCGGTACACCGAGTGGCCGGACAGCGCGTGCCCCACCTCGTGCCCGACGACGGCCCGCATCTCCTCCTCGTCGAGCAGCTCCACCAGACCGGTCGTGACCACGATGATCGGCTCGTCGAGACCGATGCACATCGCGTTCGGCTTCGGGTCCTGCGTGACGTACATCGGCGGGACCTTCTCCAGGTCCAGGATGTAACAGGCGTCCCGCAGCATGTCGTTGAGATGGGAGAACTGCGCGTCGCTCACCCGCACGGAGTCGGAGAGGAACAGCAGCCGCAGACTCCGCTCGGGCAGCAGTCCGCTCAGTGCCTTGAAGACCGTGTCGAAACCGCTCAGCTTCCGCAGCGCGACCAGCGCCGAGCGGTCGGCCGGGTGCTCATAGGCCCGCGAGGAGATACCGGGGAAGCGCTTGCGCTGCCGCCCTGGCAGGTGTCCCTGGTGGTTATCGGTCATGGATACCCCCTGTTCGTACGAGTCGGTGCTCGTCCCCCTGACTCAACCCAGACTAGGCGAGGCGACTACCGTGTGCCGGAGCCTGTGGATAACTCGGGCACTGTGGACAACCGAGGAGCACGACCACCATGCCGGACATCGCGACCACCGCCGTCACGCCGCTGTTCGCCGCGGCCTCGGAGCAGGGCGCCGGCGACACGCTGCGGATCGCCCTGCTCGTCTCGATCGTCGGCGCCGCCCTCCTCGCCTGGTTCCTGCTGCGCGGCTACGGCAACGGCGGCGAGGACCCCGCGAAGACCGAGGAGACCGCGAAGAGCCCGGAGGCCGCCGGCGCACGCACCGAAAACGGCCCCGGTGACGCCAACGCCTGAGTCGGCGTGAGCGCTCCGCGACGCGCCGCATACGATGTGCGCGAAGTCTCCGCTCCCATCCCCGATCGAAGGTCCTGCCGAAGATGAGCCTCCACGCCACCGCCGCCAACCTGGTCACGCTCGCGAACGAGGGTGCCGAGCACGGCGGCAACCACGAAAGCCTCAACCCGTACGTGACGGGTGGCGGCGCCCTGCTCGCGCTCCTTCTGCTCCTGTGGATCACCACCCGCTTCAACCGGGACCGCTGAGCCGCGAGGCCGCTGATCCGGCGTTCGCCGCCGTGCCAGTAGGCTCTGCACGCATGGGAGAGCAGGAAGTGCCTACTGGCGGTCGCGGCAAGCGCCGACTCGGCGTGATGGGCGGAACGTTTGACCCGATCCACCACGGACACCTGGTGGCCGCCAGCGAGGTGGCCGCCCTGTTCCACCTCGACGAGGTCGTGTTCGTGCCGACCGGGCAGCCGTGGCAGAAGAGCCACAAGGCCGTCTCGCCGGCCGAGGACCGCTATCTCATGACGGTCATCGCCACCGCGTCCAACCCGCAGTTCTCCGTCAGCCGCATCGACATCGACCGGGGCGGCGCGACGTACACCATCGACACGCTGCGGGACCTGCGCTCCCTCAACAGCGACTCGGATCTCTTCTTCATCACCGGCGCCGACGCGCTGTCGCAGATCCTCACCTGGCGCGACGCCGAGGAGCTCTTCGCGCTCGCCCACTTCATCGGCGTCACCCGCCCGGGTCACGACCTCACCGACGACGGCCTGCCCAAGGGCGGCGTGTCGCTGGTCGAGGTCCCCGCGCTCGCCATCTCCTCCACGGACTGCCGGGCGAGGGTCGCACAGGGCGACCCGGTCTGGTATTTGGTCCCGGACGGTGTGGTGCGCTACATCGACAAGCGCCAGTTGTACCGCGGCGAGTGAGCCTCGGGGAGGGGCACCGGTGAACGATCAGCAGAACCCGTACGACCCGTACCGTCCGCAGCCGCAGATCATCGGCTACGACGCGTACGGGCAGCCGGTGTACCAGCAGCAGGTCCCGCAGCAGCACTACGACCCGTACGCGCAGCAGCAGCCTCAGCAGTACCAGCAGCACGACCAGCAGCAGGGCTATGGCTACGACCCGTACGGGCAGCAGCCCGCGCAGGCGCCCCAGCCCCACCAGCCCCAGCAGCCGCAGTACGACCCGTACGCCCAGCAGCCGTCGTACGACCACGAGCAGTACGACACCGGTCACACGCAGACCGGCCACACGCAGACGGGCCACCCGTACGACACGGGCCGGCCGTACGACACGGGTCAGCAGTACGACACGGGCCGGCAGTGGGCGGTCCGCACCGAGCCCGCGCCCGCGCCGCCGGCCCAGGCCCCCGCCCCGGCGGCACCACCCGCCCCGCCCGCCGGCGTGCCCGGGCAGCGCCCGGCACCCGAGGACGACGGGCGTGCCTACCGCACGGAGCAGTTCTCCTTCATCGAGGAGCCCGACGAGGACTCCGAGGACGTCATCGACTGGCTCAAGTTCACCGAGAGCCGGTCCGAGCGGCGCGAGGAGGCCCGCCGCCGCGGCCGCAACCGCGTCGTCGCCCTCGTCGTGGTCCTCGTGCTCGCCGCCGTCGGCGGCGTCGGCTACCTCTGGTCGGCCGGCAGACTCCCCGGCATGGGCGGCGACGGCCCCGCGCAGAACACCGCCACGGGCCCGCAGCAGCGGGACACCATCGTCGTCCACCTGCACGACACCAAGGGCGGCGGCACCTCCACCGCCCTCCTCGTCGACAACGCCACCACCAAGCAGGGCACCACCGTCCTGCTGCCCAACGCGCTCGCCGTCGCCGACGACGAAGGCGCCACCACGACCCTCGCCAAGTCCGTCGAGGACGACGGTTCCAGCGGCACCCGTGAGGCGCTCGGCAACCTCCTCGGCACGAAGATCACCGGTACCTGGCGGCTCGACACCCCGTACCTGGAGAACCTCGTCGAGCTCGTCAGCAACATCGACATCACCACCGACACCGATGTGCCCGGCGACAAGTCCGGCGCCGAGCCGCTGGTCAAGAAGGGCGAGAACCAGACCCTCAACGGGCGCGCCGCCGTCGCCTACGCCACCTACCGGGCGCCCGGCGAGGCCGAGGCCAAGCAGCTCCAGCGCTTCGGCCAGGTCATGTACGGCGTGCTGCGGAAGATCTCCGACGACCCCAAGGCCGCCACGGTCACCATCGAGACCCTGGCCCAGATCCTCGACCCGTCGCTGCCCGAGAAGGACCTCGGCGCCTCCCTCGCCAAGCTCGCCGAGCACGCCAAGGTCGGCGACTACAAGACCGCGCTGCTGCCCGTCGAGCCCGACGGCTCCCTCAGCGGCGCCACCGGCGACAGCGTCGTCAAGGACATCCTCGGCGGCAAGGTCAGCGCCCCCGAGCAGGGCGCCGCGACCCGGGTCGCGATCCGTGACGCCACCGGCGAGGACGCCACCGAGGCGGCCCGGGTGGTCCTGATCAACGGCGGCTACGCCGTGGTCGGCGGCACCAAGGCCGGCACGCAGGAGAAGTCGCAGGTCGTCTACGCGGACGACGCCCAGAAGGCGACCGCCGCCGAGGTCGCCAAGACCCTGGGGCTCCCGGCGGGATCCGTCACCAAGGGCAAGCCCAGCGGAAACGCCGAGGTCACCGTGATTCTTGGCGGGGACTACAAGATCCCCGGCGCCAAGCGGTGACCGTTCTGTAATCCTTTTCGGGCCCGTCGGTGGTACATGAGACCCTTGAGGTGTCTCTGACCGCCGACGAAAGCCTGCTTGTGACCGCCACGGACCGCTCCATCGAGCTCGTCAACGCCGCCGCCCAGGCGGCGGCCGACCGGCTCGCGCACGACATCATCGCGTACGACGTCAGCGACGTGCTGTCGATCACCGACGCCTTCCTGCTCGCCTCCGCGCCCAACGACCGCCAGGTCAAGTCGATCGTCGACGAGATCGAGGAGCGGCTCCTCAAGGATCTCGGCGCCAAGCCGGTGCGCCGCGAGGGTGACCGCGACGCCCGGTGGATCCTCCTCGACTACGTCGACATCGTGATCCACGTCCAGCACAGCGAGGAGCGGGTCTTCTACGCCTTGGAGCGGCTGTGGAAGGACTGCCCCGAGCTGCCGCTGCCCGAGGACGCCCTCAAGACCCGCGGCAAGGCCGAGGAGCACGCCCGGCTCATGGGGACCGACGGGACGGACGGTGAGCTGAGCTGACCAGCGGCAAGGGCGGCACCGGCCGCCGCATCGTGCTGTGGCGCCACGGCCAGACCTCCTGGAACCTGGAGCGCCGCTTCCAGGGCAGCACGGACATCGAGCTCACCGAGACCGGTGTCCTCCAGGCCCGCCGCGCCGCCAGGCTGCTCGCCGCCCTGAAGCCGGACGCGATCGTCGCCTCCGACCTCAAGCGCGCGTCGGCCACGGCCGCCGAGCTCTCCGCGATCACCGGTCACGCCGTCGCCCACGACTCCGCGCTGCGCGAGACGTACGCGGGGGAGTGGCAGGGTCTGACCCACGACGAGATCACCGCGCGGTACGGCGAGCAGTACGCCGCCTGGAAGCGCGGCGAGCCGGTGCGCCGCGGTGGCGGCGAGCTGGAGACCGAGGTGGCCGACCGGGCCGCCCCGGTGGTCCTGGCGCATGCGGAGAAGCTGCCCGAGAACGGCACGCTCGTCGTGGTCAGCCACGGCGGCACCATCCGCACCACCATCGGCCGGCTGCTCGACCTGGAAGCCCGCCACTGGGAGAGCCTGGGCGGTCTCTCGAACTGCTGCTGGTCCGTCCTCGGCGAGGGAGCGCGCGGCTGGCGCCTTCTGGAGCACAACGCCGGAACGCTGCCCGAGCCCGTTCTCGGCGACGACGACTGAGGCCCCGCGGCGGCTGCGCCGAGCCCCGCGGCGGCGGTCAGCCGGTCCCCCGACCGGCCCGCCCCACCCGGATTTCACTTTCCGGCAGGTCACAGGCTAAAGTTCTTCTTGTTCGCAGCGCACGGCGCGGGGAACACGAGGGGCTATAGCTCAGTTGGTAGAGCGCTTGCATGGCATGCAAGAGGTCAGGAGTTCAATTCTCCTTAGCTCCACAGTCACCGGATCCCGTCCCCAGTAGGGGGCGGGATTCGTCGTTCCGTCACCTCCCGACGTGCCGAAGCCCGCTGACCCCCTTGCGGGGCCATGGCAGAATCGGACCGCCGGAGGGGAACCGGGTCCGGGCGGGAGGGAGCGCGCATGGCCGTGGACGGTGCCGAGGAGATCGATGCCGATGCCGTCGCGGAATCCGCTCCCGGGCCACGAACCCGGCACACGTCCCGCGCCCACAGCGGGAGCTGAGTGATGGGTGCACACAGGCGGAAGTGCGACTGGTGCGGCAGCGGTACGCCCATCGTCCGGGACATGGACCCGGTCAACCCCGAGTTCCAGTACTGGTGCGAGGAGTGCGCGCGGGCGCTGATCATAAAAGGCGACCCCATCGAGACCTACCGCGAGCTCGAAGGGGAGCCGATCTACGGCCGGCTCCTCGACGAGCACTGCACCCTGAAGCGGTTCTACTCCTTCGCCACGGCCTGACGCCCGCCCACGGCGGACCGGGGCGCGACGACGTCCTCCTGCGACACGTCCGCCTGCGACAGGTCCTCCTGGGAGTCCTCCGTCCGGGATCCGTCCCGGCGAGCGTCCGCGGCCGGGTCCGCGGCCGCGTGCCCGCCCGGCCGTGAACGGCGCGCCCGCCATCGCACCAGCGCGTAACCCGCGAACACCGCGAACGCCGTCAGCGGATAGACCGCGGAGAGCAGCATCTGCCCGGCGTTCTGGTCGAGTTCGGGGCGACCCGGGTCGTGCGGCACCCACCAGAGCGCGAACGAGGCGAAGGCCAGTGCCACGGCTCCCGTCACCGTCCACGCGCGCGTGCAGCGGTCGTACAGCAGGATCAGCAGGGGCACGCACCACACCCAGTGGTGGGACCAGGAGATCGGGCTGATCATCAGGGCGGTGAACGCGGTGACGGTGACGGCCACCGCCTTGTCGCCGCGGAGCGCGGCCCGTACCGCGAGGACCATCGCCGCGCCGCCCAGGAGGGCCGCGGTGGCCGCCCACCACAGGCCCGGCGCGTCGGTGTGCATCAGCCGGGCGAGGACCCCGCTGATGGACTGGTTGGCGGTCTCCTCGGCGTGGCCGACCCGGCCGGTCTCGAACAGCGTCCCCGTCCAGAACCTCCGCGAGTCGGCCGGCAGGGCCACCGCCATCATCAGCGTCGTCCCCAGGAACACCCCGGTGGCCGTCAGTGCCGTCCGCAGCCACTGGTTCACCGTCCGGTCCCGGCGCCACAGCAGCACGCCGGCGGCGAGCAGCAGGACCACGAAGAGACCCGGGGTGAGCTTCACGGCGGTGGCGAGCCCGATGCCCAGGCCGGCCCAGCGGCTTCCCTCGCGGCGGGTCAGGTCCCAGAGCACCGCCACCGCTATGAGCAGGTTGATCTGCCCGTAGCGCAGCGTCGTCCAGACCGGCTCGCACCAGACGACGACCGCGGCGATCAGCAGTGTCCTGCGCCACAGCTCGGCGCGGCCCGCCGGGCGCGCGAGCCCGGGACGGACCAGCTGGAGCGAGAGCTGGACCAGCGCCACCACCAGGAGCAGGTTCCCCGCGGTGGTCAGCGTCCGCATCAGCGGCACGCTCACCAGGGTCAGCGGCAGGAACAGGACGGCGGCGAACGGCGGATAGGTCATCGCGAGGTTCGCCGAGGTGGCGCGCATCGCGTAGAGGTCCTCACCGGCCCGCAGCGTCTCGGCCTCGGCCCGGTAGACCATCACGTCGAGCATGTTCACGTGGGCGAGGCGTTGCGCCACCCAGAAGGCCGTGAACGACAGCAGACAGACCGCCGCGGCGGTGGCGAGGGGCCACCGGCGGGCGCGGGTCGGAGGGAGCGCGGAGACGGACACAGTCGGCGACCCTACCCAAAGCTCCGCACGGCTCCGGAGAAACGGATTTGGAGAACCGTCGGACCGCCGGTTACTGTTCTGTTCGTCGCCGCGACGCAAGCCGGAGCGGTGACGAGCAGCAAGGGGCTATAGCTCAGTTGGTAGAGCGCTTGCATGGCATGCAAGAGGTCAGGAGTTCAATTCTCCTTAGCTCCACAGAAGGGAAGCGGGTCGTCCGGAAGGATCGGCTCGCACCGCTTCTGCGGTACTCTGTTCCCTCGCAAGGGGCTATAGCTCAGTTGGTAGAGCGCTTGCATGGCATGCAAGAGGTCAGGAGTTCAATTCTCCTTAGCTCCACAGATGAGAAGCGGGTCATCCGGATCGGATGGCCCGCTTCGTCGTGTGCCACTCCCCGGAACGCCGGTGCGGCCCGCTCGGGCCCTGCGGTACCCTGACGCCATGCGTGCCGTACGCCTTCTGCTTAGCGAGCCGCGCTGATCAGTCCCGACGGATGAAGATCCGGTCGGCATCGGCGCGGCGTCCCCTCCTGTGCGAGGGGATTTTTCATTTCGTGGCAGTGCTGGCAGTGGGCAGAGACGATCGATGGAGCTTCAAGGACCATGACCGAGATCAACACGGCTGCCGAGACGGCGGCCCCGCATCGCTACACGGCGGCCCTGGCCGCCGACATCGAGGCACGCTGGCAGGACGCCTGGGACGCCGAGGGCACCTACGAGGCCCCGAACCCCAGCGGTGACCTGGCCGGGGACGCGGCCGTGGCGGCCCGCCCCAAGAAGTTCATCATGGACATGTTCCCGTACCCGTCCGGTGCGGGCCTGCACGTCGGCCACCCCCTGGGCTACATCGCCACCGACGTCTTCGCCCGCCACGCGCGCATGTCGGGCCACAACGTGCTGCACACCCTGGGCTTCGACGCCTTCGGCCTGCCGGCCGAGCAGTACGCGGTGCAGACCGGCACGCACCCGCGCGTGTCCACCGAGGCCAACATGGAGAACATGAAGGCCCAGCTGCGCCGGCTGGGCCTGGGCCACGACAAGCGCCGGTCGTTCGCCACGATCGACCCGGAGTACTACAAGTGGACCCAGTGGATCTTCCTGCAGATCTTCAACTCCTGGTACGACGCCGACGCCAAGAAGGCCCGCCCGATCGCCGAGCTGGTCGAGCAGTTCGAGAGCGGCGCCCGTGAGATCCCCGGCTCCACGCGCGCGTGGAGCGAGCTGAGCGCCGTCGAGCGCGCCGACGTCCTGGGCGAGTACCGCCTGGCGTACGCCTCCGACGCCCCGGTCAACTGGTGCCCCGGCCTGGGCACCGTCCTGGCCAACGAGGAGGTCACCGCCGACGGCCGCTCCGAGCGCGGCAACTTCCCCGTCTTCAAGGCCAAGCTGCGCCAGTGGAACATGCGCATCACCGCCTACGCGAACCGCCTGCTGGACGACCTGGACGGCCTGGACTGGCCCGAGGCCATCAAGCTGCAGCAGCGCAACTGGATCGGCCGCTCCGAGGGCGCCCGCGTCGACTTCCAGGTCGGCGACACCGGCGCCATCACCGTCTTCACCACCCGCCAGGACACCCTGTTCGGCGCCACCTACATGGTGCTGGCCCCGGAGCACGACCTGGTCGAGAAGATCGTCCCGGCCGCCTGGCCCGAGGGCACCCACGACGTGTGGACCGGCGGACACGCCACCCCCGCCGAGGCCGTCGACGCCTACCGCAAGCAGGCCGCCGCCAAGTCCGACGTCGAGCGGCAGGCCGAGGCCAAGGACAAGACCGGTGTCTTCACCGGCGCGTACGCGACCAACCCGGTCAGCGGCGAGCAGGTCCCGGTCTTCATCGCCGACTACGTCCTGATGGGCTACGGCACCGGCGCGATCATGGCCGTCCCGGCGCACGACGCCCGCGACTTCGCCTTCGCGCGCGCCTTCGAGCTGCCCATGCGCTGCGTCGTGGAGCCGAGCGACGACCGCGGCACCGACCCGTCCACCTGGGACGACGCCTTCGGCTCGTACGAGGCGAAGCTGATCAACTCCGCCAACGACGAGATCTCCCTGGACGGCCTGGGCGTCGTCGAGGCCAAGGCGAAGATCACCTCCTGGCTGGCCGACCGCGGCATCGGCGAGGGCACCGTCAACTTCCGTCTGCGCGATTGGCTGTTCAGCCGCCAGCGCTACTGGGGCGAGCCCTTCCCGATCGTCTACGACGAGGACGGCGTCGCCCACTCGCTGCCCGAGTCCATGCTGCCGCTGGAGCTGCCGGAGGTCGACGACTACTCGCCGCGCACCTTCGACCCGGACGACGCGGACACCCAGCCGGAGACCCCGCTGTCCCGCAACGAGGACTGGGTCAACGTCACGCTGGACCTGGGCGACGGCCCCAAGAAGTACCGCCGCGAGACCAACACCATGCCCAACTGGGCCGGTTCCTGCTGGTACGAGCTGCGCTACCTGGACCCGCACAACGACGAGAAGCTGGTCGACCCGGCCATCGAGCAGTACTGGATGGGCCCGCGCGAGGGCATGCCCACCGGTGGCGTCGACCTGTACGTCGGCGGCGCCGAGCACGCCGTGCTGCACCTGCTGTACGCCCGCTTCTGGTCCAAGATCCTGTTCGACCTGGGCCACGTCTCCTCCGCGGAGCCGTTCCACAAGCTGTACAACCAGGGCATGATCCAGGCCTTCGTCTACCGGGACTCCCGCGGCATCGCCGTGCCGGCCGCCGAGGTCGAGGAGCGCGACGGCGGCTACTACTACGAGGGCGAGAAGGTCAGCCGCGTCCTGGGCAAGATGGGCAAGTCCCTGAAGAACGCGGTCACGCCGGACGAGATCTGCACCGAGTACGGTGCCGACACCCTGCGCCTGTACGAGATGGCCATGGGCCCGCTGGACGTCTCCCGCCCGTGGGACACCCGCGCCGTCGTCGGCCAGTACCGACTGCTGCAGCGGCTGTGGCGCAACATCGTCGACGAGGCGACCGGCGAGGTCACGGTCGTCGACGAGCCGGCCGACGAGGACACGCTGCGTGCCCTGAACAAGGCCATCGACGGGGTCGCCCAGGACATGGTCGCGATGCGCTTCAACACCGCCATCGCCAAGATCACCGAGCTGAACAACCACCTGACCAAGAGCGGCGGCGCGGTGTCCCGCCCGGTCGCCGAGCAGCTGGTGCTGCTGGTCGCGCCGCTGGCCCCGCACATCGCCGAGGAGCTGTGGCACCGCCTGGGCCACACCGACTCGGTCGTCCACCAGGACTTCCCGGTCGCCGACCCGGCCTACGTCGTGGACGAGACCGTGACCTGCGTCGTGCAGATCAAGGGCAAGGTCAAGGCGCGCCTGGAGGTCTCCCCGTCGATCAGCGACGCGGACCTGGAGGCGCTGGCGCTGGGTGACGCGAACGTGGTGGCCGCGCTGGGCGGCGCGCAGATCCGCAAGGTGATCGTCCGCGCGCCGAAGCTGGTGAACATCGTCGCCGGCTGACGACCGACCTCCCGGGGCACAGCCCGCCTGACGGCGCGCTACCCCTAGGGGGAGGCTAGGGGCAGGTTGAGGGTTCGAATGGAACCGTCGGCCTGCCCCTTCCGTTTACCGTGGAAGAACCACAACCGCGGCCGGAGGGGCGAGCTACATGGAAGCCTTGATCACGATCTTGGCGCTGCTCTTCGTCGCCTTCGTGGCGCTGGGGGTCTATGCCACGGTGAAGGTGGCCAAGGCGGCCAAGCGCGGCGTCGACCGCACCATCGACCATGCGCGACGCACGGTCGAGGACACCACGCTGCGGGCCAAGAGCTTCGGCCAGACCGGCGTCGCGGGCGAGCTGGCCCAGCTGAGGCTCTCGCTGCGCACCTCGATGCGCGCCACCCAGGACGCGCTCCACGCGGGCGCGGCCGAGGACGCCTCGCTGAGGGAGTCCCTGGACCTCTTCCACCGGCTGAGCGCGCACGGCCGAGAGCTCGACGAAGACCTCAAGAGGCTGGAGCGCGAACCCGACCGGGCCCATGTCGCGGCCCAGCTGCCGGAGCTGCGCCGGCGCACCGAGCAGATCACCCACTCCGCCGACGCGCTGCGTTTCGCGGCGCGCGACCGGGCCCGCCAATTCGCCGAGGACGACCTGTCCTCGCTCAGCGCCCAGATCGACATGGAGGCGGGCGCGCTGCGGCACTGGATGCGTGCGGACGGTGTCGATGACGGCGACGAGCGCCAAGGCGCGGCCGGCACGGGCGGCTCCGGGCAGGGATGGCCGGCGGCCGGGGCTCCGGCGGCGGGTGCCGGGCAGGGGCAGACATGGCCGGGCGCAGAGGCGGGCCCGTCCGTCGGACCGCAGGCGATCAACGCGCCCGACCCGCGCGGCACGGCCTACCCGTGGGAGAAGTCGACGCGGCCGGAGACCACGACCTGAGGGCCGGCTGGACCCGTGGCTGTGGATGTGGCCGGAGTGTTGGAGGTGTGCCGGGCGGCGTTCCGCTTGAGGCGCCGGGTATCGCCCGGGTGGTCTCGGGGGCCCGGGCTGCCGTGCGGCGGCCCCGGCGGGTAACCTCCCGCTCATGTCCCGGCATGTCGCGATCGTCACCGATTCCACGGCCTACCTGCCACCCCAGACGATGGAGCGGCACGCCATCACGGCCGTTCCGCTCACCGTGGTCATCGGCGACCGCGCGTTGGAGGAAGGGACGGAGATCTCGGCCCGCTCGCTCGCGGAAGCCCTGCAGAAGCGACGCCTGGTGACCACCAGCCGACCCGCTCCCGAAGTCTTCGCCGCCACCTACCGCGCCGCCGCGGAGGCGGGCGCCGACGGCATCGTCTCGCTGCACCTCTCCGGCGAGATCTCCGGTACCTACGACGCCGCCGTGCTCGCCGCCAAGGACGCCCCGGTGCCCGTACGGGTCGTCGACACCCGGATGGTGGGCATGGCCCTCGGCTTCTGCGCCCAGGCGGCGGCCGAGGTCGCGGACGCGGGCGGCTCGCTCGACGAGGCCGTCGCGGCCGCCGAGAAGCGCGCCGCGAGCACCTCGGCCTTCTTCTACGTCGACACGCTTGACTATCTGCGCCGCGGGGGCCGCATCGGCACCGCTCAGGCGCTTCTCGGGTCCGCGCTGGCCGTGAAGCCGTTGCTCGAACTCGAGGGCGGCCGGATCGAGCTGCGCGAGAAGGTGCGCACGGCGTCCAAGGCGATCGCACGGCTGGAGGAGATCGCGGTCGAGCGGGCCGGTGCCGGTCCCGTCGACGTCGCCGTGCACCACCTCTCCGCGGCCGACCGGGCCGCCGTTCTCGCCGAGCGGCTGCGCGAACGTCTGCCGGCCGTCGAGGACCTCCAGGTCACCGAGGTCGGTGCGGTCATCGGCGCCCACACCGGTCCGGGGCTTCTCGCGGTGGTCGTGTCCCCTCGCTGACACGTGCCGATGCCGGCAGGGGCACGTGCCATCCCTCGTGAGGGTGACGGAGTTTTCCACAACTGGTCGGTTGTCCACGGGAATCGGGTGGCCTCGGCGGATGGTACGTGGTCGGCCTACCGTCGATGTCATGACTCTTCGCACACACATCGCATCAGGTCGTAGTGGACCGACCAGTGGGCCGGGCCGGCTTCCGGGTTCGGACGGAAGGTCCCGGTCGAGGGGCGCGGCCGCCCGGATCCATCGCAGGCGGGCAGCCGGCGCGCTCGCGGCACCGACGGCGGTACGCCGGCGGGGCGAGGCGCTGTTCCCGTCCGCGGCCCCGTCGCCTGCACCGGGACCGGCACAGGGCCCCTCGGTCTCCGCGGGCTCCCCGGTCTTGTCGGGCCCGCCGCAGGGGCCCGAGCCGCCCGAGCCGCCCGCGCCGCCATCGCGGTCGGCAGGGCCGCAGACAGAGCCGCATCCGGGGCCACCGCCGGGGGCGGTGTCGGGCGAGCGGGGGCGGGCCGGGCCCGAACCGCCCGTGCGGCGCGGGGAGATGGTCCGGCTCGCGCTGCGCGACCGGCTGCCGCTGTGGGTCCAGTCGCGGTGCGGGCTCGAGCGACGGTCGCTGGCCGCTCTCGCCGTGGTCCTTGCCGTGGCAGCGGGTGGCGCGGGGGCTTACTTCTGGGCGGGGCGGCCGGAGCAGGTGAGGGCGCCCGAGGTGGTCGCGGCGGCCCGGCCGCTGCCCGGGACGGCGGCGGCGTTCCCGGAAGCTGCGGCGACTTCGCCGACGGCTCCGGGGACGGGTGCGCTTCCTGACCCGATCGCCGGCGCGAGCACGAGCGGGAGCGTGAGGGCGAGCGCGGGTGCGGGTGCGGTCGTCGTGGTCGACGTCGGCGGCAAGGTGCGCCGGCCGGGAGTGTTCACCCTTCCCGCCGGTTCCCGGGTCACCGACGCCTTACGCGCGGCGGGCGGCATCCGCCCGGGCACGGACCTGACCGGCCTGAACCGGGCGCGGGTCCTCGTGGACGGGGAGCAGGTCGTCGTCGGGCTTCCCGTTCCCGCGACCGCCGGCGCGCTCGTGGGCGCCGCGGGCGCTGCGGGCGCTGTGGGTTCCGCGCCCGGGCCGCCGAGCCCGGCCAACCCGCTGAGCCTCAACGCGGCGACCGTCGAGCAGCTCGACGCCCTGCCCGGTGTCGGCCCGGTGCTCGCCCGGCACATCGTGGAACACCGTGTCGAGCACGGGGGTTTCCGGTCGGTGGCCGAGCTGCGGGACGTCAACGGGATCGGCGCGCGCAGGTTCGCGGACCTCGAGCCTCTGGTCCGGCCATGAGCGGGGAAATCCGTCCGGCGCCCTGGGACGAGGGTCCGGCCGATCTGCGGCTCGTGCCGCCGGCCCTCGCCGCCTGGGGCGGGGCGGCGCTCGCGGTGGGCGTCGCCGGCTGGTGGACGGTCGGAGGTGTCCTGCTGTGTCTGGCGGGCGCGGCGCTGCTTCTGGTCCCGGCCGCCCGGCGCGGACTGCGGGTGACCGCCTTCGCGGGTGTGCTGCTGTGCGCGGCGGCCGGGGCTGCGTCCGCCGGGTTCCACGCGGCGGATCTGCACCGGGGGCCGGTGCCCGAACTCGCCCGGGAGAACGGCCGGGTGGTGGCGGAGGTGGTGGTCACGTCCGACCCGAGGGTCACTCCGCCCAGGGTGCGCGGAAGCCGGGCGGCGCCGGTGTCCGTGGTCGTGGAGGGCGAGGTGACGACGGTCGAGGAGTGGGACGGCGCGGTGCACCGGACCAGGGCGCCGGTGCTGCTCGTGGTGCCGGCGGGGGAGGAGCGCGAGGCCTGGCTGCGGCTGCTGCCGTCGACCCGGCTGCGCGTGTCGGGCAGGCTCGCCGTCCCGACACGTTCCGGAGACCCGTTCGCCGCGGTGCTGCGGGCGGACGGCTCGGGGAAGCCGCGGATCACCGGGCCGCCGAGCGCGCTCCAGCGCACGGCGGGCGGACTGCGCGCCGGGCTGCGGCAGGCCACGGAGGGTCTCGCGCCCGATGCCCGGGCGTTGCTGCCGGGCCTGGTCGTCGGTGACACCTCCAGGATCGAGCCCGACCTCAAGGAGGCCTTCGAGGCCACGGATCTGACCCATCTCCTGGCTGTCTCAGGTTCCAATCTCACCCTCGTCCTGCTACTTCTCATCGGCAGACCCGGCACCGCGCAGCTGTCCGAGCGAGGCGGGCTCGCTCCACGCCTCGGTATTCCGCTGCGAGCGACGGCGTTCGCCGGGGGAGCGCTGACGCTGGCCTTCGTGGTGGTGTGCCGGCCCGATCCGAGCGTGCTGCGCGCGGCGGCCTGCGGACTCGTCACCCTGCTCGCCGTCGCGACCGGACGGCGGCGCTCGCTCATCCCGGCGCTCGCCGCCGTGGTGCTGGTCCTGGTGCTCTACGACCCCTGGTTGGCGCGGAGTTACGGCTTCCTGCTGTCGGTGCTGGCCACGGGAGCGCTGCTCACGGTTGCCCCGCGCTGGAGCGAGGCGCTGCGGCGGCGGAGGGTGCCGGGCAGGATCGCGGAGGCGCTGGCGGCGACGCTTGCGGCGCAGGCCGTGTGCGCGCCGGTCGTGGCGGTCTTCGCGGCGCGGGTGAGCCTGGTCGCGGTGCCGGCGAATCTCCTGGCGGAGCCGGCGGTGGCCCCGGCCACCGTGCTCGGGTTCCTCACGCTGGCCCTGGCGGCCGTCTGGCCGGGAGCGGCAGAGGCGGTGGCCTGGCTCGCCGGGCTGCCGGCCGGGTGGATCGCGAGGGTGGCCCGGACCGGGGCGGCGCTGCCCGGCGCGGAGACGTCCTGGCCGGGCGGCTGGTGGGGCGGGCTGCTGCTCGCGCTGCTGACCGGGCTCGTGCTCCTGGCTGTCCGGGGCCTGCCGTGGCGGCGGTGGATCGGGGTGGCCTGTGCGGCACTGCTGCTCCTGGCGGTGGTGCGGCCGCCGCCGCTGGTCCGGCTGGTGTCCGGATGGCCGCCGCCGGGATGGGTGTTCGCGATGTGCCAGGTCGGTCAGGGGGACGCGATCGTGCTCGCGGCCGGTGGTGACACGGCCGTCGTGGTGGACGCGGGACCCGATCCGGCGCCGGTGGACCGGTGCCTACGGGACCTCGGGGTGCGCCGGATTCCGCTCCTGGTGCTCACCCACTTCCACGCGGACCATGTCGCCGGGCTGCCGGGGGTTCTGCGAGGACGGGCGGTCGGGGCGATCCAGACGACCGGGCTCGAAGAGCCGCAGGGGCAGGCGGAGTTCGTGCGGCGGACGGCGCGTGCGGCCGGGGTTCCCCTGGTGCGGGCCGGGGCGGGCGAGCGGCGCAGGCTGGGCCCGCTGGAGTGGTGGGTGCTGTGGCCGCGGGCCGGTCCGGGCGGCGCGGGCCGGCCGGAGGGCTCGGCGGCTGCCGGGCAGCCGGGAGAACCGGGAGAGGTGAGGGAGCTGGAGGAGTCGAGGGAGCTGGGGGAAACAGGGGAGTCGGGGGACTCGGATGGGTTGGGGGACTCGGGTGGGTCTGGGGAGCCGGGTGGGTCGGGGGACTCGGGCGGGTCTGGGGAGGCTGGGGTCAACGATGCCAGCGTGACCTTGTTCGTGCGGGCTGCCGGCGGGGTGAGTGTGCTGCTGCTCGGCGATCTCGAACCTCCGGGCCAGCAGGCGCTGTTGCGGGCGTACCCGGCGCTGCCGCCCGTGGACGTGCTCAAGGTCGCCCACCATGGCTCGGCCCATCAGGACCCGAGGCTGATACGGGCGGTGCGGCCGAGGCTCGCGCTGGTGTCGGCCGGCCGGGACAACCCGTACGGGCATCCTTCGCCGCGGACGGTGCGGGCGCTCAGGGCGGGCGGGGCGCGGGTGCTGAGCACGGACCGGGACGGGGCGATCGCGGTCAGCGGTGCGGGCGCCGGGCTGACGGCGCACACCTCCGCGGTCGGCACCGGCTGAGGGCTCGCCTAAAGAAACCGTTGTAAAGGAGTCTTTCTAAAGATATGTTTTCATCATGACGGAGCAGCCTCGCAGCATCCAGCTCAACGACCCCCGCGCCCTGCGCGCCTACGCCCATCCGACGCGGATGACCCTGGTGGGTCTGCTCCGGAGCGAAGGGCCCTTCACGGCCACACGGGCGGCCGAGCTGACCGGAGAGTCCGTCGCCAGCTGCTCGTACCACCTGCGGATACTCGCCAAGTACGGGCTGGTGGAGCAGGCGCCCGGCGGCAAGGGGCGGGAGAAGCCCTGGCAGGCGACGGCGCGGTACACCGAGTGGCCGGGCCACAGTGAGGACCCGGCCGTCGCCGAGGCGGCGGACGCGCTGAGCGGAGCCGCGATCCAGCTCTACTTCCAGCGGGTCCTCCGGGCCGTGGAGAACCGGCGCACCCTGCCCAGGGAGTGGCAGGAGGCCGAACAGTTCGGCGACTCGTTGCTCTACCTCACCCCCGAGGAGCTCGCGGATCTCGGGCGGCGGATGGAGGAGCTGCTGCGGCCCTACGAGGACCGCGACACCGATGCGGCCCGGCGGCCCGAGGGCGCCCGGCCGGTCAGCGTCCTGAGGATCGCCTACCTGCAGCGGGAGAACCCCGACAGCGACGAGGAGGAGTGACCCATGGCGATCGCCGCACGCATACCCGCGCTGCTGCGCGAGCGGTCCTTCCGGCGGTACTGGACCGGGCAGACCGTCTCGCTCGTCGGCGACCAGATCTCGCTGATGGCGCTGCCGCTCGCCGCCGTGCTCGTCCTGGGCGCCGACGCGGCCGAGATGGGCTGGCTCAAGACGGCCGAGCTGCTGCCCGCGCTGCTGCTCAACCTGCCGCTCGGGGCCTGGGCCGATCGCCAGGCCCACCGCCGGCGCGCGATGATCGCGGCCGACATCGGCAGGGCGGTGCTGCTGCTGACCCTGCCCGTCGCCCATCTGCTCGGCATGCTGACGCTCGGTCAGCTGTACGCGGTGGCCTTCGGGGTGGGAGCGCTGAGCGTGCTGTTCGAGGCGTGCAACACCACGCTGTTCGTGGCGCTGGTGCCCACCGAGCGGTATGTGCAGGCGAACTCGCTGGTCAACGGCAGTCGTTCGACGGCCTGGCTGGCGGGTCCTGGGATCGGCGGGGTCCTGGTTCAGGTGCTCACGGCGCCGTTCGCGCTGCTGGCGGACGCGCTCACGTACCTGGTCTCGGCCGGTTACCTGGCCAGGATCCGCCCGGTCGAGCCGCCTCCCGCGCCCGTCGGGAAGGGGCACTTCACCGAAGGGCTGCGCTGGGTGCTGCGCGACCCCTCGATGCGCGCGCTGTTCGCCGCGTCGGGCACGGTGCAGTTCTTCAACTACATGTTCCACACCCTCTTCGTCCTCTACGCGACCACCGAGCTCGGCCTGAGCGCGGGCCTGCTGGGCGCGCTGCTCGCGGCCGGGGCCGTCGGCGGGCTGATCGGGGCGGCGCTCAGCGGGGCGGTCGTCAGGCGGATCGGCATCGGACCTTCGCTCGTCACCGGCTTCGTGGGCTTCACCCTGCCCCTGCTCCTCATACCGGCCGCGAGCGGTCCGCTGCCGCTCGTCGTCGGCCTGCTCTTCCTCGCCGAGTTCCTGTCCTGCGTCGGCGTGATGATGGCCGACGTCGCCGGCGGATCGTTCCAGATGGCCTGGATACCCGACGCCGTCCGGTCGCGGGTGATGGGCGCCTACCGGATGCTCAACCACGGTTTCCGTCCGGTCGGCGCGCTCGTCGGCGGGCTGCTCGGCACGGCGCTGGGGCTGCGCCCCACGCTCTGGATCGCGACCGTGGGCGCGCTGTTCGCGGTGCTGTGGCTGCTGCCCTCGCCGGTGCCGCGCCTCCGGAAGCTGCCGGAGCGGGCGCCGGTAGCCGAGCCCGTGTGAGCGTCGTCGAGCGGTGGTCACCGGAATCTTTAATTCGGACCTCCGGTAACACTTCCGCTGTTTGCCTCGAACAGCGCAACAGTGATCGAATGTGTATTCGTTGAAACGGAAACGTGAGCGGTTTGTCCGGGGGTATGTGCGGTGTTCGGTCTGTTCGGCAAGCGTGGTGCGGGGACCTCTCGGGGCGGTCCGTTCGCGGGGATCGCGCTGCCCGCGTCGGCGGGCGTCCTGAGCTGCCGGGTCCTCGACCCCGTCGACGAGCCGGTGCGCCAGGCCGAGTTCACGCTCTCCGACGCGGTCGGCCGCAAGGTCCTCGCCGGTGAGACCGACCCGTACGGCACGGTCCTCGCGACCGTGCCGGCCGGGGAGTACCGGCTCGCGGTCACGGCCGAGGGCTACACCCCGTACCACGGCAACGCCGTCGTCGAGGAGAGCGGTCACGCGGGCCTGGGCGACGTGCGGCTCCAGGTCGCACCCCAGCAGGCCCTGCCCGAGCCGGGTGACTGGGAGATCGACCCCACGCACTCGCAGATCGGCTTCACCGCGCGGCACATCGGCCTCGCGCGGATCCACGGCCGGTTCAACAGCTTCGCGGGCGCGGTCCGGATCGCCGAGCGCATGGAGCACTCGGCCATGCACGTCGTCATCGACGCCGCCTCCATCGACACCGGCGTCCGGATGCGCGACGACCACCTGCGCTCCGGCGACTTCCTCGACGTCGGCGCGTACCCGACGATGGAGTTCTACAGCGAGCGCTTCGTCCACAGGGGCGGCAGCCGCTGGGCCGTCACCGGCGCGCTCACCCTGCACGGCGTCAGCCGTACGGTCACCCTCGACACCCAGTACCTGGGCCTCGGGAACGGGCTGCAGGGCGAGACCCGCGGCGCCTGCCGGGCGACCACCGAGCTGCACCGCGAGGACTTCACCCTCACCTGGCAGACGCTGCTCGCCCGCGGCATCGCGGCGGTCGGCTCCAGCATCACCATCGACCTGGACGTCCAGATCGTCCCCAAGGCCGCACCGGCGGCCTGAGCCGGCCCTACGGGGCCTCCAGCCAGCCCTCGTACTCGGCGGCCAGCGCGTCGAGCGCCGCCGGGTCGAGACGGCCCTCCGGGTCCTCGACCACCACCAGCCACTGGGCGTCCTCGGCGTCGTCCTCGCCCGCCAGGGCGTCCCGGACCAGCTGGGGCTCCTCGGCGACGCCGAAGCGGTCGGGCAGCTCCTCGGCGACCTCCTCGGCCGCGTCGCGGTCGGGCAGGACCAGTACGTGTCTCACATCGCTCACGTGCACATTCTCGACGACGCCCGGCTGTCGGTGGCGCGTGGGATGCTGGAGCGCGATGGCCACCAAGAAGTCTTCCCCCGACGACCTCCTCGCCCCCGTCACGCTCGCGGTGGGCCAGGAGGACCTGCTGCTCGACCGCGCGGTGCGCGAGGTGGTGGCGGCCGCGCGGGCCGCCGACGCCGACACGGACGTGCGCGACCTCGCCCCCGAACAGCTGCAGCCCGGCGCGCTCGCCGAGCTGACCAGCCCCTCCCTCTTCGCCGAGCGCAAGGTCCTGGTGATGCGGAACGCACAGGACCTGCCGGCGGAGACGATCAAGGAGATCAAGGCGTATCTCGACGCGCCGGCCGAGGAGATCACCCTCGTGGTGCTGCACGCGGGCGGCGCCAAGGGCAAGGGGCTCCTCGACGCGGCCCGCAAGGCGGGCGCGCGGGAGGTGGCCTGCCCGAAGACGACGAAGCCGGCGGAGCGGCTGACGTTCGTGCGGCAGGAGTTCCGGTCGCTCGGCCGTTCGGCCACGCCCGAGGCCTGCCAGGCGCTCGTGGACGCGATCGGCAGCGACCTGCGGGAGCTGGCCTCCGCCGTGGCGCAGCTCACCTCGGATGTCGACGGCACCATCGACGAGGCGGTCGTCGGGCGCTATTACACGGGCCGCGCCGAGGCCTCGTCCTTCACCGTCGCGGACCGCGCCGTCGAGGGACGCGCGGCGGAGGCCCTGGAGGCCCTGCGCTGGTCCCTGTCGACCGGTGTCGCGCCTGTCCTCATCACCAGCGCGCTCGCCCAGGGCGTCCGGGCGATCGGCAAGCTCTCCTCGGCCCGCGGCGGCCGCCCCGCCGACCTCGCCCGCGAGCTGGGCATGCCCCCCTGGAAGATCGACCGGGTGCGCCAGCAGATGCGCGGCTGGACCCCGGACGGCGTCTCCCTCGCCCTGCGCGCGGTCGCCGAGGCCGACGCCGGCGTCAAGGGCGGCGGCGACGATCCCGAGTACGCCCTGGAGAAGGCCGTCGTCACCGTCGCCCGCGCGGCCCGCATGCGACGCGGCTGACACCCGCCGGCAGTCCGCCGCCCGACGCCCGCCCCGCCGTACCGACGGCAAAGGCGCCCCGCCGCCCCCGCCCGTACCGACGGCGAAGGCCCCGTCGCCTCCTGGGGAAGGAGGGCGGCGGGGCCTTCGTCGTACAGCTGGTGTGGCCCGTACACGCGTGGCGAACGCGTCTCGCGTACGGAGCCGGGGTGGCCGGCCGGGAGCGGTTAGAGGGCCCGCTGGGTCCCGTACGGCCTGGTCACATCAGAGCTCAGCCCTGGAGGGAGGCAACCTTGGTGGCCAGCGCCGACTTCTTGTTGGCGGCGGCGTTCTTGTGGATGACACCCTTCGAGACAGCCTTGTCGAGCTGACGCGAAGCGGCACGAGCGGCCACGGTGGCCTTCTCGAGGTCGCCGGCGGCGACAGCCTCGCGGGCCTTGCGGATCGCGGTCTTGAGCGACGACTTGACGGCCTTGTTGCGAAGGCGCGCCTTCTCGTTGGTCTTGTTCCGCTTGATCTGGGACTTGATGTTCGCCACGAAAAGAGCCTTTACAGGTTCGATGTTTCTTCAGGATGTGCCGCGCAGCTGAGAGGGCACACGAGACACAGCCGTCCACGATATCAGCCGCCCTCCACGCCGCCCAAACCGACCGAGGTCCCGCGGTCATGGGACGATGGAGCCTACGTATCCGTTCTGAACATCGCCCGAGACGAGAACCCTGCGTGCCCGCGACTCCTACCAACGTGCCCGAGCCGAGCCGTACCGACCCGGCTCTGATCCGCAATTTCTGCATCATCGCGCACATCGACCACGGCAAGTCGACGCTTGCCGACCGGATGCTCCAGCTGACCGGTGTGGTCGACCAGCGGCAGATGCGCGCCCAGTACCTCGACCGGATGGACATCGAGCGTGAGCGCGGCATCACGATCAAGTCCCAGGCCGTCCGTCTGCCCTGGGCCCCGACCGAGGGGTCGGAGCAGGGGCGTACGCACATCCTGAACATGATCGACACCCCGGGGCACGTCGACTTCACCTACGAGGTCTCGCGTTCGCTCGCCGCCTGCGAGGGCACGATCCTGCTGGTGGACGCCGCCCAGGGCATCGAGGCGCAGACGCTGGCCAACCTCTACCTGGCGATGGAGAACGACCTCACCATCGTCCCCGTGCTCAACAAGATCGACCTCCCGGCCGCCCAGCCGGAGAAGTTCGCCGAGGAGCTGGCGAACCTCATCGGCTGCCAGCCGGAGGACGTCCTCAAGGTCTCCGCGAAGACCGGCATGGGCGTCGAGGCGCTCCTCGACCGCGTCGTCCGGGACATCCCGGCCCCGGTGGGCGTCGCCGACGCCCCGGCGCGCGCGATGATCTTCGACTCGGTCTACGACTCGTACCGCGGTGTCGTGACGTACGTCCGTGTCGTCGACGGCCAGCTCAACAAGCGCGAGCGCATCCGCATGATGTCGACCGGCGCCACCCACGAGCTCCTGGAGATCGGCACCAACTCGCCGGAGATGCTGCCGGCCGACGGCCTCGGCGTCGGCGAGGTGGGCTACCTCATCACCGGTGTGAAGGACGTCCGGCAGTCCAAGGTCGGTGACACCATCACCTCCCAGTCCAAGGGCGCCCAGGAGGCGCTCGGCGGCTACAAGGACCCGAAGCCGATGGTCTTCTCCGGTCTGTACCCGCTGGACGGCTCCGACTACCCGGAGCTGCGCGACGCGCTCGACAAGCTCCAGCTGAACGACGCCGCGCTGGTCTACGAGCCGGAGACCTCCGCCGCGCTCGGCTTCGGCTTCCGCGTCGGCTTCCTCGGCCTGCTCCACCTGGACGTGATCCGCGAGCGCCTGGAGCGCGAGTTCGGCCTCGACCTGATCGCCACCGCCCCCAACGTGGTCTACCGCGTGGTCATGGAGGACGGCAGCGAGCACACGGTCACCAACCCGAGCGAGTTCCCCGAGGGCAAGATCAGCGAGGTGTACGAGCCGGTCGTGCGCGCCACGATCCTCGCGCCCACCGAGTTCATCGGCTCGATCATGGAGCTGTGCCAGAACCGGCGCGGCACCCTCCTCGGCATGGACTACCTCTCCGAGGACCGGGTCGAGATCCGCTACACCCTCCCGCTGGCCGAGATCGTCTTCGACTTCTTCGACCAGCTGAAGTCCAAGACCCGCGGCTACGCCTCGCTCGACTACGAGCCCACCGGCGAGCAGTCCTCCAGCCTGGTCAAGGTCGACATCCTGCTGCACGGCGACAAGGTGGACGCCTTCTCGGCGATCACCCACAAGGACGCCGCCTACGCCTACGGCGTGCGGCTGGTCGCCAAGCTGCGCGAGCTCATCCCGCGGCAGGCCTTCGAGGTGCCCATCCAGGCCGCCATCGGCTCCCGGGTCATCGCCCGCGAGACCATCCGCGCCATCCGCAAGGACGTCCTCGCCAAGTGCTACGGCGGTGACATCTCCCGTAAGCGGAAGCTGCTGGAGAAGCAGAAGGAAGGCAAGAAGCGGATGAAGATGGTCGGTTCGGTGGAGGTGCCGCAGGAGGCCTTCATCGCCGTCCTGTCGAGTGACGAATCCTCCGCCAAGGGCAAGAAGTAGGCACACGGAAAGGCCCCCGTACCGACGGTACGGGGGCCTGTTTCGTTATATGCAAGCTCTTACGCGCCAGTCTCCGGCGCTCTACTCTGAACCCGCCGCAGGTTACTCGCCAGTTAGTTACGCGTTACGCATCGCCCCCACCGCTTTGCCCGATCGCCCCGCCTGACCGCACCGCCGCCGCCCGGAGGACGTCGTGAGCGACACACAGACCCTGATCGAGAACCGGCCGCCGTCCGTGGCGGCGCTCTTCCTTGAGCGCGTCGAGCGGACCCCGGACGCCGAGGCCTACCGCTACCCGGTACCCGCCGCCTCCGGCCAGGGTCCCGACGACTGGAAGTCGCTCAGCTGGGCACAGGCCGCCGAGCGGGTCCACGCCATCGCCGCCGGACTCATCGACCTCGGCGTCGAGCCCGAGGAGCGGGTCGCCCTCGCCTCCGCCACCCGGGTCGAATGGATCCTCGCCGACCTCGGCGTCATGTGCGCCGGCGCCGCCGTCACCACGGTCTACCCGCAGACCAACGCCGAGGAGTCGGCCTTCATCCTCTCCGACTCCGCCTCGCGCGTGCTGATCGCGGAGAACGCCGACCAGCTCGCCAAGGCCGTCGAGCGCCGCGCCGACCTCCCGGAGCTCCACCACGTCGTGGTCATCGACCCCGAGGGCGCCGACACCTCCGACGAGTGGGTGCTCACGCTCGCCGAGCTGGAGGCACGCGGCAAGGCGTACCTGGAGAAGCACCCCGAGGTCGTCAAGGAGCGCGTCGCCGCGATCACCTCCGACCAGCTCGCCACCCTCATCTACACCTCCGGCACCACCGGCCGCCCCAAGGGCGTGCGGCTGCGGCACGACAGCTGGTCGTACATGGCCAAGGCCATCGCCGCCACCGGCCTCGTCACCCAGGACGACGTCCAGTACCTGTGGCTGCCGCTCGCCCACGTCTTCGGCAAGGTGCTCACCTCCGGCCAGATCGAGGTCGGCCACGTCACCGCCGTCGACGGCCGCATCGACAAGATCATCGTCAATCTGCCGGTCGTGCAGCCCACCTACATGGCCGCCGTCCCGCGCATCTTCGAGAAGGTCTACAACGGCGTGGCCGCCAAGGCCCGCGAGGGCGGCGGCGCCAAGTACAAGATCTTCCAGTGGGCGGCGGAGGTCGCCCGCGAGTACGCCAAGGTCACCCAGGACAACTTCCGCCGCACCGGCACCGCCTCCGCGCCCTTCGGCCTCACCGCCAAGCACAAGGTCGCCGACGCGCTCGTCTACAAGAAGCTCCGTGAGGCCTTCGGCGGCCGGCTGCGCGCCGCCGTCTCCGGCTCCGTCGCCCTCGCTCCCGAGATCGGCTACTTCTTCTCCGGCGCCGGCATCCACATCCTGGAGGGCTACGGCCTGACGGAGTCCTCCGCCGCCTCCTTCGTCAACCCGGGCGAGGCGTACCGCACCGGCACCGTCGGCAAGCCGCTGCCCGGCACCGAGGTCCGCATCGCCGACGACGGCGAGATCCTGCTCCGCAGCCCCGGCATCATGGAGGGCTACCACGGCCTCCCGGAGAAGACCGCCGAGGTCCTGGAGTCCGACGGCTGGTTCCACACCGGCGACATCGGCGAGCTGTCCGCCGACGGCTACCTGCGGATCACCGACCGCAAGAAGGACCTGTTCAAGACCTCCGGCGGCAAGTACATCGCCCCGACGGAGATCGAGGGCCAGTTCAAGGCCGTCTGCCCGTTCGTCTCGAACATCGTGGTGCTCGGCGCCGACCGGAACTACTGCTCCGCCCTCATCGCCCTCGACGAGCCGTCCATCCTGAGCTGGGCCGCCGAGCACGACCTCGCCGGCAAGTCCTACGCGGAGGTCGTCGCCGCCCCGCAGACCGAGAAGCTGATCGAGGGCTACGTCTCCCGCCTCAACGAGGGCCTGCAGCGCTGGCAGACGATCAAGAAGTTCCGCCTGCTGCCGCGCGACCTCGACGTCGAGCACGGCGAGCTCACGCCGAGCCTGAAGATGAAGCGGCCGGTCGTCGAGCGGACCTACCAGCACCTGATCGACGAGATGTACGAGGGAGCGCGGGAGGCCTGACCTGCGGATACCGCGTTCGGCGCGGAGTTTTCCACAGGCTCGCCGGCACTGTCGGGCAGTACGGGACAATGGCTTCATGCCTTCCGTACTGCCCGATGGTGAGCCCATGCCCGAGGACGGAGCGCTGCCCGCGAGCGCCCTGCGAGGGGCCGGGGAGCGTCCGCTCGGGTTCTACCTGCACGTGCCGTACTGCGCCACGCGGTGCGGTTACTGCGACTTCAACACGTACACCGCGAGCGAGCTGCGCGGTGCCGGAGGCGTGCTCGCCTCCCGGGAGAACTATGCGGGGCAGGTCGCGGAGGAGATACGACTCGCCCGCAAGGTGCTCGGCGACGACCCGCGGCCGGTGCGGACCGTCTTCGTCGGCGGCGGCACGCCCACGCTGCTCGACGCGGCGGACCTGGTGTCGATGCTGTCCGTCGTCCGGGACGAGTTCGGGCTCGCCGACGACGCCGAGGTGACGACCGAGGCCAACCCGGAGTCGGTCGGCCCCGCGTATCTGGAGGAGCTGCGGGCCGGCGGCTTCAACCGGATCTCGTTCGGCATGCAGAGCGCCCGGCAGCACGTGCTGAAGATCCTCGACCGCAGCCACACCCCGGGCCGCCCCGAGGCGTGCGTCGCGGAGGCGCGGGCGGCGGGCTTCGAGCACGTGAACCTGGACCTGATCTACGGCACGCCCGGCGAGTCCGACGAGGACTGGCGGGCGTCGCTTGAGGCGGCGCTCGGCGCCGGACCCGACCACATCAGCGCCTACGCGCTGATCGTGGAGGAGGGCACCCAGCTGGCCCGGCGCATCCGCCGCGGCGAGATACCGATGACCGACGACGACGTCCACGCCGACCGGTACCTGATGGCGGAGGAGACGCTGTCCGGGGCGGGCTTCGAGTGGTACGAGGTGTCCAACTGGGCCACCTCGGAGGCCGGCCGCTGCCTCCACAACGAGCTGTACTGGCGCGGCGCCGACTGGTGGGGCGCCGGACCCGGCGCGCACAGTCACGTGGGCGGGGTCCGCTGGTGGAACGTCAAGCATCCCGGCGCGTACGCCGCGGCGCTGGGCGAGGGACGGTCACCGGGAGCCGGACGCGAGGTCCTGTCGGACGAGGACCGGCGGGTGGAGCGGGTCCTGCTGGAGCTGCGGCTGCGGGAGGGCGTCGAGCTGGGGCTGCTGAAGCCGGCGGGCCTGGCCGCCTCCCGGAAGGCCCTGGACGACGGACTCCTCGCCCCCGGCCCGTACGCCGAGGGCCAGGCGGTCCTGACCCTGCGGGGCCGCCTCCTGGCCGACGCCGTCGTCCGGGACCTGGTGGACTAGAACGCGGCTCCCGCGTCCCGCCACGCGGGCACGCGTCCCGCAGGTCTGCGCCCGCCCGCCGGGCCTGCGCCGTGTCCTACCGCCGTGTGGGCATTCGTCCCGCTGGGGCGGGACGGGTGGGCACACGGGACGGCGCCCTTGGCGGGCGCCTCCGCCCTCTGCACCTGCCCGCACCACCAGGGCGCAGCGCCCTACGGGTGACCGTCCACGCGCGGGGGCCTGGGCCCGGCAAGGGGCGCCGTCCCGTTGTGCCCACCCGTCCCGCCCCGCGGGACGAAGGCCCACAACGGGGAGGGGCGCCGCACGGGCGGGTGGGGAACGCCCTGCGGGGTGTGGTCCGCGACGGGTGCTGCCCCCGGGGGCTACGGGGCCGTTACGAAGTCGATCAGTTCTTCCACGCGGCCCAGGAGTTCCGGTTCCAGGTCCTTGTAGGAGGTCACCTTCGACAGGATGTGCTGCCAGGCGGCGCCCGTGTTCTCCGGCCAGCCGAGGGCGCGGCAGACGCCGGTCTTCCAGTCCTGGCCGCGGGGGACGGCGGGCCAGGCGGGGATGCCGAGGGAGGCCGGCTTCACGGCCTGCCAGACGTCGATGTAGGGGTGGCCGACGACCAGGACGTCGGGCGAGGTGACCTGCGCGGCGATCCGGGACTCCTTGGAGCCCGGCACCAGGTGGTCGACCAGGACGCCCAGCCGGGCGTCCGGCCCCGGGGCGAACTCGGCCACGATCGCCGGGAGGTCGTCCACGCCCTCCAGGTACTCCACCACCACGCCCTCGATGCGCAGGTCGTCGCCCCAGACCCGTTCCACCAGCTCCGCGTCGTGCCGGCCCTCCACGTAGATGCGGCCCGCCCGGGCGACCCGGGCCCGGGCGCCCGGGACGGCGATCGAGCCCGAGGCGGTACGGGCGGGGCGAGCCGGTGCCGGGCGGGACGGGCGGACCAGGGTGACCGTGCGGCCCTCCAGGAGGAAGCCGCGCGGTTCCATCGGGAAGACCCGGTGCTTGCCGAAGCGGTCCTCCAGGGTCACCGTGCCCGCCTCGCAGCGGATCACCGCCCCGCAGAAGCCCGTCGTCACCTCCTCGACCACCAGGTCACGGTCCGCCGGGACCTCCGGAACGGGCGCCGAACGCTTCCACGGCGGCGTCAGGTCGGGGTTGTAGCTCCGCATGGGCTCGATTCTGTCCGGTGAGGCGGCGGAAGCGCAGTCGAGGGGGCGTCAGATCCCGGGCCTCGTCGCGCATTCGGGCGACGCTACGACACCTCGAAGCGGCGTGCCAGCTCATCCCGCTGGCGCCGCACGAAGTCCGCGTCCACCACCGCGCCGTGCCCCGGCACGTACACCGCGTCCTCGCCGCCCAGGGACAGCAGACGGTCGAGGGCGGCCGGCCAGCGCGACGGGATCGCGTCCGGGCCTGCCTGGGGCTCGCCTGACTCCTCCACCAGGTCCCCGCAGAAGACGATCTCGCGCTCCCCGGACACCAGCAGGGCCAGATCGTGACCCGTGTGGCCCGGGCCGACGTTCGCGAGGAGGACCTGGCGACCGCCCAGGTCGAGGGTCCACTCGCCGGTCACGGTGTGCCGCGGCGCCACCAGGACCTCGGCGGCCTCCGCCGCGGCCCGCTCGTCCACCCCGTGCCGTACCGCGTCCCCGCGCAGCGCCTCGCGGTCCCGCAGCAGCAGCGTGTCCATGCCCACCGCCCCGAAGACCTCGGCGCCGGCGAACACCGCCGTGCCCAGCACGTGGTCGAAATGGGGGTGACTCAGTGCGACATGCGTCACCCTCCGGCCACCCGTGAGCGCCGCCACCTGCGACCGCAGCTCGGCGCCCTGCGCGAGCGTGGCGCCCGTGTCGTACAGGAGGACCGCGTCCCGCCCGATGACCAGGCCCGACGTGGCGTCCCAGCCCGCCAGCCGGCACCTCCCCACGCCGTCCCCGAGCCGTTCCCATCCGTACGCTTCCCAGTCCAGGTCCATGGCGTGACGCTAACCGCTCCGAGCCCGCCTCCTTGCCAGGAGCGACGTGGGCCGCCGTACACTGGCCGGGGGATTCCTGGCACTCGAACAGGGCGAGTGCCAAAACCGGAGCAACCGGAACCGGATCGACAGCTGGAGGTGCGCGCGATGCTCAGCGAACGCAGGCTCGAGGTGCTGCGCGCCATCGTCCAGGACTACGTCGGGACGGAGGAGCCGGTCGGCTCGAAGGCGCTCACCGAGCGGCACAAGCTGGGTGTCTCGCCCGCCACCGTCCGCAACGACATGGCGGTCCTCGAGGAGGAGGGCTACATCGCCCAGCCCCACACCAGCGCCGGACGCATCCCCACCGACAAGGGCTACCGGCTGTTCGTCGACCGGCTGGCCGGCGTCAAGCCCCTGTCGACGCCCGAGCGGCGGGCGATCCACAACTTCCTCGACGGAGCGGTCGACCTCGACGACGTCGTCGGCCGCACGGTCCGGCTGCTCGCGCAGCTGACCCGGCAGGTCGCCGTCGTGCAGTACCCCTCGCTGACCCGTTCGACGGTCAGGCACGTGGAACTGCTGTCGCTGGCGCCCGCCCGGCTGATGCTGGTGCTGATCACCGACACCGGCCGGGTCGAGCAGCGGGTCATCGACTGCCCGGCGCCCTTCGGCGAGACCTCCCTCGCCGATCTGCGGGCCCGGCTCAACAGCCGCGTCGTCGGCCGCCGCTTCGCGGACGTGCCGCAGCTGGTGCAGGACCTGCCCGAGTCCTTCGAGGACATCGAGGACCGCGGCACGGTCTCGACCGTGCTCGCGACCCTGCTCGAAACCCTGGTGGAGGAGCAGGAGGAGCGGCTCATGATCGGCGGAACCGCCAATCTGACCCGCTTCGGACACGACTTCCCCCTCACGATCAGGCCCGTCCTGGAGGCTCTCGAGGAGCACGTGGTGCTCCTGAAGCTGCTCGGCGAGGCCAAGGAATCCGGCATGACCGTACGCATCGGGCACGAGAACGGCCACGAGGGCCTGACCTCCACGTCCGTCGTCTCGGTCGGCTACGGTTCCGGCGGCGAGGCAGTCGCCAAACTCGGCGTGGTCGGACCGACCCGCATGGACTACCCCGGAACGATGGGAGCGGTACGCGCAGTGGCACGTTACGTCGGACAGATCCTGGCGGAGTCGTAAGTGGCCACGGACTATTACGCCGTACTCGGCGTACGCCGAGACGCGTCCCAGGACGAGATCAAGAAGGCCTTCCGCCGGCTCGCCCGCGAGCTTCACCCGGACGTGAACCCGGACCCGAAGACGCAGGAGCGGTTCAAGGAGATCAACGCCGCGTACGAGGTGTTGTCGGACCCGCAGAAGAAGCAGGTCTACGACCTCGGCGGCGACCCGCTCTCCTCGTCCGGCGGCGGCGGGGCCGGTGGCTTCGGCGCGGGCGGCTTCGGCAACTTCTCGGACATCATGGACGCCTTCTTCGGTACGGCGTCCCAGCGCGGCCCGCGCTCGCGCACCCGGCGCGGCCAGGACGCGATGATCCGCCTGGAGGTCACCCTCGACGAGGCCGCCTTCGGCACCACCAAGGACATCCAGGTCGACACGGCCGTCGTCTGCACCACCTGCTCCGGAGAGGGCGCCGCGCCCGGCACCTCCGCGCAGACCTGTGACATGTGCCGCGGCCGCGGTGAGGTCTCCCAGGTCACGCGGTCCTTCCTCGGCCAGGTCATGACCTCCCGTCCCTGCCCGCAGTGCCAGGGCTTCGGCACCGTCGTCCCGACCCCGTGCCCCGAGTGCGCGGGCGACGGCCGGGTCCGTTCCCGCCGCACGCTCACGGTCAAGATCCCGGCCGGCGTCGACAACGGCACCCGGATCCAGCTGGCCGGCGAGGGCGAGGTCGGCCCGGGCGGCGGCCCGGCCGGCGACCTGTACGTCGAGATCCACGAGACCCCGCACGAGGTCTTCCAGCGGCGCGGCGACGACCTGCACTGCACGGTCACGCTCCCGATGACGGCGGCCGCCCTCGGCACGAAGGTGCAGCTCCAGACCCTCGACGGTCTGGAGGACGTCGACATCCGTCCGGGCACCCAGTCCGGCCAGTCGATCCCGCTGCACGGCCGCGGCGTCACCCACCTCCGCGGCAACGGCCGCGGCGACCTGATCGTCCACGTCGAGGTCCAGACCCCGACGAAGCTCGACCCGGAGCAGGAGCGCCTGCTGCGCGAGCTGTCGAAGCTCCGCGGCGAGGAGCGCCCGCAGGGGCAGTTCCAGCCGGGGCAGCAGGGGCTGTTCTCGCGGTTGAAGGACGCGTTCAACGGGCGGTAGTCGCGCTGCCGGGGGTCCGGGGTCGCCCCCGGGCCGGCACAGTCAGCCGGGGCAGCAGGGGCTGTTCTCGCGGTTGAAGGACGCGTTCAACGGGCGCTGAGCCGGGCACGTGAGCGACGGGCGTCCCGCACTGGTGCGGGGCGCCCGTCGTGTTTCGGCCCGGCCGTCGCGGCATGACACGATGCCTGCATGTCCACCGCACTGAACGATCTCTCGCGTTTTCCGATCGTGCAGGCCCCCATGGCGGGTGGCGCCTCCTGTCCCGAGCTCGTCGGTGCCGTGTGCGAGGCCGGGGCGCTCGGGTTCCTGGCCGGCGGGTACAAGACCGCCGGCGGGCTCTACCAGGAGATCAAGCAGGTCCGCGGACTCACCGCGCGGCCCTTCGGGGTCAACCTCTTCATGCCGCCGGGCGGGCTGCCCGCCGACCGGGCCGCCGTCGAGGTGTACGGACACCAGCTGGCCGGCGAGGCCGGCTGGTACGAGACCCCGCTCGGCGATCCCGACCAGGGCCGGGACGACGCGTACGACGCCAAGCTGGCGATCCTGCTCGACGACCCCGTCCCCGTCGTCTCCTTCACCTTCGGCTGCCCCGACCGTGACGCGCTCGACGCCTTCGCCCGGGCCGGTACGTTCACGATCGTCACCGTCACCTCCGTCGAGGAGGCCCGGACCGCCGAGCGGGCCGGCGCGGACGCCGTCTGCGTGCAGGGCGTCGAGGCGGGCGGGCACCAGGGCACCCACCGCGACGACCCGGCCGCCGGGCCCGGCGACGCCGGCGGCGGCCGGGGGCTGCTCACCCTGCTCACCGAGGTCCGCGAGCACGTCCGGCTGCCGATCGTCGCGACCGGCGGGATCATGCGCGGTCGGCAGATAGCCGCCGCCCTCGCGGCGGGCGCCGATGCCGCCCAGCTGGGCACCGCGTTCCTGGTCTGCCCCGAGTCGGGCGCGCATCCGCTGCACAAGCGGGCCATGACCGACCCGCTGTTCACCCACACCGAGCTCACCCGGGCCTTCTCCGGGCGGCCGGCGCGCGGTCTGGTGAACCGTTTCCTGCGCGAGCACGGGCCGTACGCCCCCGCCGCCTACCCCGAGGTCCACCACCTCACCGCCCCGCTGCGCAAGGCCGCCGCGACCGCCGGGGACCCGCAGGGCATGGCCCTGTGGGCCGGGCAGGGCCACCGTCTCGCCCGCGAGCTGCCGGCCGGCCGGCTCGTCGAGGTGCTGGCCGCCGAGCTCACCACCGCGCTCAACGATCTCGTCCAGAGGAACCAGACATGACCGCTCCCGTCTTCGTCGTCGACACCGTCCCCGCCCCCGGAGGCTTCCTCCTCGACGGGCCCGAGGGCCGGCACGCCGTGTCCGTGAAGCGGCTGCGCGCCGGGGAGGAGCTGGTGCTCACTGACGGCCGGGGCGGCTGGGCCGAGTGCGTGGTCACCGCCGCCGAGGGCAAGGACCAGCTGACGGTCGAGGTCACCGCCGTCCACGAGGAGCCCGAGCCCGCGCCCCGCGTCACCGTCGTCCAGGCCCTCCCCAAGGGGGACCGCGGCGAGCTGGCCGTCGAGACCATGACGGAGACGGGCGTCGACGGGATCGTGCCGTGGGCCGCGTCGCGCTGCATCACCCAGTGGAAGGGCGACCGCGGTCTGAAGGCCCTCGGGAAGTGGCGGGCGACCGCCCGCGAGGCGGGCAAGCAGTCGCGCCGCACCCGCTTCCCCGAGGTCGCGGAGCTCATGACGGGCAAGCAGGTCGCCGCGTTCCTCGCGGAGGCCGACTTCGCCGCCGTCCTGCACGAGGACCGCGACCACCCGAGCGGCGCCCTGGCGACCGCCGAACTGCCCGCGACGGGCTCGATCGTCCTCGTCGTCGGGCCCGAAGGCGGCGTCTCGCCGGAGGAGTTGGCGCTGTTCGAGGAGGCCGGCGCCAGGCCGTACCGCCTCGGGCCGAGCGTTCTGCGCACCTCCACGGCGGGTACGGCGGCCGCGGCGCTCGTCCTCGGGCGGACCGGCCGCTGGTCGTGAGCGACGCCGGCCGGACGTGGCCGGGACGGTGGTCCTGAGCGCTGTCCGACCGCACCGATAGCATGCGCGTGTACTGATGATCGACGGAGGCGAGGAGGCCCGGGCCATGGCCGGAGAGCCGCAGAGCGACTGCCTGTTCTGCAAGATCGCGGAGGGGGAGGTCCCGGCGACGATCGTGCGCGCGACGGAGACGACCGTCGCGTTCCGCGACATCAACCCGCAGGCGCCGACGCACGTCCTCGTCATCCCGCGCCTGCACTACCCGGACGCCGCCTCCCTCGCCGCCGCCGCGCCGACCGTGGCCGCCGACATACTGCGTGAGGCCGGCGAGGTCGCGGCGCAGGAGAAGGTCGACGGCAGCGGGTTCCGGATCGTGTTCAACACGGGCACCGGCGCCGGTCAGACCGTCTTCCACGCCCACGCGCACGTTCTCGGCGGCCGTGGCCTCAACTGGCCGCCCGGGTAACCCGGACGGACCGGACGGAGTCAGAACCCTTGTCCGTACGCGAACTGGTCGTCCTCGGCACGGCCAGCCAGGTCCCGACCCGGCACCGCAACCACAACGGCTATCTGCTGCGCTGGGACGGCCACGGCATCCTCTTCGACCCCGGTGAGGGCACCCAGCGGCAGATGCTCAGGGCCGGGGTCGCGGCGCACGACCTGAACCGGATCTGCGTCACGCACTTCCACGGCGACCACTCGCTCGGCCTGGCCGGGGTGATCCAGCGGATCAACCTCGACCAGGTGCCGCACCAGGTCACCGCGCACTACCCGGCGAGCGGGCAGCGTTTCTTCGAGCGGCTGCGGTACGCGACGGCCTACCGCGAGACGGTGAAGCTGACCGAGGCGCCGGTGGCGGCCGACGGGCCGCTGGCCGTCACCGGCGCGTTCACGCTCGACGCGCGCCGGCTGTCCCACCCCGTGGAGTCGTACGGCTACCGGCTGACCGAGCCCGACGGGCGCCGCCTCCTGCCCGAGCGGCTGGCCGCGCACGGCATCGCGGGCCCCGACGTGGGCCGGCTCCAGCGGGAGGGCGCCCTGAACGGCGTCACGCTGGAGGACGTGAGCGAGGTGCGGCGCGGGCAGCGGTTCGCGTTCGTCATGGACACCCGGCTGTGCGACGGGGTGTACGCGCTCGCCGAGGGCGCGGACATGCTCGTCATCGAGTCGACCTTCCTCGACGAGGACGTCCAGCTCGCCGTGGACCACGGACACCTGACGGCCGGCCAGGCCGCGGCCGTGGCCCGGGACGCGGGCGTGCGGCACCTCGTCCTGACGCACTTCTCGCAGCGGTACGCGGACCCGGAGGAGTTCGAGCGGCAGGCGCGGGCCGCCGGGTTCGAGGGGGAACTGAGCATCGCGCAGGACCTGATGAGGGTCCCCGTACCGAAGAGATAGCCCCCGACAGCCTCCCGACAGCCTCCCGTACCCCACGCACAGACAGACCGAGAACCATGCCTGTACCCAAGGCCGAACTTCACCTCCACATCGAAGGCACCCTCGAACCCGAGCTGGCCTTCGCGCTCGCCGCGCGCAACGGCGTGACGCTGCCGTACGCCGACACGGCGGCGCTGCGCGAGGCCTACCGCTTCAGCGACCTGCAGTCCTTCCTGGACCTGTACTACGGCGTGCTGGCGGTGCTGCGCACCGCGGACGACTTCACGGAACTCGCCGACGCGTACCTGGCGCGCGCGGCGCGACAGGGCGTGCGGCACGCCGAGATCTTCTTCGACCCGCAGGCGCACATCGCGCGGGGCGTCCCGATGGGCGTGGTCGTGGAGGGGCTCGGCGCGGCGCTCGACCGCGCGGAGGAACGGCACGGGATCTCCACCCGGCTCATCATGTGCTTCCTGCGCGACGAGCCGGCCGAGTCGGCGATGGCCACGCTGGACGCCGCGAAGCCGTATCTCGACCGCATCACCGGGGTCGGCCTGGACTCCGCGGAGGTCGGGCATCCGCCGGCGAAGTTCCGCGAGGTGTACGCGGAGGCCGCGCGGCTCGGTCTGCGGCGGGTCGCCCACGCGGGCGAGGAAGGCCCGGCGGAGTACATCCGCGAGGCGCTCGACGTGCTGGGCGTCGAGCGCGTCGACCACGGCCTGCGCTGCCTGGAGGACCCGTCGCTGGTCGAGCGCCTGGTCCGCGAGCGGGTGCCGCTGACGCTGTGTCCGTTGTCGAACGTGCGGCTGCGGGCGGTCGACGTGCTCGAGTCGCACCCGCTGCGGTCGATGCTGGAGGCCGGGCTCGTGGCGACGGTCAACTCCGACGATCCGGCGTACTTCGGCGGTTACGCGGGCGACAACTTCGACGCGGTGCGGGAGGCGTTGGGGCTCGGCCCCGAGGACCTGAGGACGCTCGCCCGGAACTCGTTCCTGGCGTCCTTCCTGGAGGACGACGAGGCGCGGCGGGAGCGGTACCTGGCGGAGGTCGAGGCGTACGAGTTCGGCGCGGGCGGAGCGTAGGCGCGGGCCGAGCGCAGGCGGGGCGCCTGCGGCGGGCCATTCCCCACCCCGCCCCTTCCCGAACCGGGGCTCCGCCCCGGACCCCCCCGCGCCTCAAGCGCCGGCGGGGCTGGATGTGGCCCGCGGGCCCCGCGCCTCCGTCGGCGGGCCGGATGGGCGTCGTTACGCGCGGTCCGTCGGGCGGGCCAGGTGGAAGGTGGACTTCGGGCGGCGGTCGGGGGCGGGGACCGGGATCGGGGTGATCTCCTGTTCCGGGGCGCCGATCTGGGGCACCAGGGCGCTCGGCGGGGTCGTCGCGGCGAGGACCGCGGCGGGTGCGCCGCCGCGGCGGCGGACGGAGCCGGGGACCAGCGGGCGGCCGGAGGCGTGGCGGGCGACGGCGGTCATGGGTACGGCGACCAGGAGGAGCAGGGCGCAGAGGACCGCGCCCATGCCCGGGTAGCCGGCCGCCTCCGACAGGACGCTGCCGGTGACCGGGCCGCAGGCCACGCCCAGCGAGGAGGCCGAGCCGACCAGGACGGCCCAGCGGCCGCGCGGGTCGAGCGAGGCGGCGAGGCCGAGGAGGTAGGAGAGCACGACCGGGTAGACCGCGTTCCACGCGATCTCGCCGGTCGCGAAGGACACCGGTCCCTCGGCGGCCGAGCTCAGCAGCACGCAGCCCGCGATCAGCGCCGTGCCCGCGCCGATCGGCACCGCCCGGCCGAGCCGTGCGCCCAGGGCGCCCGCCCCGATGACGCCGAGCAGCCCGGCGCCGAGCGCCACGGCGAACACCATCCCGAGCGCGACCTCGGACAGGCCCGCCTGCGTCAGGCCGATCCGGCCGCTGACGCCCCACAGCGCGTTCTGGGCCATGGACCAGCACAGGATGGCGGCGGCCAGGACGGTTCCGGCGCCGCGGTGGGGGAGCGGCGCGTCGTCGGCGGTCCGGGCGTGCGCGGAGGATCGTGTGCCGTCCGGCAGCCACCTCGTCGACGGTGCCACCACGACGGCCACGGCCGCGATCGCCGCGAACGGCAGCGCGTGGCCGCCGCCCAGGTGCGGCAGGGTCAGGTAGAGCGCTCCGGCCGTCGCCGAGACCGACAGCAGGCCGAGGGCCGAGGCGCGGTGGGGGTCCGGGCGGCCCGCGATGCCCGCCGCTGCCACCGCCGTCGCCGTGCCGGAGCCGAAGCCGCCGACGACCGCGCCCGCGACGACGAGGGGGACGAGGCCGGTCGCCGCGGCCGTGCCGTAGCCGAGGATCATGAGCGCGAGGCCGAGGCGGGCGGCCCGGCGGGGGCCGGTCCGCTCGACGCGTGCGGCCAGCGTGAAGCCCGCCGAGGCAGAGCCGAGGAGCAGGATCGAGCCGATCAGACCGGCTGTGGAGGGACCGAGGCCGAGACCGGCGGACAGCCGTCCGACGACCGTGGGCAGCAGGTACGGGGCGACGTAACCGGCCGTGAAGAGGGCGACGAGAGCGACGAGCGCCCCCAGGGCACGCGGGCGGCGCGACGGCATGGGCGTTCCAGGAACTGAACGGGGAAATGAGACGGCGCCCGGTGATCCACGGGGTCGCGGCACCATGTGTATCAAGCATCCGAGTGGGCGGAGAAGGTGTTTGTCCCCTGATTCCCCCGATTCGGTCTGTGATATGGGTCACGATCGGTTTGGGGCGGGATTCTGCGGGTATTACGTGGCGATCTCGTTGCGTCAGGCCCGTCTCACCGCCCCCTTCGGGCACACTGTCCGGATCAGCACCACGTGCCGATCCGCCGCACCACGACCGGGGAGCCTGCCGTGACCGAACGCGACACCGACGTCGACCCCCTGGTGTGCCTGCGCGAGCCCACCGACCCCGAGTGCGACGTCTTCCTCACCGGCACCGTCTTCCTCGACATCATCTTCACCGGCCTCGACTCCGCCCCCGTGCGCGGGACCGAGTCCTGGGCCCGCGGCATGGGCTCCAGCCCCGGCGGCGTCGCCAACATGGCCACCGCCCTCGCCCGCCTCGGCCTGCGCACCTCGCTCGCCGCCGCGTTCGGCGACGACCACTACGGCGAGTACTGCTGGGACGCCCTCGAACAGGGCGAGGGGATCGACCTCTCGCTCTCGCGGACCGTGCCGGGCTGGCACTCGCCCGTGACCGTCTCGATGGCCTACGAGGGCGAGCGCACCATGGTGTCGCACGGTCACGCCGCCCCGCCCCTCGACGGCGCCCTGCCCGCCTACCCGCCGCACGCCCGCGCCGCCGTCGCCTCCTTGGTGCCCGGGCGCAGCGAGGAGTGGGTCGCCAGGGCGGCCCGCGGCGGCGCCAAGGTCTTCGCCGACGTCGGCTGGGACGACACCGGGCGCTGGGACCTCGCCGGGCTCGCCGACCTCCAGCACTGCGAGGCCTTCCTGCCCAACGCCGCCGAGGCGATGCGGTACACCCGCACCGACTGCCCCCGCGCCGCCGCCCGCGCGCTCGCCGACAAGGTGCGGTACGCCGTCGTCACGCTCGGTTCCGAGGGCGCCTACGCCGTCGACGGCGCCACCGGCGAGACCGCCGAGGTGCCCGCCATCCAGGTCTCCGCCCTCGATCCCACCGGGGCCGGCGACGTCTTCGTCGCCGGATTCGTCACCGGCACGCTCGCCGGCTGGCCGCTCGCCGACCGGCTCGCCTTCGCCGGACTCACCGCCGCGCTCTCCGTGCAGGAGTTCGGCGGCTCGCTGTCCGCGCCGACCTGGGGCGAGATCGCCGCCTGGTGGCAGCACGTCCAGGGCCACGAGTGCCAGGATCCGGCCGCCCTGCGCGACCGCTACGCCTTCCTTGAGCGGCTGCTCCGGGACCGCCCGGCCCGCCCCTGGCCGCTGCGGCGCGCGGTCCCGACGATCGGCTTCCGGCCCGCGCCCGCCACCTGACCGGGAGGCCGGCGCCCGCCGCCCGGCCGGGAGGCCCCGGGCCCTTCCCGGTAAAAGGCTTCGGCGATGTCCGGGGCGAGTCGTAGGCTTGGTACCCGAGAGGTTGTCGAGCAGCGAGAACCCTGCAACAGGAGGTATGTGCAGGCCACAGTGCCGGCCCATGACTCAGACACCCACAGCCCACGCCCTTGCGCCGGGGCAGGCACGCGCCCAGTTCACGGTCCCCGCCAAGCACCCGATGGTCATGGTGCTCGGTTCCGGCGACTCCCTGCTGCGCGTGATCGAGGACGCGTTCCCGTCGACGGACATCCACGTACGGGGAAACGAGATCAGCGCGGTCGGTGACGCGCGGGAAGTCGCCGTCATCCAGCGCCTGTTCGACGAGATGATGCTGGTGCTCCGCACCGGTCAGCCGATGACGGAGGATGCCGTGGAACGTTCGATCGCGATGCTGCGTGAGGAGAACGAGGAAGCGGCGGTCGAGACGCCCTCCGAGGTGCTCACCCAGAACATCCTCTCCAGCCGCGGCCGGACCATCCGCCCCAAGACGCTGAACCAGAAGCGCTACGTCGACGCCATCGACAAGCACACGATCGTCTTCGGCATCGGCCCCGCCGGCACCGGCAAGACGTATCTGGCCATGGCCAAGGCGGTCCAGGCCCTGCAGTCCAAGCAGGTCACCCGGATCATCCTGACCCGGCCGGCCGTCGAGGCGGGCGAGCGGCTCGGCTTCCTGCCCGGCACGCTCTACGAGAAGATCGACCCGTATCTGCGTCCGCTCTACGACGCGCTGCACGACATGCTCGACCCCGACTCGATCCCCAAGCTCATGGCGAACGGGACGATCGAGGTCGCGCCGCTCGCGTACATGCGCGGCCGGACGCTCAACGACGCGTTCATCATCCTCGACGAGGCGCAGAACACGAACCCCGAGCAGATGAAGATGTTCCTCACCCGCCTCGGCTTCGACTCGAAGATCGTCATCACCGGTGACATCACCCAGGTCGACCTCCCCGGCGGCACGAAGAGCGGTCTCCGTCAGGTCCGGGAGATCCTGGACGGGGTCCAGGACGTGCACTTCTCCCTGCTCACGTCGCAGGATGTCGTACGGCACAAGCTCGTCGGCCGTATCGTCGACGCGTACGAGAAGTACGACAGCCGCAACGACGGCCGTCGCGAGAGCCGCAACGGGAAGTAGAAGCAACCGCACATGTCGATCGACGTCAACAACGAGTCCGGCACCGAGGTCGACGAGCAGGCGATCCTCGACATCGCCCGCTACGCGCTCGCGCGCATGCGCATCCACCCGCTCTCCGAGCTCTCGGTGATCGTCGTGGACGCGGAGGCGATGGAGCAGCTCCACATCCAGTGGATGGACCTGCCGGGCCCCACCGACGTCATGTCCTTCCCGATGGACGAGCTGCGCCCGCCGTCGAAGGACGACGAGGAGCCCCCGCAGGGGCTCCTCGGCGACATCGTGCTCTGCCCCGAGGTCGCCAAGAAGCAGGGCGAGGACGCCCCGACGCGGCACTCCATGGACGAGGAGCTCCAGCTCCTCACCGTCCACGGAGTGCTGCACCTGCTCGGCTACGACCACGAGGAGCCGGACGAGAAGGCCGAGATGTTCGGCCTCCAGGCCGCCATCGTGGACGGCTGGCGCGCGGAGCAGGGCCTGACCGGCCCGTCGCCGGCGCCGACCGTCTCCTGACCCCCGGCCGGTCATGAGCGCACAACTGATCCTGGGGGCCGTCGCCCTCGTCATCGTCGCCTGGCTCGCCGCCTGCGCCGAGGCGGGCATCGCCCGCGTCTCCGCCTTCCGCGCCGCCGAGGCCCTGCGGTCCGGGCGGCGCGGCGCCGAGAAACTGACGCAGGTCGCCTCCGACCCGACCCGCTACCTCAACGTGGCGCTGCTCGTCCGCGTCGCCTGCGAGATGGCGGCCGGCGTCCTCGTCACGTACGCCTGCCTGGAGGAGTTCTCCGAGACCTGGCAGGCGCTGCTCGTCGCGATCGTCGTGATGGTGCTCGTCTCGTACGTCGCCGTCGGCGTCTCGCCGCGCACCATCGGACGCCAGCACCCGCTGAACACGGCGACCGCCGCCGCGTACGTGCTGCTGCCGCTGGCCCGGGTCATGGGCCCGATCCCGCAGCTCCTCATCCTCATCGGCAACGCGCTGACGCCCGGCAAGGGCTTCCGCAAGGGCCCGTTCGCGTCCGAGGCCGAGCTGCGGGCCATGGTCGACCTCGCCGAGCAGGAGTCGCTGATCGAGGACGAGGAGCGCCGCATGGTGCACTCGGTCTTCGAGCTCGGCGACACCCTGGTGCGCGAGGTGATGGTGCCGCGCACCGACCTCGTCTGCATCGAGCGCTACAAGACCGTCCGTCAGGCCCTCACCCTGGCCCTGCGCTCCGGCTTCTCGCGCATCCCGGTCACCGGCGAGAACGAGGACGACATCGTCGGCATCGTGTATCTGAAGGACCTGGTCCGCAAGACGCACATCAACCGGGACGCCGAGGCGGACGTGGTCTCCACGACCATGCGTCCGGCGGCCTTCGTGCCCGACACCAAGAACGCGGGCGACCTGCTGCGCGAGATGCAGCAGGAACGCAACCACGTCGCCGTCGTCATCGACGAGTACGGCGGCACGGCCGGCATCGTCACCATCGAGGACATCCTCGAGGAGATCGTCGGCGAGATCACCGACGAGTACGACCGGGAGCTGCCGCCCGTCGAGGAACTCGGCGAGGACCGCTACCGGGTCACCGCCCGCCTCGACATCGGCGACCTCGGCGAGCTCTACGGCTTCGGCCCCGACGAGTACGACGACGAGGACGTGGAGACCGTCGGCGGACTGCTCGCCAAGGCCCTCGGCCGGGTGCCGATCGCCGGCGCCAACGCCGTCGTCGAGCTGCCCGACGGGCGGAGCCTGCGACTGACCGCCGAGTCCCCGGCCGGCCGCCGGAACAAGATCGTGACGGTGCTCGTCGAACCGCTCGGCAAGACCGGCGAGGAGGAGGCAGAGAGGTGACGCCCGACCAGCTGCGCGCGTTCTGCCTGGACTTCAACGACGCGACGGAGGAGTTCCCGTTCGGCCCGGACGTCTCGGTGTTCAAGGTCGCCGGAAAGATGTTCGCGCTGTCGTGGCTGGACGCCGAGCCGCTGAGCGTCAACCTCAAGTGCGACCCGGAGGACGCCGTACGACTCCGCGAGGAGTACCCCGCGATCGCGCCCGGCTACCACATGAACAAGCGGCACTGGAACACCGTGACCGTGCCGGAGCTCCCGGACCGGATGGTCCGGGAGCTCGTCGAGGACTCGTACGACCTCGTCGTCGCCGGCCTGCCGAAGGCGGTACGGCTCCGTCTCGACCGGCCGTAGCTCACCCGGCGGCTGTCCGGCGGACCCGCAGGCCGAGCGCGACCAGGGCGGCCGTCGCCAGGACGATCGCCGCGTCAAGCGCCAGCACCGTGCGCACGCCGCCGTACAGGCTGTCGCCGGTCGTGGCGAGGACGCCGAGCAGCGGGATGCCGACGGTGAGGCCGACCTGCTGCGTCGTGGTCACCAGACCGGTGGCCAGCCCCTGCTCCTCGTCCGGTACGCCGGAGGTGACGGTCACGCCGTACGAGATGATCGCGGCCAGGTGGCACATGGAGGCCAGCGAGACCACGACCGTCGCCAGGACGGCGCCGGAGTCCGAGCCGACGGCCAGCAGCCCGGCGGTCAGCGCGCCCTGGCCGGTGAGGCCGAGGACCAGGGTGCGGCGGGCGCCGATCCGGCCGATCACCCTGGCGGCGAAGGAGCCGGCGAGGATCGACAGCAGGCCCTGGACGCCGAAGACCAGACCGGTCTGGAAGCCGGACAGGCCCAGCGTCTCCTGCAGGTACAGGGTCAGGACGAAGACGACCGTCGACATCATCGCGAAGGTGACGAGCCCGCCCAGGTTGCCGAAGGCGACCGTGCGCCGCTTCAGCATCGGGAGCGACACCAGCGGGGCCTCGTGCCGCGACTCGACGACCACGAAGACCACCAGCAGCGCCACGCCCGCCACCAGGGTGACCAGGACGTCCGCGCCGCCGAAGCCGCGCTGGGCCGCCGTCGACAGGGCGTAGATCAGGGACAGCAGACCGCCGGTGACGGTCACCGCGCCCGGCACGTCGAGGCGGGGCCGCTCGGGGGTGCGGGACTCGGGCAGCAGGCGCGGGGCGAAGGGCAGCACGAGCGCGCTGAACAGGGCGAGCAGGCCCATGGTGGAGCGCCAGCCGAACGTGTCGGTCATGACGCCGCCCAGGACCATGCCGACGGTGAAGCCCAGCGACAGGATGGTGCCGGAGATGCCGAGCGCCCGGTCGCGCTGCGGACCCTCCGGGAAGGTCGTGGTCAGCAGCGCCATGCCGGTCGGCACGATCGCCGCCGCTCCCAGACCCTGCAGGGCGCGGCCGGTGAGGAAGGCGGCCGGGCTCCAGGCGAAGGTGGCGAGCAGCGAGGCGGCGCCGAAGAGCGCGAGGCCCGCGAGGAACAGCTTCTTGCGTCCGTACAGGTCGCCGATCCGGCCGGAGAGCAGCAGGAAGCCGCCGGACGGCAGGGCGAAGGCGGTGACCGCCCACTGGAGGGCGGAGGTGCTGAGGCCGAGGTCGGCGCCGAGCACGGGAAGGGCCACGTTCAAAACGGAGAAGTCCAGCGACACCATGAACTGGGCGGCGCACAGGACGATGAGGATGAGGCGGGCGCGGCCGGTGAGCGCGGGAGCGGCCGGGGCGGTGGGCGTCGGGGGAGCGGGAGCGACCGGGGCGGTCTTGTCCGGGGAGGTCTCGGGGGAGGTGACGGTTGCCATGGCCACGACTCTCGTGGCGCGGGAATGTCCGTGGGGAGCGGGAACTTATCCTGTTGGTCGCACCACCAGGCACCACCATGCATCCAGGGGGAGGAAGCACACGTGGCCACGGCACTGGAGAGTACCGACGGCAAGGCCCACCGGCTGGCCGAACTGCGCGAGTTCCTGATGAGCCGCAGGGCCCGGGTGACGCCCGCCGAGGCCGGCCTGCCCGAGGGCGGCGCCCGGCGCCGCACGCCGGGGCTGCGCCGCGAGGAGGTCGCCGTCCTCGCCGGCGTCGGGGTCTCCTGGTACCAGTGGCTGGAGCAGGGGCGCGACATCACCGTCTCGCCGCAGGTGCTCGACTCCGTCGCGCGGGTGCTGCGGCTGAGCCCCGCCGAGCGGCGCCATCTGTACGTCCTCGCGGGCCTCAACCCGCCCGCGCCGGAGGTCGATCCGCGGTCGGCGGACATGTGCCACGGGCTGCGGCGGCTGATCGACGCGTGGATGCCGTTCCCGGCGCACATCATGGACGCCTACTGGAACACGGTCATGTACAACGACGCGGCGTCCTTCGTCCTCGGGATGCGGCCGGAGATCGTCCAGAACTGCCTGATCTCGTTCTTCACCGACCCGATCTACCGCGCCCGGTCGAACGACTGGGCGGAGCTGGCGCCCAAGGTCGTCGCCCAGTTCCGGGCGGCCTGCTCGGAGAGCCCGGACGACGACGGCTTCCGGGCGGTCGTCGAGGAGGCGAAGGCGGCCAGCGCCGAGTTCACGGAGCTGTGGGAGCGGCGGGACATCATGCCGGGCGGCCAGACCCGCAAGATCCTGGACCATCCCCTGGTCGGGCCCCTGCACGTGGAGGCCACCCAGCTCCGCGTACCGGCCCGTCCCGACCTGGTGATCGTGCTGCACACCCCGCTCCCCGAGGCCGACACGGCGGCGAAGCTGGAATGGCTGACGTCGCCGGAGGGGCGGCGCGGGGCGATGTATCCGGTGGCGGGCTGACGTCCGGCCCCGCGGGCGCCCTGGGACCGGGCCGGTGACAGGAGCTTGTCAGCGGCCCCGTATATTCTCCTCGCCGTTCGGTCGTCGACTCGGTGACCAGGCGTTTTCCGCTCATTCACCCACCCCCAAGAGGCAGTTCACCATGCGTACTCGCATCAGCCGCGGCCTGGCCGCCGCCCTCGCCGTCTCCGCGCTCTCGCTGACCGCCGCGTGCGGTGGCGGGGCGAAGGACGACGCCAAGAAGGACGGCGCCGACAAGCCGGCCGCCGGCGCGACGACCTCCGCCGCGCCCACCTCCGAGGCGCCGGCCACGCCGCTGACCGCCGCCCAGATGAAGGCCGGTCTCCTGGAGCTGAAGGACCTGCCGTCCGGCTGGAAGGCCAGCAAGGCCGAGGACGACGACACCGTGTACAAGGCCGACAAGCCCGAGTGCGCGCCGATCGCCGATCTGATGAGCGGGAAGCTCGACGGCGGCACCGAGGGTGGCGAAGCCGGCTTCAGCATGGGCAACAACGACTCCGAGATCGACGAGGCGACCGCGACCTTCCCCGGTACCGGCGCGGCCGACTTCACCAAGAAGATCGGCACCGCCCTGGAGAGCTGCACCGGCTTCACCACCGAGGTGGAGGGCTCCCAGTGGAAGATCACGCTGACGAAGCTCACCGCCCCGCAGGGCGTCGAGGAGGCGCACGCCTTCGTGGCCGCGATCGAGGTCGCGCCCGGCATGAAGATCGAGCCGAACGTGTTCGTCGCCCGCCAGGGCACCGGTGTCCTCCGCTTCCTGCACCTCGCGGACGCCGCCACCGCCAAGAAGGACTTCCCCACCCTCTCCAAGCTCGCCACCGACAAGTTCGCCAAGGCCGCCCAGGGCTGAGCCCCGTCCCGACCTATCCTCGGATCATGACAATCAACCGCGAGCACGACGACCTCGGCGCCGAGGACCTCAAGATCATCACGCTGGCGCGCAGCGCCCGCGCCCGCAACGGGGTCGCGGAGGGCGCCGCGGTACGGGACGAGACCGGTCGGACGTACGTCGCCGGGACCGTCGCCCTCGAGTCGCTCAAGCTGAGCGCGCTGCAGACCGCCGTCGCCATGGCCGTGGCCAGCGGCGCGCAGTCGCTGGAGGCCGCGGCCGTGGTCTCCACCGCGGAGGCCGCGTCCGACGAGGACCGCGCGGCCGTGCGGGACCTGGGCGGGCCGGAGACCCCGGTGCTGCTCGCCGGGCCCGACGGGCGGCTGCGGGTGGCGGTCACGGCGGGCTGAACCGCCCGTACGCCCATGACGTACGAAGCCCGGGGCCCGGCGCGTGGACCACGCGCCGGGCCCTCGTGGTACCGCTCCCGCACGGGCCTTGTGCTCTTGTGAAGAATGCGCGTCAATAGCAGCGACCGGTCCGACGGACCGTCAGTTCTCCGCCCTTCTCGCGGAGTTCCCTGACGCAGTGTCCGCACCCCTGCGTTCGTCATCGGAAACGGAAGGGGTTCGACCTCGCCATGAGAAGCAGAAGCAGCTTAGGGATCGTCGCGGTGCTCTCCGGAGCCCTCGCCGCCGCCGGTCTCGTCCTCGCGCCCGGCGCCGCCGCGGTGTCGCCGGGTTCGGCGACGGCCACGTACGACTGCGGGTCGTGGGGCGGCGGCGGTGCCACGCTCACCGCCACGCAGAGCGGCACCGCCGCGACCATCACGCTCACCTCCGCGGTGAAGACGCCGATCGCGGTCGGCGCCGACCAGATCAACGCCACGCTGACGATGGCCAACGGCGCCGGCGGCACCCGGGTCTTCACGGGCCGGAAGAACCCGCCGCTCGCCGCGAACCAGGCCGTCACCATCGGCCCGCTCAGTGGGACGGTCGCCTCCGGCGACAGCCTCAACTCCTACTTCGCGGGCACCGCGCTCAAGATGGTGATCTTCGGCGTCACGGTGAACTGCGACGCGCTCACCTCGCAGTCGCCCGGGCCCTTCGTGTTCAGCTGAGCCCTTCCCGCACGGCCGGCCGGTACCGCCGGGGGCGGTACCGGTCCTTGCTGTGCCGTCGCTCCGTCCCGCCGCGTCCGAACGGGCTTGACCTGGGGAAACGTCGTCGCGCTCGCCGATCTTGACAGTATCTGATGGGTCATCAGTCGGTGCATTTCGATTCCATTGACTTCTCTCGGCCCGCAGCCGTCAATGGCGCCCTCTCATCCCTCAGGAGGGGACCCACATGGCACAGACCCGAAGCCGCGCGGCGGCCCGAAGACGGCGTCGCTGGACCGCCGCCCTCGGCGCCACCGCGCTCGCGCTCACTGCGGGCGGCGCGTTCGCCGCGCCGGCCGGCGCACTCACCACCGCCTCCAAGGCCGTGGAGTTCGCCACCCACTGCATCCCGCCGCCGATCGCCGGCATCCCGCCCATCGACGGCACCACCACCGCCGAGATCACGGTCGACAACCCGGCGCCCAAGGTCGGCGACACGGTCACCGTCACCTACACGGTCACCAAGCCCGCCGCCTCCAACCCGGTCGACCTGGCCCTCCCGGCCGACATCATGACCCCGAGCGGCAAGGTCACCCTCGGCGGCGCCCAGACCGGCTCCGTCACCGTCACGGGAGAGAAGAAGAACCCGCCCGTCCCCGGCAAGGGCGCCTTCCCGCCCTTCTCGATGAAGGGCACCTTCACGGTCACCGCGCCCGGCGCGATCGACCTCTCGCCCGGCGACTACAACATCCACACCAGCTACATCATGGAGCTGGACACGCCCTGCACCGTGACCAACCCGCCCGCGCCCGTCTCCGAAACGGTCACCGCCACGGCCCAGCCCGGCGCCAACGAGCGGGCCCTGCAGCTCGACAACGCCTCCGGCGCACCCGGAGTCCGGGTCACCGTCACCGGCAGCAAGTTCACGCCGCTCACCGAGGTCACCGTCGTCGGCCGGGCCGGAGCGGCCGAGACCGCCGACCGGATGACGGTCACCACGGACAGCCAGGGCGGCTTCGCCGCACGCCTGAGGGTCAGCGACCTGGCGACCACCGGGATCGTGGCGTACGAGGGCGCGGCATGGGACCCCGGCAAGGGCGCGGGCCCCGTCGCGTACCAGGTCATCGACGACACCCCGGCCCCGCCGAACAGCCAGAAGGTCACCGCGTCGGTCAGGGCCGGCGAGCTGTCGATGACCCAGGCCGGAGACGCCGTCGCACTCTCGGCCGTCGACTTCGGGCAGGGCGGCGCGGCCACCGGCGCGCTGAAGACGGTGACGGTCAAGGACTTCCGCGGCGGCCCCGCGGGCTGGTCCCTGACCGGCAAGGTCACCGACTTCACCGGCCCCGGCGGGGCCATCGGGGCCGGCAAGCTCAGCTGGACGCCGGCCTGCACGACCAAGCCCGGCAGCCCCAGCACCTGCGTGCCCGGCAGCGCGGGCGCCGTCGGCAGCACCGGCGCGACCCTCGCCTCCACGCCCAACGGCACCCTCACCGGCGGCGAGTTCACCGTCGACGCGGGCCTGTCCCTCGACGTCCCCGCGTTCACCGCGCCGGGCTCGTACGCGGGCGTGCTCACGCTGACGCTGTCCTGACCAGGCCAGACCGGACAAGGCAGACCAGGCCTCACTGGGCCTGACCGTCCAGCGGGCCGGGCGCGCACCCGGCCGGCCCGCCACCTACCTCAAGGGGTCCGCACCCGTGCGCACGCTGTACGTCCTCCTCCTGTGCACCGCCCTGGCGCTGCTGGGCCAGCTGCCCGCCGCCGCGCCCGCCTCCGCCGCCGAGAACGGCGAGTGGGCCGTCTATCCGGCCGCGTCGCGGCTCGGCAGCCGCCCGTACTTCTACCTCTCCGCCGATCCCGGGACCACCGTCACCGACGAGGTCACCGTCGCCAACAAGACCGCCGCACCGCTCACCTTCCTCCTGTACGGCGCCGACGCCTACAACACCGAACGCGACGGCGGCTTCGCCGTCCGCACCCGGCAGGAGAAGCAGACCGGCGCCGGCGCCTGGATCAGGCCCGCCCGCGACCGGGTCACCGTCCCCGCGCGTTCCGCCGTCACCGTGCCGTACACCCTCACCGTCCCCGCCGACGCCGAGCCCGGCGACCATCCCGGCGCCGTCGTCGCCCTCGACGAACGGATCGCCAAGGGCGCGGGAGGCTCCGTCGCGCTCGGCGTGCAACGGGCGGTCGGCGCCCGGGTCTACCTGCGGGTCGGCGGCCCCACCGTCCCCGCCCTGTCCGTCGAGGACGTCACCCTCAGCCAGGACCGGCCGCTCGTCCCCGGCACCCGCACCAGCAGCGCCGTCGTCTCCTACACCCTGCACAACCGCGGCAACGTCACCCTCAGCCCCAAGGTCGCCCTCACCGCCCGCGGCCTCTTCGGCCGCACCCTGCTCTCCCGTGACCTGGACCGGCTGCCCGCCGAGCTGCTGCCCCGGCAGAAGATCCGGCTCACCGCGCGGTGGACGGGATCGCCGCAGCTCGACTGGGGTGACGTGACCCTCACCGCGACCGCCAAGGACGTCCGCGAGACCGGCCGCGTCTCCTTCCTGGCGCTGCCCTGGCTGCCGCTGGCCGTCCTCGTCACCGGCGCCGCCGGCGGCGTCCTCGCCCTGCGGCTGCGCCGACGGCGGGCACTGAGTACGTGAGGCGGGCGCTCATCGGGGACAATGGCCCCCATGAGCGTTCGCACCCCTGAGACCGATGAGAACACCGCCCCCCACCGGGCGGGCTTCGCCTGCTTCGTCGGGCGACCCAACGCGGGCAAGTCCACCCTGACGAACGCTCTGGTCGGCCAGAAGGTGGCGATCACCTCCAACCGGCCCCAGACCACCCGGCACACCGTGCGCGGCATCGTGCACCGCCCGGACGCCCAGCTGATCCTGGTCGACACCCCCGGCCTCCACAAGCCGCGCACCCTGCTCGGCGAGCGGCTCAACGACGTCGTCCGCACCACCTGGGCCGAGGTCGACGTCATCGGCTTCTGCCTGCCCGCCGACCAGAAGCTCGGCCCCGGCGACCGGTTCATCGCCAAGGAGCTCGCCGAGATCCGGAAGACGCCGAAGGTCGCCATCGTCACCAAGACCGACCTGGTCGACTCCAAGACCCTCGCCGAGCAGCTGATCGCCGTCGACCAGCTCGGCAAGGAGCTCGGCATCGAGTGGGCCCAGATCGTGCCCGTCTCCGCCGTCGGCGACAAGCAGGTGCAGCTCGTCGCCGACCTGCTCATCCCGCTGCTGCCGGAGTCCCCGCCGCTCTACCCCGAGGGCGACCTCACCGACGAGCCCGAGCAGGTCATGGTCGCCGAGCTGATCCGCGAGGCCGCGCTCGAAGGCGTACGGGACGAGCTGCCGCACTCCATCGCGGTGGTCGTGGAGGAGATGATCCCCCGCGAGGGCCGCCCCGCGGACCGCCCGCTGCTCGACATCCACGCCAATGTGTTCATCGAGCGCCCCAGCCAGAAGGGCATCATCATCGGCCCGAAGGGCAGCCGCCTCAAGGAGGTCGGCATGAAGTCCCGCAAGCACATCGAGGCCCTGCTCGGGACCCCGGTCTTCCTCGACCTCCACGTGAAGGTCGCGAAGGACTGGCAGCGGGACCCCAAGCAGCTCCGCAGGCTGGGCTTCTAGGCAGCCGGGCCTCCGGCCTGAGCGGCGAGACACCCCCTGGCCAGGCGCCTGGCTAGGCGCCTTCCTTCAGGACCCTCGTGATCAGGGCCCGCTGCGTCTCCGTGAGGTCCGGGTCGCAGCAGTGGATCGTCCTGCCGTCGATCGTGATCTCGTACGAGAAGCCGTCCGGCACGGCCCGGCCGTCTCCCCCGCCCTCCCTGAGGACGGTCTCGGCCAGACCGTGCCACTCGGTCGCGTCGGCCAGGCCGGCGGTGTCCACCTCCGCCGACCGTCCGATGCCCGCGAAGCCTCCCGTGCGCTGTACTCGAATCCGCATGGGACCTGTCTACAGGGCTCTCAGTTCGCCGGCACCCCGACGAGCGACCACGCCTTGAGAACGGCCGCCAGCTCGTCGCCGTCCCCGAAGAGCCTCCGCGCCGACGCGACCGTCGCCCGCGCGAACTCGGAGAACCGGGCCTCCTCGGTCAGCGTGCCGCCGGTCATCACGTCGTACCAGATCCGGCCGGCCCGCTCCCAGGCGAAGCCGCCGAGCTCGGTTGCGAGCAGGTAGAAGGCGTGGTTGGGGATGCCCGAGTTGATGTGGACGCCGCCGTTGTCGGAGCTCGTGCGGACGTAGTCGTCCATCGTGGCCGGCTGCGGGTCCCTGCCGAGGACGTCGTCGTCGTACGCCGTGCCCGGCTCCTTCATCGAGCGCAGCGCCACGCCGTTGTCGATGGCGGGGCCGAGCAGCCCGGCGCCGATCAGCCAGTCCGCCTGGTCGGCGGTCTGGCCGAGCGCGTACTGCTTCACGAGCGAGCCGAAGACGTCGGACACGGACTCGTTGAGCGCCCCGGACTGGCCGAAGTAGGCGAGGTTCGCCGTGTGCTGGGTGAAACCGTGGGCCAGCTCGTGGCCGATGACGTCGACCGGGATCGTGAAGTCGAGGAAGAGCTCGCCGTCGCCGTCGCCGAACACCATCTGCTCGCCGTTCCAGAAGGCGTTGTCGTACTTCTCGTCGAAGTGGACCGTGGCGAGCAGCGGCATCCCGGCCCCGTCGATCGAGCGGTGGCCGTAGACCTTCGCGAAGAGGTCGAAGGTGGCGCCGAGCCCGGCGTAGGCCCGGTTGACGGTGGTGTCGGCGACCGCCGCCTCGCCCTCGCCGCGCACCTCGACGCCCGGCAGATCGGTGCCGTGCTCGGCGTCGTACACGGTCCGCTGCGGCTTGTCGGAGGCCTCGCCGCCGGCCGGGGCCGGGGGCGCCTCCGCGCGGGCCGACCGCTGGGTGGCGTCCACGAGGAGGGTGCGCTGGGCGGCCTCGGCGAAGGCCGGATTGTCGGACTCGGCGAGCCGCTCCAGCATGTGCGGCGGCACGATCGAGCAGAGGACGGGGCGGTCGGCAGACGTGTGGGGAGTCATCCCTGCAATGTGGCACTGCGTGGCCCCACTGTCACGAGCAGCGACGGCGATTGGCGAAATGGAGTGATGGGTCACCTTTCTCCCTTGACGTGGGAGCCGTCCCGCATACTGAAACGGGACGTCCGCCTCCGCCGGTCCTGGGCTATGGTGACGCACATCATGCGTTTCGGGCTGCTTCTCCTTAGCTGCCGCGGCGAGGGCCTGTAGTCGTAGGCCGACCCCCTCCCCGCGGGTTTCGGTGTTGCGTTCGACAGTCGGCCGTCCTTCCCGCAGGACCCCTGAGGAGCCCTACGCAATGTCCCAGTCGCCCTTCATCAGCCGTCCGACGCCCGTCACCAACGCGACGCACCTGCAGAAGCCGTCGGGCATGCCGGTGCACAAGTACGGGCAGTACGAGGCCGTCGACATCCCGGACCGCACCTGGCCCGAGCAGCGCATCACCAAGGCGCCCCGCTGGCTGTCGACCGACCTGCGCGACGGCAACCAGGCGCTGATCGACCCGATGAGCCCGGCCCGCAAGCGCGAGATGTTCGACCTGCTGGTCCGCATGGGCTACAAGGAGATCGAGGTCGGCTTCCCGTCCTCCGGCGAGACCGACTTCGCCTTCGTGCGCTCGATCATCGAAGAGGGCGCGATCCCGGACGACGTCACCATCTCCGTACTGACCCAGGCCCGCGAGGACCTGATCGAGCGGACCGTGGAGTCCCTGGTCGGCGCCCGGCGCGCCACCGTCCACCTGTACAACGCGACCGCGCCCACCTTCCGCCGGGTCGTCTTCCGCGGCTCGAAGGACGACATCAAGCAGATCGCGGTCGACGGCACCCGCCTGGTCATGGAGTACGCCGAGAAGCTGCTGGGCCCGGAGACCACCTTCGGCTACCAGTACAGCCCGGAGATCTTCACCGACACCGAGCTGGACTTCGCCCTGGAGGTCTGCGAGGCGGTCTGCGACGTCTGGCAGCCCGGCCCGGGCCGCGAGATCATCCTCAACCTGCCCGCCACCGTGGAGCGCTCGACGCCGTCCACGCACGCGGACCGCTTCGAGTGGATGTCCCGCAACCTGACCCGCCGCGAGTACGTCTGCCTGTCCGTCCACCCGCACAACGACCGCGGTACGGCCGTGGCGGCGGCCGAGCTGGCGATCATGGCCGGCGCCGACCGCATCGAGGGCTGCCTGTTCGGCCAGGGCGAGCGCACCGGCAACGTCGACCTGGTGACCCTGGGCATGAACCTGTTCAGCCAGGGCGTCGACCCGCAGATCGACTTCTCGCAGATCGACGAGATCCGCCGCACCAGCGAGTACTGCAACCAGATGGAGGTCCACCCGCGCCACCCGTACGCGGGCGACCTGGTCTACACCGCCTTCTCCGGCTCCCACCAGGACGCCATCAAGAAGGGCTTCGACGCCATGGAGGCCGACGCGGCCGCCCAGGGCAAGACCGTCGACGAGATCGAGTGGGCCGTCCCGTACCTGCCGATCGACCCGAAGGACGTCGGCCGCTCCTACGAGGCCGTCATCCGCGTCAACTCGCAGTCCGGCAAGGGCGGCATCGCGTACGTCCTGAAGAACGACCACAAGCTGGACCTGCCGCGCCGGATGCAGATCGAGTTCTCGAAGATCATCCAGGCGAAGACCGACGCCGAGGGCGGCGAGGTCACGCCGAAGGAGATCTGGTCCGTCTTCCAGGACGAGTACCTGCCCAACCCGGACAACCCGTGGGGCCGCATCCAGCTGCGCTCCGGCCAGTCCACCTCCGACACGGACGGCACCGACACCCTGAAGGTCGAGGCGGTCGTCGACGGCGTCGAGACCGTCCTGACCGGCTCCGGCAACGGTCCGATCTCCGCCTTCTTCGCCGCGCTGCAGGCGATCGGCGTGGACGCCCGCCTGCTGGACTACCAGGAGCACACGATGAGCGAGGGCGCGTCCGCGCAGGCCGCCTCGTACATCGAGTGCGCCATCGACGGCAAGGTCCTGTGGGGCATCGGCATCGACGCCAACACGACCCGCGCCTCCCTGAAGGCCGTCGTCTCGGCGGTCAACCGCTCCGCGCGCTGACGCCCTTCCGCCACGCGCCGACGCCCCTTCCCCGGCCGCCCCGCACTCCTCCGAGGAGTGCGGGGCGGCCGCTTTAGTGAGGTGCGTCACGGTTTCAGGTTCGCTTAAGGAAGATGGTGCGGACATGCCGGAATCGCTGTCATATCAGGTGTGTTGACGGCACATCAGGGTCTGGCGGAAGGTCGGCTCGTCCACTCGGACACGCCTCCTCCCCGCACTCCCGACCTGGAGTTCCGCATGCGCACGCCCGCCGCCGTGGCCGCCGTCCTCGCCGTGACCGGTGCCGCCCTCACCTGGGCCCCCACCGCCTCCGCCGCCACGGAATGCGCGACGAACCCGCTGGGCACGGCCGGCCGGTACGCCGAGTTCGTGGAGCAGGACTCGACCCGCTACTCGGACTCCGAGGGCGCCGTCGCGGTCGGCGGCGACGCGCACTTCGGCGACGCGAAGACCGGCCACGGCTTCTCCGTCGGCCACAAGCTGACCGCCGCCGACCTCGCCGCCCTGCCCGGCGGGCACAGCCTCGTCGTCGGTGGCACCCTCCACGCCAACCAGGTCGTCCTCGACAACGGCACGGGCATCGCCGGCAAGGTCGTCGACCGCTCCGCCAAGGGCTCCGGCTTCGGAGTCGACGGCGACAAGGTCAAGGAAGGCCCGTCCCCGGTCGACTTCGGCAAGGAGTTCGGCTCCCTGCGCACCCTGTCCGCCGGCTGGGCCGCCGTCGCCCCCACCGGCACCGTCGCCGCCTCCGGCGACGGCCTGTTCCTCACCGGCGCGGACAAGCGGCTCAACGTCTTCGCCGTGAACGCCGCCGACCTGGAGAAGGCCCGCGCGATCACCCTGGACGTCCCCGTGGGCGCCTCGACCCTGGTGAACGTGCTCGGCACCTCCTACGACATGAACAGCTCCGCCACCTACGGCGTCTACTACAAGAACCTCGACGGCGGCGCGCCCGTCGTCGACGACTACTCCGTGCCCGCTGACGCCTACCGGCAGATCCGCGCCAAGCTGCTGTGGAACTTCCCGCAGGCCACCAGCGTGAAGAAGAACCACACCTCCTGGCCCGGCACCCTCCTCGCGCCGAACGCCACCGTCGCCATGGGCGGTGCGAACACCGGCCCCGGCCACGTCAACGGCTCCGTCATCGCCAGGAACCTGCTCACCGTCCCCGGCGCCGAAACCCACCACATGACCTTCACCGGCTGCCTCCCCGGCGGGAAGCAGCCCGGCCCGGTCGTCACCCCGGAGCAGCCGCAGCCGACCGACACCCCCGTGCCGACGGCCCCCGCGACCCCGTCGTCGCCCACCGACACCGCCTCCCCGAAGCCGTCCACTCCGGCCACTTCCGCCCCGACCCCCTCATCGTCCACGTCGGCCGCGGCGCCCGCGCCCACGCCGTCGTCCACCCCGGAGGGTGATCTCGCCCGGACCGGTTCGTCCTTCGGACCTGGCGCGATCGGGGTCGCCGCGGGCGTGGTCGTGCTGGGTGGCGGCCTTCTGGCCTTCGCGAAGCTGCGCAGGCGGGTCTCCTGAGGCCCGCGGGGGCCCGGCGGGTCTCGGCCATCTCCCTGGCGTTCTGCTGACGAGGTGCTGACGCCACATCATCGATGTGGCTAACATCACGCCAACGCCGGCGGTGTTGCCGGGACGTTAAGGAGGTGCGGCGTGCGGTCAGCGCGGAAGTCACGGGACCGGAGCAGGGTTCTCTGCGGAATTCGCACCTCGTGGAACACGATCGGCGACGGCGAGTTCTTCTGCGAGGAGTGCGGCGGCGACCGCAACTACCGGCGCCGCACCGGCCGCCGCCGGTTCGCCGTCCTCGGCGTGCCGCTGCTGCCCCGGGGCCACGCCGGCCCGGTCGTGGAGTGCGCCGCCTGCCACACCCACTTCGGTACGGACGTGCTGGCGCACCCGACCACGAGCCGGTTCTCCGGGATGCTGCGCGACGCCGTGCACACCGTGGCCCTGGCCGTCCTCGCGGCCGGCGGCACCTCCTCCCGTACCGCCGTCGACATCGCCGTGGGCGGCGTGCGGGCGGCCGGGTTCGCCGACTGCACCGGGCTCCAGCTCGTCGAGCTGGTGGAGGCGCTCGCCGCCGACACCGGCCGCTTCCTGCCGGACGTCAGCAGCGGAGGAGCGGCCCTCGCCATCGAGCTCCACGAGGCGCTCGAACCGCTCTCGCCGCACCTGGCCCCCTCCGGCCGCGAATCGATCCTGCTCCAGGGCGCGCTGATCGCCCTCGCGGACGGCCCGTACAGCCCCGCCGAGCGGGAGGTCCTCACCACCGTCGGCAACGCGCTCGCGCTGTGCGCGGACGACACGGCGCGGCTGCTCGCGACGGCACGCAAGGTCGGCTGAGGACCGCGACCGCCACGGCGCGGGGTCGGGCTAGGCGTCGCGGACCCGGCCAAGATCCGGAAGAGACGGCCTAGGCCAGGCCGTTGGCGTACGCGTACGCCGTCGCCGCCGTACGGGACGAGACGGCCAGCTTGGCGAAGATGCTGTGCAGGTGGCGGGCGACCGTGTGCTCGCTGATCACCAGCTCCCGGGCCACGTCCCGGTCGCTCGCGCCCGAGGCCACGAGCCGCAGGACCTCCGCCTCGCGCACCGACAGCCCGCCGGGCAGCCGCCGCGGCGGCCGGCCGGCCAGCAGGGCGGCGGCGCGGCGGGAGTCCGGTACGGCGCCGAGGCGGTCGAAGGCCGCGCGGGCGGCGAGCAGACCGAGGCGGGCCGCCTCCTCGTCCCCGGCCGCGCGGTCGGCCGCCGCGAGCAGCATCCGCACCTGCGCCGCCTCGTACGGCACGCGCAGCCGGAGCCAGAGCGACAGGGCACGCCGCAGCGGCGCGGGCGCGAGCGTGACGGAGCCGCGGGCGGTCGCCGCCATCGCGGAGAGCAGCGGCACGTCGGGGGAGGCGAGCCGTTCGAGCCCGGTGGCGGCTTCGGCGGCCGCGGCCGGGTCACCGAGCGCGAGGCTCGTCTCGGTCAGCGCGGCGAGCAGCCGGGCCCGGCCCAGCAGGTCGTGCGCCGGGTCGGACTGGCAGTCGAGCGCGAGCCGCAGCCCCGCGAGCGCGGTGTCCGCGCGCCCCTGCGCGAGCCGCAGCAGCGCGAGCCCCGGCTGCGGCACCCGGCCCAGTTCGTACGCCCTGCCGTACGACCGCGCCGCCTCCTCCAGGCGCCCCTGCCGCCGCTGGATCTCCCCGGCCGCGTACGAGGCGGCCGCCGCCGTGTCCAGCGAGTCGACGAACACCTCCTGGCACACCAGCCGCGCCGCCTCCTCCGCCCGCGCCCACTCCCCGAGCAGGTCGAGCACCTCGACGTGGTGGATGCGGCACAGGCCGCGGAAGGGGTTGCCGGGGGCCGCGCACCAGGCCATCGCCGCGTCCGTCCACGCGACCGCGCGGCGCAGGTCCGCGGCCGACATGCACCGGGTGAGGGCCAGGCTGTAGAGCCGGCCGGTGAACAGGCCGCTCAGTTCGCCCGCCGTCACCGAGGCCATCGCTTCGTCGAGGAGGGCGAAGGCCTCCGCGCGCCGGCCCTGGGCGAGGAGGACGGAGGCCTCCGCGTGGCGGCTGAGGGCGAGGAGGTCGGGGCTGCCGGAGCGCAGGGCGAGGCGGGTCATGCGGTGGGCGGCGGCGAGGGCCGCGGCCGGGTCGTGGTGCCCGTCGGCCTCCTCCGTGTCCGTCCAGGCGAGGAAGCACTGCTCGGGGCAGTCGGGCCGGCCCTCCAGCTGGTGCCGGGCGCGATGCAGCCAGCCCGCGGCGGCGGCCGGCCGGCCGAGGCGGCGGTACTCGAAGGACAGCCACCACGCGGTGAGCCCGGCGCCGCGCCAGTCGCCCTCGGCCACGTACGCCGCGTGCGCCCGCAGCCGGGCCGCGACGGACTCCTCGACCCGGCCCGACCACCACGCGGAGTCCGCGAGCACGTCGAGGTCACCGGGGGTCAGCGCGCCGGCGGGATGCCGGTCGGCCTCGTGCAGGAGCCGGTACGCACCGGCCCAGTCCTCGCGGGCCGCCGCGCTCCTGGCCCGCTCCAGAACGGCCATGACGGCTCCTTCCCGGCCCTTTCAGAATAGGACCGGGAGGGAACCGCGGCTGGCCGGACGGCCGCCGGGCCGGTACGGGACCGGCGCGAGGCCGGCACCGGGCGGGTGTCAGGCGAGTTCGACGCCGCTCGCGCGCAGCATGTCCTCGCGCTCGACGATCTTCACGCGCTCGCGGCCCTGCGGCTCGCCCAGCGCCTTCTCGGCGGCGTCGAGCGCGTACCAGCCCTCCCACGTCGTGTACGTGATGCCCTTGCCCTCCAGGAAGGACACGACCGCGTCCTCCTCCGGGGTCTCGGGCGTGAGCAGCCGGCCGTTGGCGAAGTCGTCCAGCAGGTTGGCCACGGTCTCGTTCGCGTCGCCCTTGGTGTGGCCGATGAGGCCGACCGGGCCGCGCCGGATCCAGCCGGTGACGTAGGTGGAGGCCATGTGCTCGCCGCCCTCCTCGATCACCCGGCCGCCCTCGTCCGGGACGGTGCCGCTGACGGTGTCCCACGGCAGCTTGGGCAGCTCGTCGGAGAGGTAGCCGACGGCGCGGTAGACGGCCTGGACGTCCCAGTCGGTGGTCTGGCCCGTGCCCTTGACGTTGCCGGTGCCGTCCAGCTCGGTGCGCTCGGTGCGCAGGCCGACGACCTTGCCGTCCTCACCGAGGATCTCGACCGGGGACTCGAAGAAGTGCAGGAAGAGCTTGTGCGGGCGGTCGCCGACGTCGCGGATCGCCCAGTTCTCCAGGGTCTTGGCGACCATGTCGGTCTGCTTGTTCTTGCGCCGCTCGGCGATCGAGCCCTCGTCGTAGTCGATGTCCTCGGGGTTGACGATGACCTCGATGTTGGGGGAGTGGTCCAGCTCGCGCAGCTCCATGGGGCTGAACTTGGCCTGCGCCGGGCCGCGGCGGCCGAAGACGTGGATCTCCACAGCCTTGTTGGCCTTGAGGCCCTCGTAGACGTTCGGCGGGATCTCGGTCGGCAGCAGCTCGTCGGCGGTCTTGGCGAGGATGCGGGCGATGTCGAGGGCCACGTTGCCCACGCCGAGGACGGCGACCTTCTCGGCGGACAGGTCCCAGGTGCGCGGGACGTCGGGGTGGCCGTCGTACCAGGAGGCGAAGTCGGCGGCGCCGAGGGAGCCGTCGAGCTCGACACCGGGGATGCGCAGCTCGCGGTCGAACATGGCGCCGGTGGAGAAGACCACCGCGTCGTAGAAGGAGCGCAGGTCGTCGAGGTGCACGTCGGTGCCGTAGTTCACGTTGCCGAAGAGACGGACCTGCGGCTTGTCGAGGACCTGGTGGAGGGCGGTGATGATGCCCTTGATCCGCGGGTGGTCGGGCGCCACGCCGTAGCGGATGAGGCCGAACGGGGCCGGCATCCGCTCGAAGAGGTCGATGGACACACCCGGTTCGGCGGCGGCCTCGGACTTCAGCAGCGCATCAGCGGCGTAGATCCCGGCGGGGCCGGCGCCGACGATCGCGACCCGGAGGGGGCGGGGCATGACTGGTTTCCCTTCGCAAGCGACGTGGCGGCGAAGGCGCCGCCACTTAGGTCACCCTAAATAATCCTGATCGCGGAGGAGTACCCGCCCCCGGTCTATGGCCCCATAAGACGGACTTATGGCTTCCATAAGTCCGTCTCGGAGGTCGGTGCGCACGTTCCGTGCTCGCGGGCTGCCGCGGACGGCTCGTCCCGGCTGTCACTTCTGGTCGTCGAACTTCGACGTCGACCAGAGGTAGCCGAGTACCGCGAGGCCCACGCACCAGGCGGCGGCGAGCCAGCCGTTGTGGCCGATTTCGGTGCCGAGGAGCAGTCCGCGCAGGGTTTCGATGGCGGGGGTGAAGGGCTGGTACTGGGCGATGGGCTGGAACCAGCCCGGCATGGCGTCGACCGGGACGAACGCGCTGGAGATCAGCGGCAGGAAGATCAGGGGCATCGCGTTGTTGCTGGCGGCCTCGGCGTTCGGGCTGACGAGGCCCATGCCGACGGCGATCCAGGTGAGGGCGAGGGCGAAGAGCACGAGGAGTCCGAAGGCGGCGAGCCATTCGACGGCGGTGGCGTCGGTGGAGCGGAAGCCGATGGCGAAGCCGACGGCGCCGACCAGGACGACGCTGGCCACGGACTGCAGGACGCTGCCGACGACGTGTCCGACGAGGACGGAGCCGCGGTGGATGGCCATGGTGCGGAAGCGGGCGATGATGCCCTCGGTCATGTCGTTGGCGACGGAGACCGCGGTGCCGATGGTGGTGCTGCCGATGGTCATCAGCAGCAGGCCGGGGACGAGGTAGGCGATGTAGTCGGCGCGGTCGGCGCCGCTGCCGCCGATGCCGGCGCTCATGGTGTCGCCGAAGACGTAGACGAACAGCAGCAACAGCATGATCGGTGTGAGCAGCAGGTTCAGCGTGAGCGAGGGATAGCGCCGGGCGTGCAGCAGGTTGCGGCGGAGCATCGTGGACGAGTCGCGCACGGCGAGGGACAGGGAACTCATCGGACAACCTCCGTGGACGGGCCGGATTGGGCGGACTGGTGGGACTGGGGTGACTGTCCGGGCTGGCCGGGCTGGCCGGGCTGGCCGGGCTGGTCGGACTGGTTCGGGATGTGGGTGCCGGCGGCGCCGCCGCCGGTCAGGGCGAAGAACACGTCGTCGAGGTCGGGCGTGTGGACGGTCAGCTCGTCGGCCTCGACGCCGGCCGAGTCCAGCCGGGCGAGCACGCCGGCCAGCGCGCGCTGGCTGCCGTCGCTCGGGAGCTGGAGGGTGAGGGACTCGTCGTCGCGGGCGGCGTCGGTCAGGGCCGCGACGGCCCTCGTGTACGCGACCGGGTCGGTGAAGCGGAGGCGGACGTGCCCGCCCGGGACGAGCCGCTTCAGCTCCTCCGCCGTGCCCTCGGCGGCGATCCTCCCGTCGTTGAGGACCGCGATGCGGTCGGCGAGCTCGTCGGCCTCCGCCAGGTACTGCGTGGTGAGGAAGACGGTCACGCCGTCCGTCACGAGCTCCCTGATGATCCGCCACATGTTGTGCCGGGAACGCGGGTCGAGACCGGTGGTCGGCTCGTCGAGGAAGATGATCCGCGGATCGCCGACCAGCGTCATCGCGATGTCGAGGCGCCGCTTCATGCCGCCCGAGTACGTCGACGCGGGCTTCTTCGCCGCCTCGGTCAGGTCGAAGCGCTCCAGCAGCTCCGCGGTCACCCGCCGCCCCTCCCGCTTCGGCAGGTGGTGCAGGTCCGCCATGAGCCACATGTTCTCCTCGCCGGTGATCAGACCGTCGACGGCGGAGAACTGACCCGTGACACCGATCGCCGCACGCACCGCCTGCGGATCGGCGGCGAGTTCGTGACCGCCGACGGCGATCCGGCCGCTGCCGGGCCCGGGCGCGACGAGGGTGGAGAGGATCTTGACGGCGGTGGTCTTGCCGGCGCCGTTCGGGCCGAGCAGGGAGAAGATCGTGCCTTCCGGGACGGCCAGGTCGATGCCGTCGAGCACGGTCTTGTCGCCGTAGGACTTGCGCAGTGCGGTCGCCGAGATGGCCAGGGCGGTCATGGGTGCTCCTTGTGTCGCGCGGCGGCGGTACGGGTCAGAGGCTGCGGGCGGTGATGTCGCCGTAGGAGGTGGTGGCGTGGATGGCGAGGGCGGCGTGGGGGCCTTCGGTGTTGGTGAGGCTGTTGTGGATGCGGCCGTAGGAGGTGCCGGCGTCGAGGGTGGCGGAGGTGCCGGGGGCGGTGGCGATGGTGATGTCGCCCTTCTGGGTGCTGAGGGTGACGGTGCCGCGGTCGGCCTCGGTGACGCGGATGTCGCCGCGCTGGGTGCTGATCCGGGCGGGGCCGTTGAGGCGGCCGACGGTGATGTCGCCGTCCTGGAGGGTGGCGTGGAGGCTGGTGGCCTCGTCGATCTTGACGGGGCCCTGGGCGGCGGTGACGGTGACGTCGCCGAGGCGTCCGACGCCGCGGAGGTCGGCGGCGGCGCCGTGGGCTTCGACGCGGGAGCCGGTGGGCAGCTGGACGGTGATCTCGACGGAGCCGGAGGGGCCGAAGAGCTGGTTCTTCGCCGGCGGGGCGGTGATGGCCAGGACGCCGTCGGTGTAGTCGATCCGGATGTCCTCGGCGGCCTTGATGTCGCGGCTCTTGGCGGGGTTGGCGGGCAGGACCTCGACGGTGGCGTCGGTGCGGTCGGCGGCGATGAGGCGGATGTGGCCGGCGGGGATGTCGAGGACGGCGGAGAGGGCGGTGGTGGTGGCCGGGGTGGCGAACTTCTGCATGGTGGGTTCCTTGGTCTCGGGGGTGTTCCCGTTGTCGCTGTCGGGGTTTCCGACATGGGAAAAGCTACGTTGCCTTCACTCATCCGGCAACAGGCTTGTTGCGCATCAACCCATTAATCGCAGGTCAGGACAGGGAAATCGTTGCAACGGGTTTGCGAGTAACGCAACGTCAGCCTCATAGCTCGTTGCAATGGAGTGAAGGTGAACGCTATAGTGGGGCAGACCACGCACCCTGAAGGAGGCCGCGATGCCCGGAGGCAGGCTCACCCAGCCCGAACGTCAGCAGATCGCCCTCGGACTGGCCGACGGACTCGCCTACGCGGAGATCGCCCGGCGCCTCGACCGCCCGACGTCCACCGTCACCCGTGAGGTCATGCGCAACGGCGGCCCCGCCGGCTACCGCGCCGACCTCGCCCACCGCGCCACCGAACACCGCGCCCAGCGCCGCAAGCAGACGTCACCGCGCGGCACCGGAGCCGGGGCCGGCCCCGCCGCGCACGAGGAGGCCTACGGCAGGGACGTCGAGGCCGTGCGCGCGTACGAGGAGATGTTCACGACCGTCCTCATGCAGTCGGGCATGCCCAAGATGATGGCCAGGGTCATGGCCTCCATCACCATCAGCGACGAGGGCAGCCTCACCGCGCCCGAGCTGGTGCAGCGCCTCCAGGTGAGCCCCGCCTCGGTGTCCAAGGCCGTCGCGTTCCTGGAGAGCCAGGGCCTCGTGCGCCGCGACCGCGCGGAGGGCCGCCGGGAGCGCTACATCGTCGACGACGACGTCTGGTACGAGTCGGTCATGGCCAGCGCCCGCGCCACCGCCCACGTCACCGAGACCGCGCGGCAGGGCGTCGTCGTCCTCGGCCGTGACACCCCCGCCGGCATCCGCCTGGAGAACATCGCCCGCTTCGCCGACTTCGTCTCCGAGAGCATCACCCGCGCCGCCCAGCAGGCCCGCGCCATCCTGACCAGCAAGCCCCAGACCGCGGACCTCACGGCCGCCTTCGACGAGGCCCGGGCGGAGGCGTCGGCGGAGGAGCCGCCCGGGGGAGGGGCCTCCTAACCCTGGCCCTGGCTCCGCGTGAGCTCCCAGACCCGGAACTCGCCCTCGTCCTCCCGCAGCGGCGCCAGCTCGGTGAAGCCGAGCTTCGCCGGGACGGCGGCGCTCGCGTGGTTCTCCGGCATGTGCAGGACCAGCAGCCGCTGGACGCCGGGCAGCCGGAACCCCTCGCCGACGAGGGCCCGCGCGGCCCGGGCGGCCAGACCCCGACCGGTGGCGGCGGGGTGGAGCCAGTAACCGATCTCGTACGCGTCGTCGGGCGTCTCCTCGCGCCGGTGCAGACTGCACGCGCCGACCATCGCCCCGTCGAGCACGATGACGTACGTGAACTCCGCGCCCTCCGCCCACCTTTCGGCCCGCCGCGAGAGGTAGTGGGCCGTCCACTCCGGGCTGTGGTCCTCGGCCCAGTCCATCCACGGCCGCAGGTGCTCGACGGACTCGTCGACGAGCTGGTGCAGCTCGGGCAGGTCGGCGGGGTGCTCGGGACGACGGAGGGCGAGGCGGTCGTCGACCTCGATCGTGGGGCGGGGGTACGTCGTGTCCGTCATGAGTCGCGCCCCAGGAAGATCATGAGGTACCCCCGTCACCCCTTGACGCCGGCCACGAACGCGGCCCAGGCGGCGGCGGGGACGACGAGCGCGGGGCCGTCGGGGACCTTGCTGTCACGGACGGGGACGACACCGGGGATGTTGTCGAGGACTTCGAGGCAGTTGCCGCCTTCGCCGTTGCTGTAGGAGCTCTTGCGCCAGGCGGTGGCGCCGGCGAAGTCGTAGGTGACTTCGACGCAGTCGCCGCCCTGGCTGTTGCTGTGGGAGCTCTTGAACCAGTGGGCGTTGGTCAGGTCGTACTTGCGCATCGTCTGAAGTCCTCCGCCGCCGACTCGATCAGGGCCAGGGACGCCTCCGGCGACAAGGCGGCGACCCTGAGCAGATCGTAGGCGCGCTGGGCGCGCTTCACCACAGCCGGATCTTCGACGAGCGTTCCCGAAAACGATGTCTCCGTATACGCCGTTGGCGGCTGATCGATGAACTCCATGAGTCGGAGCGAGCCGTCCATGGAGGCGTGCGCTCCCGTAGTGCGCGGCAGCACCGTCACCAGCACCCACCGTTGCCGGATCAGTGTCGCGATGTGCTCCAGTTGTGCGGCCATGGCCGCCGGGCCGCCCACGGGGGCGCGTACGGCGTTCTCGTGCAAGGTGACCCAATACTCGGGCCTTGTGGCGTCCTTGAGGATCGCCTGCCGTTTGATCCGAGAGGTGACCTTTTCTTCGACGTACTCCTCCGTCGCGAACGGATTTGCCGCCAGCGTCACCGTCCGCGCGTACTCCGGCGTCTGCAGCAGTCCCGGCACCACCGTCGGCGCGAACTCGCAGATCTTCGTCGCCACGGCCTCCAGCTCCGCCGCCGCGTTGAAGTATTCCGCGTACGGCGACTTGTCGATCAGCTTCCGCCAGGTCCGTTCGAAAATACCGCCGGTTTGTAGGACCTCGTCGAATCTCTGGGCCAGCTCCAGCTGCGGCTTCCTGATTCCCTGCTCGAACAGGCCGATGTACGCCCCCGAGACGAACACCCGTGCCCCCAGCTCGTTCTGTGAGAGCCCCGCCGCCTCCCGGCGTTCCTTCAGGAGCTCTCCGAAGAACTCCCACACTTCTTCCCGCTTGGCTTTGGCCATGGATTAACTCCCGAACCCCACACCGCACTTGTAGCCCCAGCGCGTCTGCCGATTCTACGGATCCGCCACCACCCTGGATGCGGAAAGCGGGAAATGGATTCGGAAAGGAGCGCGTTGGTGAAGGAAGACAGCATGCGGCCGACGGAAACTGAAGAGGTGCGGGAGGCGGTGAGGGAATTGCGCGACGCGCTCGGACGGGCCGGAATCACGCTTCCCTCGCTCGGGCTCGACGCCGTGACTCTCGCCGCCGATCCTCCCCGGCCGCTGATCGAGCTCGGGCGCTGTACGGCGGCCACGGCACGGCTGCTCGCCGCCGCGCTCACGCCCATGGACGAAGGGGGACGCGAATGAAACCGCCCATCGGCGCGTACGTCGTCGACATCCGCACCGGCAAGGTCGGCACCGTGATGGGGCACGAGGGTCCCTACCTCCAGGTCCGGCCGATCGGCGGCGGGCGCGAGTGGGACTGCGAGCCGGACGGCGTCCGGGTCGCGACCGCCGCCGAGCGGCTGCGCGCCGCCACCGCGCACGCGAACGCGCGCAGCCGGGGCGAGGTGCCGTGACGGCGTGCGGGGCTCCGGCCCGGTGAAGACGGCCCGGCCCGGTCGGGTGGGGTGTCGTCGTCCCCCGGCCTGTTAGTCCATCCGCCTCTCCTGCGCTGCAGACGCTTCGCCGTCCCGGTTACGTGGTCGCCGCGAACCCCGTTCGGTCGGTTCGCAGTTCGTTGACCACGAAAGCAATCGAGGTGTTCGGCATGGTGAGACCGGTGTATCGGCTGGTGGCGGTGTCCGCGGCGGCGGGAGCGCTGCTGGCGGGGGGACTCTCCGGGGCGGGGGTGACGGAGGCGCGGGCGGCCCAGCCCGAGGGGCGGTACGTGATCTTGCTGGAGGACTCGGCGCGCGACCGGCTCGAAGCGGTCATCCGGCAGCACGGCCGGGCCTACGGGGTGCAGGCGGGGCTGCGGTACCGGGACGCGCTCGTCGGGTACTCGGCCGTGGTCCCGGAGTCCCGGGTCGCCGAGCTGCGCGCGGCCGAGGGCGTGCGGACGGTGGCCGTCGACGCGCCCGTACGCGCCACCCAGCAGGTGCTGCCGGCCGGTGTGGACCGGATCCAGGCCGACGTGAGCACCACGGCCGCCGGGAACGGGACGGGTGACGTCGACACCGCGGTGGCGGTCCTCGACACCGGGATCGACGACCGGCACCCCGACCTCAACGTGGCCGGCGGGTTCAACTGCATGGATCCCTCGCGGCCCGGTGCGTGGCGGGACAACAACGGCCACGGCACCCATGTGGCCGGCACGGTCGCCGCCAGGGACAACGGCGACGACGTCGTCGGGGTCGTGCCCGGCGCCCGGCTGTACGCGGTGAAGGTCCTCGGCGCCAGCGGCGGCGGATTCACCTCCACCATTGTCTGCGGGCTCGACTGGCTGGTGCGGAACGCCGTCCCGCTCGGCATCAAGGTCGCGAACATGAGCCTCGGCGGCGACGGCGCCGACGACGGCAACTGTGGCTTCAGCAACGACGACCCCGAGCACCAGGCGATCTGCCGCGTGAACGTCGCCGGCGTCACGGTCGTGGTCGCGGCCGGCAACGACACCGACGACCTCGCCGACCACACCCCGGCGGCCTTCGACGAGGTCCTCACCGTGACCGCGATGGCCGACTTCGACGGGCAGCCCGGCGGCGGCGCCGCCGCGACCTGCCGGACGAGCAACCGGGACGACACCGCGGCGAACTTCTCCAACTTCGCCGTGAGCACCGCTGACGCCGCCCACACCATCGCCGGTCCGGGCGTGTGCGTCCGGTCCACGCGCCGGAGTACCGGAACGACGGTCTACTCCGGCACCTCCATGGCCTCACCGCACGTGGCCGGCGCGGCCGCGCTGTGCCTCGCCGCCGGGCGGTGCGCGGACCCGTCCCCGGCCGCCGTGGCCGCGCAGCTCCTCGCCGACGCCGCCGCCCAGCCCGCCTCGTACGGCTTCGCGGGTGACCCGAACGCACCGGTCAGCGGGCGCCACTACGGCCACCTCGTCCACGCCGGCGGCTACTGAGCCGCTTCGGGCGCGCGGGGAGCCCCCGGGTACCGGGTACCCGCCCGGGGCTCCCTCGCCGTACGGGACAATGACTCCATGAGTCTGTTCCGCGACGACGGCATCGTGCTGCGCACCCAGAAGCTGGGTGAAGCGGACCGCATCATCACGCTGCTCACGCGCGGTCACGGACGCGTACGCGCCGTCGCGCGCGGCGTGCGCCGGACGAAGTCGAAGTTCGGGGCGCGACTCGAACCGTTCTCGCACGTGGACGTGCAGTTCTTCGCCCGCGGGAGTGAGCTGGTCGGGCGCGGGCTCCCGCTGTGCACGCAGAGCGAGACCATCGCCGCGTACGGCAGCGGCATCGTCACCGACTACGCCCGGTACACGGCGGGCACCGCGATGCTGGAGACGGCGGAACGGTTCACCGACCACGAGGGCGAGCCGGCCGTACAGCAGTACCTGCTGCTCGTGGGCGGCCTGCGCACCCTCGCCCGCGGCGAGCACGCCCCGCACCTCATCCTCGACGCCTTCCTGCTCCGCTCGCTCGCCGTCAACGGCTACGCGCCCAGCTTCGAAGACTGCGCCAAATGCGGACTTCACGGGCCGAACCGCTTCTTTTCGGTCGCAGCGGGCGGAGTGATCTGCGCGGACTGCCGGGTGCCCGGAAGCGTCGTACCCTCTGCGGAGGCCGTAGGCCTGCTCAGCGCGCTGCTCACCGGCGACTGGGAGACGGCGGACGCGGCCGAGCCGCGTCACGTCAGGGAGGGCAGCGGACTGGTGTCCGCCTATCTGCACTGGCACCTGGAGCGCGGGCTGCGCTCGCTGCGGTACGTAGAGAAGAGCTAGGAGAGACCACGCCATGGCCATCGCACGACTCCTCGGGCGCCAGCGACGGGAGTACAGGACCCCCGAGCCGCACCCCTCCGGGGCCCGCCCGCCGAAGCTCCAGCCCGAGCTCGTGCCCGAGCACGTCGCGATCGTCATGGACGGCAACGGCCGCTGGGCCAAGGAGCGCGGCCTGCCGCGCACCGAGGGCCACAAGGTCGGCGCCGAGCAGGTGCTCGACGTGCTCCAGGGCGCGATCGAGATGGGCGTCGGCTCGATCTCGCTGTACGCCTTCTCCACGGAGAACTGGAAGCGCTCGCCCGAGGAGGTGCGCTTCCTGATGAACTTCAACCGGGACTTCATCCGCAAGACCCGCGACCAGCTCGACGAGCTCGGCGTCCGGGTGCGCTGGGTGGGCCGCATGCCCAAGCTGTGGAAGTCGGTGGCCAAGGAGCTCCAGGTCGCCCAGGAGCAGACCAAGGACAACACCAAGCTCACGCTGTACTTCTGCATGAACTACGGCGGGCGGGCCGAGCTCACCGACGCGGCGCAGGCGCTGGCCGAGGACGTGAAGGCGGGCAGGCTCGACCCGGCGAAGATCACCGAGAAGACGATCCAGAAGTACCTCTACTACCCGGACATGCCGGACGTGGACCTCTTCCTGCGGCCGAGCGGCGAGCAGCGCACGTCGAACTACCTGATCTGGCAGAGCGCGTACGCCGAGATGGTCTTCCAGGACGTCCTGTGGCCCGACTTCGACCGCCGCGACCTGTGGCGCGCGTGCGTGGAGTACGCGCAGCGCGACCGCCGGTTCGGGGGCGTGGACCCGGCGGACCTCGCGGTCCTCGACAAGGCGTGAGACCGGACGCGGCGGGCGCCGGGCCGACGGAGCCCGCCGAGCCGCTCTTCGAGCTGGCCGTCGGATCGGCCGCCGGAAGGGCCGTCGAGCTGGTCTACACGCCGACGCTCGCCGACGTGGCGGACGCCATGCGCGTTGCGATGCGTCGCGGTGATTTCCGGCAGCTGCGGTGGGCGCTGCCGCCCACGGCCGCCCTGGCGCTCTTCGTGGCCGGCTGGGACCGGTTCGGGTACGGCGTGATGGGGCCGGCGTTCCAGACCGTCCTGGCGGGGCTCGGGCTGTTCGCCGGCCTCTTGTGGCCGCTCGCGCCCTGGGTCTCCGCGCTTCGGGTTTGGCCGGCGGTCGTCCGGCGAGGGGGCTTCCGGACCCGGGTCGACGGGGACGGGGTGACCTGTGAGTCGGATGCCGGGACGCCGAGCGGCGGCGCCGAGGCCGCCGGTGTGGAGCCGTACTGCGACGCGTACGTCGAGACGGCCAGGCAGTTCGTCCTGTTTCCGTCGGAGCGGCCGGACGTCTGGGTCGCGCTGCCCAAGCGCGGCGTCTCCGACCCCGCCGACGTCGACCGGCTCCGGGCCCTGCTGGACCGGAACCTCACCCGCCTCTGAGCGCGCGAGAGGGCCCGCACCGAACGATGTCGGTGCGGGCCCTCTCGTATGTCAGGTCACTTCGCCGCGCACTCCGCGCACGTGCCGAAGATCTCCACCGTGTGCGCCACGTTCACGAAGCCGTGCTCCGCCGCGATCGTCTCGGCCCACTGCTCCACCGCCGGGCCCTCCACCTCCACGGCCTTGCCGCAGACGCGGCACACCAGATGGTGGTGGTGGTCGCCCGTCGAGCAGCGGCGGTAGACCGTCTCGCCGTCGCTCGTGCGCAGCGCGTCGACCTCGCCGGCCTCGGCGAGGGACTGCAGCGTGCGGTAGACGGTGGTGAGGCCGACGGAGTCGCCGCGGTGCTTGAGCATGTCGTGCAGCTCCTGGGCGCTGCGGAACTCGTCCACCTCGTTCAGGGCTGCCGAGACTGCGGCCCGCTGCTTGGTCGAGCGGCCTTTTACGGGGGGTCCTGCCGTCGCCACGGGGGCCTCCTTGAATCCTTGTCTGCCCCCGCCATTCTGCCAGCCCCCCGTTGCTGCGCCGTCAGACCTTCACGTCGTCCGTGGGACGGCGGGTGGCCGGAAGGCATCGTGCGTCGCACTCCGCGGTGGCCCGCTCGGCGGCACGGGCCCGGCGTCTGGCCAGCGGGGCGGCGAGGACCGCGAGCGCGATGAACACGCCGATCGCGAACAGCACGATCGTCGCGCCGGGCGGCACGTCCTGGTAGTACGAGGTGATCGTGCCGGACAGGGTGACGCCGGTGCCGATCACGACCGCGAGGACGAACGTCGTACGGAAGGACCGGGACAGCTGCTGGGCGGCCGCGACCGGCACCACCATCAGGGCGCTGACCAGGAGCAGGCCGACCACCCGCATGGCGACCGTGACGGTCACGGCGGCGGTGACCGCGATGAGCAGGTTCAGGGCGCGTACCGGCAGGCCGGTGACGCGGGCGAAGTCCTCGTCCTGACTGACGGCGAAGAGCTGCCGGCGCAGGCCGACGGTGACGAGGACCACGAAGGCGGCGAGCACGCTGATCGACGTGACGTCCTCGGCGGAGACCGTGGACAGCGAGCCGAAGAGGAAGGAGCTCAGGTTGGCGTTGGAGCCGGTCGGCGAGAGGTTGATCAGCAGGACGCCGCCGGCCATGCCGCCGTAGAAGAGCAGGGCGAGGGCGAGGTCGCCGCGGGTCTTGCCGTAGGCCCGGATCAGTTCCATGGCGACCGCGCCGGCGACGGCGACCAGGGTGGCCATCCACACCGGGTTGGCGGACATGAGGAAGCCGAGGCCGACGCCGGTCATGGCGACGTGTCCGATGCCGTCGCCCATCAGCGCCTGGCGGCGCTGGACCAGGTAGACGCCGACGGCGGGCGCGGTGATGCCGACGAGGACGGCCGCGATGAGCGCCCGCTGCATGAAGGCGAGTTCGAGGAATTCCATCGTCAGGTCAGCAGTCCCGTGCGGAGCGGCTCGTCGGCCGCGTGGGGGTGGACGTGGTCGTGGCCGGGCAGGGCGTGCTGGCCCACGGCCCGGGGCGGCGGGCCGTCGTGGACGACGCAGCCGTCGCGGAGCACGACCGCGCGGTCGATGAGGGGCTCGAGCGGGCCGAGCTCGTGCAGGACGAGGAGGACGGAGGTGCCGCCGGCGACCTGCTCGCGCAGGGTGCCGGCGAGGATCTCCTGGCTGGCGAGGTCGACGCCGGCCATCGGCTCGTCCATGATCAGCAGCTCGGGCTCGGAGGCGAGCGCGCGGGCGATCAGCACGCGCTGGTGCTGGCCGCCGGAGAGGGCGCCGACGGAGTCGCCGGCGCGGTCGTCGAGGCCGACCAGCTCCATGGCCCGGGCTATCGCGGCCCGGTCGGCCTTCGTCATGAGGCCGAACCTGCGGCGGGACAGCCGGCCGGAGGAGACGACCTCGCGGACGGTCGCGGGGACACCGCTGGCGGCGGTGGTGCGCTGCGGGACGTAGCCGACCCGGGACCAGTCGCGGAATCGCTTCTGCGGGGTGCCGAAGAGCTCGATGGTGCCGCCGGTCAGCGGCACCTGGCCGATGACGGAGCGCACGGCGGTGGACTTTCCGGAGCCGTTGGCGCCGAGCAGCGCGACGACCTCACCGCGGTGCACGGTGAGGTCGACGCCGCGCAGGACGGGGCGCGAGCCGAGGGCGGCGGTGGCGCCGCGCACGGAGATGACGGGCTCGTCGCTCACGAGAGAGCTCACGACTGCCTCCTGCTGGGTGTGGATCACTTCACGCTCACTTCGCCCCCACGGGCGCTCACTTCGCGCCGAGGGCCTTCTTCAGCGCGGCGAGGTTGGACTGCATGACCTCGATGTAGTCATCGCCCTTGGACTTGTCCGTGATTCCCTCCAGCGGGTCGAGCACGTCGGTCTTGAGACCGGTGTCGCTCGCGAGGGTCTTGGCGGTCTTGTCGCTGGCCAGGGTCTCGAAGAAGACGGTGGTGACCTTGTCCTTCTTCGCGATGTCCTGGAGCTCCTTGATGCGGGCGGGGCTCGGCTCGGACTCGGGGTCCATGCCGGAGATGCCCTCCTGCTCCAGGCCGTAGCGCTCGGCGAGGTAGCCGAAGGCGGAGTGGGTGGTGATGAAGGTCTTGGTGGAGGTGTTCTTCAGACCCGTCCGGAACTCGCTGTTCAGGGCGGCGAGCTTCGTCATCAGGGCCTGGGTGTTCGCCTTGTACGTGGCGGCGTGGGCCGGGTCGGCCTTCTCGAAGGCGGCGCCCACGCCCTGGGCGACCTCGCCGTACTTCACGGGGTCGAGCCAGATGTGGGGGTCGGCGCCGGCCTCGCCCTCACCGGCGTGCTCCTCGTGGCCCGCCTCCTCGGAGCCGTGCTCCGCGCCGTGCTCGGCGCCGTGGTCGTGGCCGACCTCGGTGCCGTGCTCCTCGAGCTTGGTGAGGGTGGTGGCGTCGATGGTGGTGCCGGCGTTCGACTGCGCGATGGCCTCGTCGACGGCGGGCTGGATGCCCTTGAGGTAGAGGATGACGTCGGCCTCGCCGAGCTCGCCGATCTGCTTCGGCTTGAGCTCCAGGTCGTGCGGCTCGACGCCCGGCTTGGTGAGCGTGTTGACGGTGACGTACTTGCCACCTATCTGCTCGGCCAGGAACTGCATGGGATAGAACGACGCGACGACGTCCAGCTTCCCGTCGTTCCCCTTGCCGCCCGTGTCGGCGGCGTCGGAGCTCCCGCCGCAGGCGGAGAGGGTCACGAGACCGAGGGCGACGGCTCCGGCGACGGCGGTGGTGGGTATCAGTCGGCGTACGTTCATGACACTCATTTTCAACAAAAGTGGAAACGGTTGTCAATTGCCGCACGTGTGTCCTGGCGCACGCGTGTTCGGTCGTACTGTTCGTCCATGCGGCGCGCGGAGATCAACGGCATACGCCTGTACTGGGACGAGATTCCGGGGCCCTTCACGGCCCACCTCCTGGTCGACGTGGGGGTCGAGGACGAGCCGTTCCCCTGCCTCGGCATCACCGGACTCGTCGAACAGCTCGCCCTCGTGGCCGTCTCCGACGGCGGCCACGGATGCGACGGACTCGACTCCGCCGTCAACGGTGACCACGTCCACTTCCGCGCCGTCGGCGAACCCGAGCGGGTCGCCGAGGCCGTCAACCGGCTCTGCCGCGCCCTCGCCGAGCCGCCCGTGAACCATCTCGCCGCCGCCGTGAGGCGCGTCGAGGCGCGACAGCAGCGCGAGGAGCGCTGGGAACGGTTCCAGGAGCACGAACTGGCCTTCCGGTACGGACTCCGGGGCCCCGGCAAGATCGGCTGGGAGGCCCCCGCCGTCGAACACGTCGGCGCCGACGCCGTCCGCGCCTGGGCCGCCGAGCGCTTCACCCGGCCCGGGGCGGTGCTGCTGCTCACCGGGCCGCCGCCGAAGGCCCTCGACCCGCGACTGCCGGACGGGCCGCGCACCGAGCGGCCCGTCGTCGCGGCGCTGCCGGGGACGACCGGCTGCTGGGTGGAGGCGCCCTGCCACCGGGACGACCTCGCCATGGTCTCCTTCGAGGGACCGGCCTCACCCGCGGGCCACCTCGCGGCCGAGCTGGCCCGGGGCCGGGCCCTGCGCGACCCGGGCGTGGTCGCCGACCTGACCGGGGACGTGGAGGTCCACTCCTCCTCCGTGGGCGGCGGGCGGATGCTGTTCTGGCTGGTGGCCGAGACCGACGGGGCGGGCGCCGCCGCGGTCGGCGAAGGACTCGACCGGATCCTGCGGGAGCTGGCCGCCGAAGGGCCGGCCGAGGACGAGATCCGGCAGACCGTACGGACCTGGCACGACCACCTCGACACCGGTGAGCGGCGGCACGCGCTGCTCGTCACCGCCGGCCTCGACCACCTCTCCGGCCTGGAGGTCCACGACGTCGCCTCCCTGCGGGCCCGGCTCGCCGCCCTCGGCGCCGCCGACATCCGTGGCGCCCTCGCCGCGTACGACTCGACCGCGCTGCTCGTGCTGCCCGCGCACTGCGCGCCCGTCGAGGGCAGCCGCTTCGTCCCCGAGCCCGATCTGCTGTCCGAGGACCTCCACGAGCCGTACGCGTACCGGCCGCGGCTCTTCGGACCCGTCGGGCGCCATGAGCGGATGTACCTGAACGACGAGGGCCTCGTCCACTGGAACGGGCACTGCATGCGCGGCGTTCGCTGGCATCAGGCGGCCGGGCTCGGGGTGTTCCCCTCCGGGCTGCGGCGGCTCTTCGGTACGAAGGGCGTCGCCCTCGATATCCATGCAGACTGGTACAAGTCAGGGAGCGATCTGACCGCCGCCGTGGACGCCCGCGTACACCCCTCCCTCCGCTTCCCGATGAGCGAGGGGGAACCGATTTGAAAGTGGGGGCCCGGGCGCCGGTAACCTGAGGCATTCGCACTTCGTCGTCGTAATGAAGAGAGCACCGTGGCCGCCGACAAGATCGACACCATCGTCAGCCTGAGCAAGCGCCGTGGCTTTGTTTTCCCCTGCAGTGAGATCTACGGCGGTCAGCGCGCCGCCTGGGACTACGGACACCTGGGCGTCGAGCTCAAGGAGAACATCAAGCGCCAGTGGTGGCGTTACATGGTCACCTCGCGCGAGGACGTCGTCGGCATCGACTCGTCGGTCATCCTGGCCACCGAGGTCTGGGAGGCCTCCGGCCACGTCGCGACCTTCACCGACCCGCTGACCGAGTGCACCTCCTGCCACAAGCGCTTCCGCGCCGACCACCTGGAGGAGGCGTACGAGGAGAAGCACGGCCGCCTCCCCGAGAACGGCCTCGCCGACCTCAACTGCCCCAACTGCGGCAACAAGGGCACCTTCACCGAGCCCAAGCAGTTCTCCGGCCTGCTCTCCACGCACCTCGGCCCGACCCAGGACACCGGCTCCATCGCGTACCTGCGTCCCGAGACCGCCCAGGGCATCTTCACCAACTTCGCCCAGGTGCAGACGACCTCGCGCAAGAAGCCCCCGTTCGGCATCGCGCAGATGGGCAAGTCCTTCCGGAACGAGATCACTCCGGGCAACTTCATCTTCCGCACCCGCGAGTTCGAGCAGATGGAGATGGAGTTCTTCGTCAAGCCGGGCGAGGACGAGCAGTGGCACGAGTACTGGATGGAGCAGCGCTGGAACTGGTACACGAACCTGGGTCTCCGTGAGGAGAACATGCGCTGGTACGAGCACCCGAAGGAGAAGCTCTCCCACTACTCGAAGCGCACCGCCGACATCGAGTACCGCTTCCAGTTCGGCGGCAGCGAGTGGGGCGAGCTGGAGGGCGTCGCCAACCGCACCGACTACGACCTGAAGGCCCACGCCGAGGCCTCCGGCGCCAACCTGACCTACCTGGAGCAGGAGGGCGAGCGCTACACGCCGTACGTCATCGAGCCCGCCGCCGGTGTCGGCCGCACCATGCTGGCCTTCCTGCTCGACGCGTACACCGAGGACGAGGCCCCGAACGCCAAGGGCGTCATGGAGAAGCGCACCGTGCTGCGCCTCGACCACCGCCTGGCCCCGGTCAAGGTCGCCGTCCTGCCGCTGTCCCGCAACGCGGACCTCTCGCCGAAGGCCAAGGGCCTCGCGGCCGACCTGCGGCAGAACTGGAACATCGAGTTCGACGACGCCGGCGCCATCGGCCGCCGCTACCGTCGCCAGGACGAGATCGGCACGCCGTACTGCGTCACCGTCGACTTCGACACCCTCGAGGACAACGCGGTGACCGTGCGCGAGCGCGACACCATGAAGCAGGAGCGCGTCTCCCTCGACCAGATCCAGGGCTACCTGGCCAGCCGCCTGCTGGGCTGCTGACCCCGGTCGTACCCGCACGGGAAAGCCCCCGGTTCCGTTCCCGGAACCGGGGGCTTTCCCGTGTCTGCTCTTCAGGCCCTCATACGTGTCAGGCCCTCACATGTGTCAGGCCTTCAGCGCGCGTTGTACCAGCGCGACCACCGCGTCGAAGGCCGCCTCGATGTCCGGGGCCGACCACTCGGCGGCGTGTGCCGGGTTGTGGAAGCGGTCGGTGGCGTGGAAGACGGCGCGGGCCGTGGCCGGCAGGTCCGCCTCGGGGGTGGAGAACACGCCCGCGCGGCGGCCGTCCTCCAGGATGCGGGCGATCTGCTCGACCAGGTGCTCCTCGTGCCGGTCGACCACCGCGCTGTTCTCGCCGATCAGCACCTGGAAGGTGGCCATCAGCTCCGGATCGCCGCCCGCCTTCTCGCGCTTGAGGGCGAAGAGGGCGGTGAGCCAGCCGGTCAGCCGCTCGTCGGCCGGCTCCGCGGCGTCGACGTACGGCCTGAGGGCGTCGATCGTCCGTCGCAGCCACCGTTCGGTGACCGACTCGCGCAGCTCCGCCTTGGTGCGGAAGTGGCGGTAGACGCTGCCGTGGCTGACGCCGAGGGCCCTGGCCACGTCCACGACGGTCGCCTTCGCCGGGCCGTAGCGGCGCAGCACCTCCTCGGTGGCTTCGAGGATGCGCTCGGCGGTCAGGGTCTCCGTGGTGGCCATGGAATGACAGTACCTGTCACCCGGACGGTGCTCAGTGCTCGCTGTCCAGGTGGGCCATCTGGTTCTCCGGGTAGCGGGCGCCGGACGCCGCGCCCGCCGGGACGGCCGCCTCGATCGCCGCGAGGTCGGCCGCGTCGAGCGTGACGTCGAGGGCGCCGAGGGCCTCCGCGAGCCGGTCGCGGCGGCGGGCGCCGATCAGCGGGACGACGTCCTCGCCCCGGGAGAGCGCCCAGGCGATCGCGATCTGCGCGACGGTCACGCCCTTGGCCTCGGCGACCGCGCGCAGCCGGTCCACCAGGTCCAGGTTGCGGCCGAGGTTGTCGCCCTGGAAGCGGGGCGACATGCCGCGGAAGTCGCCCGGCGCGAAGGTCTGCTCGCGGGTGACGTGGCCGCTGATGAGCCCGCGGGAGAGGACTCCGTACGCGGTGATGCCGATGCCCAGCTCGCGCGCGGTCGGCAGGATCCTGTCCTCGATGCCGCGGGAGATCAGCGAGTACTCGATCTGGAGGTCGGCGATCGGGGCGACGGCGGCGGCCCGGCGCAGGGTGTCCGCGCCGACCTCCGAGAGGCCGATGTGCCGGACGTGGCCCGCCTCGACCAGCTCGGCGATGGCGCCGACGGTCTCCTCGATCGGCACGTCCGGGTCGACGCGGGCGATCCGGTAGACGTCGATGTGGTCGGTGCCGAGCCGCTGGAGCGAGTACGCGGCGAAGTTCTTCACCGCGGCCGGGCGGCCGTCGTAGCCGGTGAAGCCGCCCTCGACCGTGCGCAGGGCGCCGAACTTGACGCTGGTGAGGGCCTGTTCGCGGGCGGCGGCGGGGGCGGTGCGCAGCGCCTCGTTGATCAGCAGCTCGTTGTGGCCCATGCCGTAGAAGTCGCCGGTGTCGAGGAGCGTGACGCCCGCGTCCAGGGCGGCGTGGATCGTCGCGATCGACTCGGCGCGGTCGGCCTCGCCGTACAGGGCGGACATGCCCATGCAGCCGAGACCGAGCGCGGAGACCCGGGGGCCGGTGGAGCCGAGGGTGCGGGTGGGGAGGGAGGTCAGAGTGCTCATGCCTCGACTATGGCATGAGCGATGACAGATTTCAATATCTGTCAGTCGCTCGATGTCTCTCCGTGTCCGTTCTTCGCCGGGAGGCGCAGGCTTAGCAGCAGCGTCAGCGCCACCACGCCCAGCTGCACCAGGAGCGTCGTCGTCAGCGCCGAGCCCATGTCGGCGGGGGAGGAGCCGAGGGAGAGGAAGAGCGAGCCCAGCGTCGCCACGCCCAGCGCCAGCGCCGACTGCTGCGTCGTGACCATCACGCCGCTGCCGACGCCCGCCCGCTCCGCCGGCACCTCCGAGAGCACCACGCGGAACAGCACCGGCAGCTGGAGTCCCTGGCCCAGGCCCGCGACCGCCATGCCGGGCAGCAGGCTCCACACCGACAGGTCGGGCCAGCCGCGCCACACCGTCCAGGCGATGAGGCCGATGCCGAGCGCCTGCAGCACCGCACCCGCCGGGACCACGCGGGTCGCGCCCCAGCGCCCGATGAGCCGAGGACCCGCGAGCGAGGCGCCGAAGAAGGCGACCGCCATCGGCACCAGCGCCAGGCCGGAGGCGACCGCGCCCATCGCGAGGCCCTGCTGGAGCGAGATCGCGATCACGAACATGAAGCCGCTGAAGCCCAGCGACAGCGGCAGCACCACCGCGAGGCCCCGGCGCAGCGAGACCAGGCCGAGCAGGCTCGGCGGCACCAGCGGCGTACGGCCCGCGCGGTCCGCCCGTACCTCGACCCACCAGAACGCGCCGGCCGCGAACGGGAAGACGGCCAGCGCCACCCAGGTCCACAGCGGCCAGCCGGCCGCCCGGCCCTCGGTCAGCGGGGCGAGCAGGGTGAGCAGCGCGACCGCGAGCAGCAGGGTGCCGGGCAGGTCGACCGGCGCGGGCCGGTCCGAGCGGGTCTCGGGCACGCCGCGGGCCGCGAGCACGAGGCCGAGCAGCGCCACCGGCACGTTCACCAGGAAGATCGACCGCCAGCCGGTGCCGGCGACGTCGGCGGCGACGAGCACGCCGCCCAGGATCTGGCCGGCCACCATGGCGAGGCCGGCGGTCGCCCCGTAGAGGCTGAGCGCCCGTGCGTGCCGGGCGCCGGACGTCGAGGAGTGAATCGTCGCGAGCACCTGCGGCAGCATCAGCGCGGCCGCGGCACCCTGTGCCACCCGGGCGCCCACCAGCGTCCAGGCGTCCGGCGCGAGGCCGCAGGCGAGGGAGGTGAGGCCGAAGGCGGCCATGCCGGCGAGGAAGAGCCGGCGCCGGCCGAACTGGTCGCCCAGCCGGCCGCCGAGCACGAGCAGGACGGCGTACGCGAGGCCGTAGCCGGCGACGACCAGCTCCAGCATCGCCGGTCCCGCGTTCAGGTCGTGGTCGATGGTGGGCAGGGCGACGTTGACGATGAAGAAGTCGATCAGCGGCAGCGCCGCACCGAGCAGCACGGTGAACAGACCGAGCGAGCCGAGCGCCGGGCGGGCGTGGTCGACGACCGGTACGGCGGTACGGGCGGCGGACGTGGAGGTTGTCGTAGTCACGTGATCGAGCCTCGCGCCCGGATCAACCTGGTACCAGAGTGGATTTATCCTGGTACAAGCACTACCTGGCAACAGGCTGAGAGCCCCGGCACCCTGGGAGCATGACCGTCATGACGCTCGACACGGCAGGTACGGCGGGCACGTCCGGCGCGGCGGGTACGGGGGCCGCGGGCGGCGCGGCCCGGGACACCGACGTCCGGCGGCACGAGCTCGCCGCCTTCCTGCGCAGCAGGCGTGAGCGGATCAGCCCCGAACAGGTCGGGCTGCCCCGCGGCCGGCGCCGCCGCACCCCGGGACTGCGCCGCGAGGAGGTCGCCCAGCTCTCCGCGGTCGGCGTCACCTGGTACACGTGGCTGGAGCAGGCCCGGCCGATCCAGGTGTCCCCGCAGGTGCTCGACGCCCTCGCCGGCGCCCTGCTGCTCGACCCGACCGAGCGCACCCACCTCTTCTCCCTCGCCGGGCAGTCCGACCCGCACCCCGAGACGCCCTGCCCGACCGTCACGCCCTCGCTGCGCGCCCTGCTCGACCAGCTGGAGCCGATCCCGGCCGCCGTGCAGAACAGCCGCTACGACTTCCTCGCCCACAACCGCACCTTCGGGCGGCTCTTCTGCGACCTGGACGCGCTGCCCCGCGAGGAGCGCAACAGCCTGTGGCTGGCCTTCACCAACGCGGAGTTCCGGGCCGCCGTCACCGACCTGCCGGAGGTGCTGCGCGCGCTGGCCGGCAAGCTGCGGGCCGCCATGGCCGAGCACCTCGCCGAACCGGCCTGGAAGGCGCTGCTCCAGCGGCTGGAGGAGGCTTCGCCCGAGTTCCGCGAGATCTGGGCGCGGCACGACGTGGTCGACCAGTCCGGTCGTGTCAAGCTCATCGACAACGCCCACGTCGGCCTGCTCCGCCTGGAGCACAACAACCTGTGGCTCGGCCCCGCCGCCGGCCCGCGCCTGGTCACGTACGTACCGGTCGACGAGGCGAGCCGGGCCGGGATCGAGCGGCTGCAGGCGCTGGTCCGGGCGGAGGAGACCGCCCGGGCCCGTCAGGGCGAGGACGCCCTCGCCGTCGCCTGAGCCCCGGCTTCCTCCGCCTGCAGCCGCCGCGCCGTCCGCTCCGCCGTGCGCCGCGCCCACGGGCCGCTGCTGACCGCCCCGGCGAGCAGCACCGCCAGGCCGCAGCCGGTGACGACCCAGTACACCGGCTTGCTCGCCTCGACGAAGCCCTCGGTCGTGTAGGTCGCGGCCGAGGCCAGGCCCGCGGACAGGACCGCGCCGGCCACGGCGACGCCCAGCGTCTGCCCGGTCTGGCGGCTGGTGGAGGCCACGGCCGCCGCGACCCCGGCCTGGGCGCGGGGCATGCCCGACACCGCGGTGTTGGTGATCGGCGCGTTCACCAGGCCGAAGCCGATGCCGAAGATGACGTAGCCGGTGAAGAGCAGCGGCGTGCTGGTCTCCGCGTGGAAGGCGGCGAACAGCAGCGCGCCGGTGGCCATCGCCGCGCCCGCGAGCAGCAGGGAGGGCCGGGGGCCGCGCGCCCCGACCAGGCGGCCGGACAGCGGCGCGAAGACGAAGGTCATCGCCGCCATCGGCAGCATGGAGAGCCCGGCGTGCAGGGGGGACAGGCCGCGGACGTCCTGGAGGTACAGGGTGTTGACGAAGAGGAAGGCGCCGAGCGCGGCGAAGGCGCAGACGGCGGTCACGGTGGCGCCGCTGAACGGCGCGCTGCGGAAGAACCGCAGGTCGATCAGGGGCTCACGACGCCTCGGCTCGTAGATCAGGACGCCGAGGAGGGCGAGCGCGGCGACGCCGGCGAAGAGCGCGCTGGTCTCGATGATCGCGTACGTGAGGGAGCCGAGCAGCACCGCCACCAGGACCTGGCCCACCGGGTCGGGCCGGCGGGGCCGTGGCGCTCGGGACTCGGGGACGTGGCGGAGGGTGAGGGCGAGCGCGGCGAGGCCGATCGGCAGGTTCACCCAGAAGATGGCCCGCCAGCCGACCGACTCGACGAGCAGACCGCCCACGAGCGGCCCGGCCGCCATGGAGACGCCGACGACCGCGCCCCAGACGCCGATGGCACGTGCGCGTTCGGCCGGTTCGGTGAAGGTGTTGGTGATGATCGACATGGCGACCGGGTTCAGCATGGAGCCGCCCACGGCCTGCACCATCCGGAAGGCGACGAGGGCCTCCAGGGTCGGCGCGAGCGAACAGAGCAGCGAGCCGAGGACGAAGAGCACGAGGCCGGTGGTGAAGACCTTGCGGCGGCCGATCCGGTCGGCGGTGGAGCCGGAGAGCATGAGCAGCGAGGCGATCACGAGCGTGTAGGCGTCGATGGTCCACTGCATGCCGGAGACGGAGGCGTCGAGATCGCGCCGCATCGAGGGCAGCGCCACGTTGAGCGCGGTGTTGTCCAGGCTGACGATCAGCAGGCTCATGCAGCAGATCGCGAGGACGAGCCGGCGTCGGGAGCGGCTGAGCGGCGGCTTCGTGGGCTCGGACGGCGGGGGACCGGGCATGTGCGGATCGTACGGCTGTCTAAGGACTTGCGCAGTGCGGGACAATGGGCGAATGACCGTGTTCTCCCCTCTCGCCATCGGGCCGCACATCGTGCAGCCGCCGGTGGTGCTCGCCCCGATGGCCGGCATCACCAACGCCCCCTTCCGCACCCTCTGCCGTGAGTTCTCCGGAGGGAAGGGTCTGTTCGTCAGCGAGATGATCACGACGCGGGCACTGGTCGAGCGCAACGAGAAGACGATGCAGCTCATCCACTTCGACGCGACCGAGAAGCCGCGGTCGATCCAGCTGTACGGAGTGGACCCGGTGACCGTCGGCAAGGCCGTGCGGATGATCGTCGACGAGGACCTGGCCGACCACATCGACCTGAACTTCGGCTGTCCGGTGCCCAAGGTCACCCGCAAGGGCGGCGGCTCCGCGCTGCCGTACAAGCGGCCGCTGCTGCGGGCGATCCTGCACGAGGCCGTGACGAACGCGGGCGACCTGCCGGTCACGATGAAGATGCGCAAGGGCATCGACGACGACCACATCACGTATCTGGACGCGGGCCGGATCGCGGTCGAGGAGGGCGTCACGGCGATCGCCCTGCACGGCCGGACGGCCGCCCAGCACTACGGCGGCACGGCCGACTGGGACGCCATCGCCCGTCTGAAGGAGCACGTGCCGGAGATCCCGGTGCTCGGCAACGGCGACATCTGGTCGGCGGACGACGCGCTGCGGATGATGCGCGAGACCGGCTGCGACGGCGTGGTCGTGGGCCGCGGCTGCCTGGGCCGCCCGTGGCTGTTCGGCGACCTGGTGGCGGGCTTCGAGGGCACGGGAGCCTATGCGACGCCCGGGCTGCGGCAGGTCGCCGAGGTGATGGTGCGGCACGCGACGCTGCTCGGCGAGTGGATCGGCGACGAGACGCGCGGTGTCATCGACTTCCGCAAGCACGTGGCCTGGTACCTGAAGGGCTTCTCGGTCGGTTCGGAGATGCGCAAGAGGCTGGCGATCACCTCGTCCCTGGACGAGCTGCGCGCTCAGTTGAGCGAGCTCGACCTGGACCAGCCGTGGCCGGCGGGCGCGGACGGCCCGCGCGGCCGTACGTCCGGAAACAACCGGGTCGTCCTGCCGGACGGCTGGTTGAAGGACCCGTACGACTGCGCCGGGATCAGCGAGGACGCCGAGCTGGACACGTCCGGAGGCTGAGATCCGGGCTCCTCGGAGGGCTCTCGGGCGAGTGATTCTCGCCACCCCTGATAGGGGTCCCGCTCAGATGAGCAGGTTACGGGCTTCTCTCCCGCTTGAAGGGTGGCACTGGGTGCCACCCTTTTTGCGTTCAAGAGTTGAACGCAGATGCTGGATTACGCGCTCATCTGAGCGTCGTACGCCTGCTTCGGGTCAAGTGGCCTTCGGGGTCTGAAAGCGGAAGCTACCCGTCAGTTACTTTCGAAGTGCTGGCGGACGGGTGGTTAAGACCGGATGACCGGTAGGCGTACCTCCCCAGACGCCTTCGATCTGGGTATGTTCCTCGCCGTCAGGGCAGCCAACCGAGTCGTCGAGGAGTCGAGACCCGTGTCGGAAAACAATGATCAGAAGTTCGTGTACGACTTCACCGAGGGCAACAAGGATCTGAAGGATCTCCTCGGTGGCAAGGGCGCGAACCTGGCCGAGATGACCAACCTCGGTCTCCCGGTTCCTCCCGGCTTCACGATCACGACCGAGGCGTGCAAGACCTACCTCGACAGCGGCTCCGAGCCGGCCGAGCTCCGCGACGAGGTCAGCGCGCACCTCGACGCCCTTGAGCAGAAGATGGGCAAGAAGCTCGGCCAGGCCGACAACCCGCTGCTCGTCTCCGTCCGCTCCGGCGCCAAGTTCTCGATGCCCGGCATGATGGACACCGTCCTCAACATCGGCCTCTCGGACAAGTCCGTCGAGGGCCTCGCCGCGCAGGCCGACAACGAGCGCTTCGCCTGGGACTCGTACCGCCGCCTGATCCAGATGTTCGGCAAGACCGTCCTCGGCGTGGACGGCGAGCTCTTCGAGGACGCCCTCGACGAGGCCAAGGCCGCCAAGAAGGTCACCAGCGACACCGACCTCGACGCCGCCGACCTGAAGAAGCTCGTCAAGCAGTTCAAGAAGATCGTCAAGACCGCGACCGGCCGCGACTTCCCGCAGGACCCGCGCGAGCAGATGGATCTGGCCATCAAGGCCGTCTTCGACTCCTGGAACGGCGACCGCGCGAAGCTGTACCGCCGCCAGGAGCGCATCCCGCACGACCTCGGCACCGCCGTCAACGTCTGCTCCATGGTCTTCGGCAACCTCGGCCCGGACTCCGGCACCGGCGTCGCCTTCACCCGCGACCCCGCCTCCGGCCACCAGGGCGTCTACGGCGACTACCTGCAGAACGCGCAGGGCGAGGACGTCGTCGCCGGCATCCGCAACACCGTGCCGCTCGCCGAGCTCGAGTCGATCGACAAGAAGTCGTACGACCAGCTCATGCAGATCATGGAGACGCTCGAGACGCACTACAAGGACCTGTGCGACATCGAGTTCACCATCGAGCGCGGCCAGCTGTGGATGCTGCAGACCCGCGTCGGCAAGCGCACCGCCGGTGCCGCCTTCCGCATCGCCACCCAGCTCGTCGACCAGGGCCTCATCGACGAGGCCGAGGCGCTGCAGCGCGTCAACGGTGCCCAGCTCGCCCAGCTGATGTTCCCGAAGTTCGACGAGAACGCGAAGGTCGAGCAGATCGGGCGCGGCATCGCCGCCTCCCCGGGCGCCGCCGTCGGCAAGGCCGTCTTTGACTCGTACACGGCCGTCAAGTGGTCCCGCTCCGGCGAGAAGGTCATCCTCATCCGCCGTGAGACCAACCCGGACGACCTGGACGGCATGATCGCCGCCGAGGGCATCCTCACCTCCCGCGGCGGCAAGACCTCGCACGCCGCCGTCGTCGCCCGCGGCATGGGCAAGACCTGCGTCTGCGGCGCCGAGGAGCTCGAGGTCGACACCAAGCGCCGCCGCATGACCACCGCCTCCGGCGTGGTCATCGAGGAGGGCGACGTCGTCTCCATCGACGGCTCCACCGGCAAGGTGTACGTCGGCGAGGTACCCGTCGTGCCGTCCCCGGTCGTCGAGTACTTCGAGGGCCGCATGCACGCCGGCGCCGACGACGCCGACGAGCTGGTCCAGGCCGTGCACCGGATCATGGCCTACGCCGACCGCGTCCGCCGCCTGCGCGTCCGCGCCAACGCCGACAACGCCGAGGACGCCTCGCGCGCCCGTCGCTTCGGCGCCCAGGGCATCGGCCTGTGCCGCACCGAGCACATGTTCCTCGGCGAGCGCCGCCAGTACGTCGAGCGCCTCATCCTCGCCGACACCGACGAGGAGCGCGAGGAGTCGCTGAAGGCCCTCCTGCCCCTGCAGAAGCAGGACTTCGTCGAGCTCTTCGAGGCGATGGACGGCCTGCCGGTCACCGTGCGCCTGCTCGACCCGCCGCTGCACGAGTTCCTGCCCGACATCACCGAGCTGTCGGTGCGCGTCGCCCTCGCCGAGGCCCGCAAGGAGCCGCACGAGAACGACCTGCGCCTGCTCCAGGCCGTGCACCGGCTGCACGAGCAGAACCCGATGCTGGGTCTGCGCGGCGTCCGCCTCGGCCTGGTCATCCCCGGCCTGTTCACCATGCAGGTCCGCGCCATCGCCGAGGCCGCCGCCCAGCGCATCGACGCCAAGGGCGACCCGCGCGCCGAGATCATGATCCCGCTCGTCGGCACCGTCCAGGAGCTGGAGCTGGTCCGCGAGGAGGCCGAGGCGGTCATCGCCGAGGTCCAGGCGCAGACCGGGATCGAGCTGAAGCTGGCGCTCGGCACCATGATCGAGCTGCCGCGCGCCGCCGTGACCGCCGGTCAGATCGCCGAGGCCGCCGAGTTCTTCTCCTTCGGCACCAACGACCTCACCCAGACGGTCTGGGGCTTCTCCCGCGACGACGTGGAGGCCAGCTTCTTCACCGCGTACCTGGAGAAGGGCATCTTCGGCGTCAGCCCCTTCGAGACCATCGACAAGGACGGCGTGGGCTCCCTGGTCCGCCAGGCCGTCGAGGCCGGCCGCGCCACCCGCCCGGACATCAAGCTCGGCGTCTGCGGCGAGCACGGCGGTGACCCGGAGTCGGTGCACTTCTTCCACGAGGTGGGCCTCGACTACGTCTCCTGCTCGCCGTTCCGGATCCCGGTGGCGCGCCTGGAGGCCGGTCGCGCGGCGGCCGAGTCGAAGGGCAGCGACAGCCGCTGACCTTCGGTTCAGTAGCAAAGACCACCGGAGCCGCCGTTCGTCCCCGACCCTCAAACCGATGGGCGGCGGCTCCGGTTTCCAGGAGAGACGGGGCGGACACCTTGTGCGGAGGTGTCCGCCCCGTCGTATTTCGTCCCGTTGGACTGTTGCATGATCGTTGGGGAAATGTGGGTTCCTGTTCAACTCATGCGCGGGCGAACATTGAATTATTCGTCCTTGAACATTCGCAAAGAATGGGACGGGCGCGACCTCCGGATCCCCACCCGGAGGTCGCGCCCTTTGGGTTCGTCGGGCGGGTGAGCCGCAACCCTCGCCGACCGCCGCCGGACGCGCCAAAGCCCCCCACGGTCTTCGTCGCGTCACCTCGGTCCTGAAGGTTTCCCGTCCGACGTGCACAGCTTTTCGGTTCCCGGCCGTTCGCCGCGAGGCTTTTCAAGTGTGGCTGAAACACCCTGGTAACGTGCAGTGATGATGTGCATACTCGTCCGCGGGGGTGGTTGCGAGTGCACAGGTGGGGGTTCCATGCTGCGGATTCATTTCACCGGAAACGACTTGGCGGGGGTGCGGATGGCCGCACAGCCGGACGTTCTGTGGGAAACGATTCTCAGTTTTCACCGTTTAAGGGACCGGCGCGGCTCCGTGGTCTACGGGGAATGGCGGTCCGAAGCCCGGATACGGCTGGGCGGCGAGACCCGGCTGCTGGCCGCGCTCGTCCCGAGCCGCGGCTATTTCCCCGACTTCCTCACCCCGCCCCAGGGCATCCTCGGCCTCGACGAGGGGCTTGACGCCGTCCGCGCCACGCCGCCCGCACGGCTCCGCTCCGAGCTCGCCCTGATCGGCGCCGCCCGCTCCGGGCGCCCCGCCGTCCCGTCCACCCTGCGGGCCCTCGCCGACGGCGGCTCCGGGATGCTCGGCCGGCTCCTCACCGCGCTGCGCGCGTACCACCGGGCCGCCGTCGAACCGTACTGGTCCCACATCCAGGCCCGGGTCGAGGCCGACCGGGCCCGCCGCGGCCGGGCCCTGCTCGACGGCGGGGCCGACGAACTCCTCGCGTCACTGCCGACGATGCTGCGCTGGCGCAGCCCCGTCCTGGAGGCCGACTACCCGGTCGACCGCGACGTCCACCTCGACGGGCGCGGGCTGCTGCTCCAGCCCTCGTACTTCTGCCGCGGCACCCCGGTCGTGCTGCGCGACCCCGAGCTGCCGCCGGTCCTGGTCTACCCGATCACCCACTGCGAGGCGCCGACCGTACGGACCCCGGGCCTGCCGTCGCTCGCCAAGCTGGTCGGGCACACCCGCTCGGCCGTCCTGAACGCCATCGGCGACGGCGGCACCACCAGCGAACTCGCCCGCCGGGCCGGGGTGTCCCTCGCCTCCGCGAGCCAGCACGCCGGCGTCCTGCGGGAGGCCGGCCTGGTGGCCACGCTGCGCCACGGCAACGCGGTCCTGCACACCCTGACGCCGCTGGGCGCCGCCCTCCTCGGAGGAAACGGCGCCCAGGGCACGGTGCAGGCTCCCGCCTACGAGCGGACCGCCTACGCGCGGAACGGGCCGGTCACCTCGTAGGTGATGCCGCCCGACGAGCTGCCGCTGGTGCCGCGCTGGCTGGAGAAGTACAGCCGGCGGCCGTCGGGGGAGAAGGCCGGTCCGGTGATCTCGGAGGAGGACTGGCCGTTGATCCGCAGGAACGGCGCGACGACGTCGTCCGGCGTGATGACGCAGATCTCCATGTTGCCGCCGTCCTCGGCGACGAACAGGTCGCCCGAGGACGAGCCGGTGACGTTGTCCACGCCGGTCAGCGGCGCGCCGCCGCCGGCCACCAGCGAGTCGTCGTAGGCCAGTTCGTACGTGCCGGCCGCCAGGTTGACCTGCCAGACCCGGTTGTCGCCCTTGGTCGTGAACCAGACGGTGTCGTTCGCGTAGTAGCAGCCCTCGCCGCCGTTGAACCGCTTGGCGCCGGAGACCTGGTTGCGGGTCGTCGTCGGCGCGCCGTCCGGGTCCGGGACCGTCTGCCAGGTGAAGGTGCCGGAGGTGGCGGTGCCGGCCTTGAAGACCTGGAGCGTGCCGGAGGAGAGGTTGCCCCAGGTGGTGGGCAGGAAGCGGTAGAAGCAGCCGTCCGACTCGTCCTCGGTGAGGTAGATCGCCCGGCGCACCGGGTCGGCCGCGGCCGCCTCGTGCTTGAACTTGCCCATGGCGTCGCGGCGGACGGCCGCGTTCACGCCGTACGGGTCGGTCTCGTACACGTAGCCGAGGCTGACCTCCTCGCAGGACAGCCAGGTGTTCCACGGCGTCTTGCCGCCCGCGCAGTTCTGCCGCGTGCCGGAGAGGATGCGGTAGGCGCCGGTGACGGCGCCGGTCGAGCTGAACTTCACGGCGCTCGCGCCGCCGCTCGGGTTGATCTCCGAGTTGGACACGTAGATCCAACCCGTTCCGTCGGCGAAGCAGGCGCCGCCGTCGGGGGCGTTGTGCCAGGTGTACGAGGTGCCCGGGACCGTCTGGCCGGACCGGGCGATCACCCGGCTGGTGAAACCGGCGGGCAGCTGGATGCCGTTGGCGTCCGCCGCGCCGAGGGCCCCGTAGGGGCCGGCGCCGGGCTGGGCGGGCGCGGCGGACGCCGACCCGGCCCAGAGGCTGCCGCCGAAGGCGGCGGCCGACGTACCGATGACCGCACCACGCAGGAAACTGCGTCGCTCCACGTCTCACTCCTGAGAGAGGGGGTGAACCGCCGCACCGGTCGGCGGCGGGTTCGCGCGCTTCCGGAACCTAGGGGTACGGAGTTGACCGGGCGTCAACGGGCGGTGACGGGGAGGAGGCGGGGCGGGGGCGCGGGGGCGGGGTGTCGGTGGCGCGCGCTAGGTTCCGGGGCATGGACTTCGTCGCCCGCCTGATCAACTCGGCCATGCTTCCGGGCCGTTCGGCCCTGGTCAGCCCTTTCGCCTTCGAGAGCCGCGCGGACGGCTCGTCCCGGGCCCTGCTCACGCACGAGACCGAACTCGCGGTGCATGACCTCTCGGCCCTGCTGGCGGGTGAGTCGGCCCCGACCGCCGTCTTCCCGCTGCCCTGGCCCGGCTGGCGCCGGGGTGCCCACTCGGTGGGGCCGGACGGCACCTTCGCCGTGTTCTCCGGCCAGCGGTCGGTCCGGGCCGTCGCGGCCGACGGCACGACGCTCTGGACGTACGGGCACGGCTGCTGGGACCAGCGGCTCGACCATCCGCACGACGGTGACGAACGGCAGATCTGCCCGAGCATCGAGTCCGGCTCCTGCCGGGTCTCCGACGACGGACGACTGGTGTGGGCGCACGTCGTGGACGCGGGGGAGTACGAGGAGTGCTGGGTCGTCCTGGACGCGCGCGACGGCCGTGAGCTGGCCCGGCTGACGCTGGACTCCGTCGCCTCGGGCTCGAACCACCTCTCCCACCCCGACGGGGTCCACATGGGCCTCGGCATCGGGATGGGACAGGACGGCGTCCTCGTGTACTGGGGCCGCTGGGACGGGCAGGAGCTCACGGTCCACCAGCAGCTGAACGACGGCCTCGACCGCATCCTCATCGACGTCCACCCCGCGCACCCCGGCTTCCTGACCGTCGAGCACTACGGCAACGACCTCCAGCTGCACGCCCTCGACGGCGAGGTGCTCGCCGAGGCCGACGCCCCCGCGGCCGACGACGAGGACGAGCCCCAGTGGGACTGGGGCTGCGGATTCCTGGACGGTGACACCGTGCTCGCGACCACCGGCATCGAGTACGCCGAGGACCCGGATCAGTACGGCACCTGGCTCCTCGACGCCCGCACCCTGGCGATACGCGGACGCGTCGACTACCCCTCGGGCACGGTCGACAGCGAGGTCCGGCCCCTCGGTGACGGCACCTGGCTCACGTACGACGGCGCCACGGACACCGTCCGCCGCTGGACGCTCTGAGGCGGGCCCAGGGACCTTCGGCACTGGTCCCGTCCGGGGTCGATCGGGGATTCTTGCCGTATGCGTGCCACCCGTGCCGTCCGTGACATCGGCTCCCGCGACGACCTTGACGTCCTGCTGCGCCGCTTCTACGAAGCGGCCTTCGCCGACCCGCTCATCGGGCCGTACTTCACCGAGATCGCCGGCACCGACCTCGGCACCCACCTGCCGAGGATCACCGACTTCTGGGAGCGTGCGCTCTTCCGCGGTGCCGAGTACCGGCGCGACGCCTTCGGGCCGCATGCCGCCCTGCACTCGGCGCGACCGCTCACCGCTGCCCACTTCGGCCGCTGGGTGCAGCTGTGGCACGCCACGGTCGACGGCCTCCACCAGGGCCCGGTCGCCGAGCGCGCCAAGGCGCAGGGCGAGCGGATCGCCGTCGCCATGCTCCGGCGGCTCGGCGGGCGGGACGCGTCCACCGACGCGCCCGAGGGCGTCGGCGGCAGCGGCGGCTTCGTGCCGCTGGCGGCGCTCAGGCTGCGGTCGGCGGCCTGAGCGGAAAAGATTTCCGAGGAAGGTGCCGAGCTGCCGATGAGTTCCGGCGGGCCCGCCCGTCTTAACTCCCGAAAGCGCCGACACGGCTCCTACGGAAGAGAGAGTGACACCATGGCCCCGCAGATGATCTTCGTGAACCTGCCGGTGAGGGACCTCGACGCCAGCAAGGCCTTCTACGAGCGGCTCGGCTACTCGATCAACCCGCAGTTCACGGACGAGACCGCCGCGTGCGTGGTCATCAGCGACACGATCTTCGCGATGCTGCTCACCGAGGAGAAGTTCCGGAGCTTCACCGCTCCCGGCAAGGAGATCTCCGACGCCACCAAGAACACCGAGGTGCTGATCACGCTGAGCGCCGAGAGCCGCGAAAAGGTCGACGAGCTCGCCGAGAAGGCGCTGGCCGCGGGCGGCAGCCCGGCGAAGGAACCGATGGACATGGGCTTCATGTACGGGCGCTCCTTCGCCGACCCGGACGGCCACCACTGGGAGGTCTTCTGGATGGACGTGGCGGCCGCCGAGGGCGAGGCCTCGCAGGGCTGAGCCGGCACCGCGTACGTCAGGCCGAGACGCCGCCGTCGATCACCAGGTCCGTGCCGACGGCGGAGCCCGCCGCGTCCGAGGCGAGGTACAGCACCGCGGCCGCGATCTCGGCCGCCGAGGAGATCCGCCCGAGCGGCGACTGCTCCTTCATCCGGACCTCCCGCTCGGCCTCCGTCTCGCCGGGCCGCAGCGACATCGAGGACTCCGAGGCCCCGGGGCTCACCGCGTTGATCCGGATCCCCTCGCCGATGTGGTCACGGGCGGCGGCCCGGGTGATCGCGGAGACGGCCGCCTTGGACACCTGGTAGCCGAACAGACCCGGAACGCGGACGTGGGCGCCCAGGTTGGACGCGATGTTGACGATCGACCCGCCGCCGTGGGCGCGCATGTGGGCGATCTCCGCCTGGAGCGCGTGCAGGACGCCCGTGACGTTGATGTCGAGCAGCGTCTGCCAGTCGTCCAGCGGGAAGTCGGCGGCGCTGTGGCCGCCGCGGAACACCCCGGCGTTGTTGACGGCGACGTCGAGCCCGCCGAAGGCCGCGACCGTGTCCCGTACGAGACGGTGCATGTCGTCGGCGACGGCGACGTCGGCGGTGAACGCGCGGGCCGTGCCGCCCGCGGCCCCGATCAGGGCCACCGTCTCGTCGAGGGCCGCCGCACCGCGGCCGGCGACCGCCACGTTGGCGCCCTCGGCGGCGAAGGCCAGGGCGATGGCCCGGCCGAGGCCGCTGCCGGCGCCGGTGACGAGGGCGGTGCGGTCGGCGAAACGGGACATGATGCCTCCAGGGCTTGGCTTCTGAAACTTGACCGTACGTTCTGTTATTCGGGCCTGGAAAAGGGCGCCCGAAGGCGCCCCTCAGGAGAAGCGTGCTCAGTCCAGCAGTGCCAGCGCCTGCTCCGCCGCGTCCCGCACCCGGGCCGGGTCGCTCGACGCCTTGCCGACCACCCGCAGCCCCTGCATCAGCACGAGCAGCATCCGGGCGAGCGTCCGCGGATCACGGTCCTCCGGCAGCTCGCCCTGCGCCCTGGCGCGGCTGAGCGCGCTGTGCAGCAGGGTCTCGACCTGCTCCCAGCTCAGCTCCACCCGGCGTGCCACCGCCCCGTCGTGCGGGGCCAGTTCGGCCGCCGAGTTGGTGACGAGGCAGCCGTTCTGGCGGACCCCGTCGGTCCCGGCCTCCGCCGCGAACCGGCGCACCAGGGCGCGCACGGCCGGCAGTGCCGGGCCCGGGGCGGACAGCTCCGCCATGATCCGCGGGTCGCGGGTCTCCAGATAGCGCTCCAGGGCCTTCATGTACAGCTCGTGCTTGCTGCCGAAGGTCGCGTAGAGGCTGGCACGGCCGATGCCGAGGTGCTCGACGAGGTCCGCCATCGACGTCGCCTCGTAGCCGCGCGCCCAGAACAGTTCGAGGGCTGCCTGGAGCGCGGCGTCGGGATCGAATTCCTTGGTCCTGGCCACGAGGAGACGCTACGTCTTACTGGAACGATCGGTCAAGACAGATGGTCGTGTCAGACCGTGCGGACCGGATAGACCGCCACCGTCACCTCGTCGTCGTCCAGGCACCGGCCCGTCTCCAGGTCGAAGCGCTGCTTCAGGAGCGGCGAGGCCACGAACGGCCGGCCGTCCGCCGAGCCGATCAGGCCGCGCGAAAGCACCTGCGCCCCCGTGAACGGGTCGCGGTTGTCGATCGCGTACGTCCGGCCCGCCCGGTCCTTGAAGACCGCGGCCTGCCGGCCGTCCGGCAGCAGCGCCGCCACACCCCGGCCCGGGGTGAGCCGGGACTCCTCGCAGACCGTCATCCACGAGTCGTCGGACGGCGAGAGTTCGAGCGTCGTCATCGGGAGGTGGCTCCTTCCAGGGTGCCGATCGTGAGGATCTCCAGGTCCGGCTTGATCTGGTCGCGCTCCGGCACGAACCGCACGGAGGGGTCCGGCGCGTCCGGCGCGTTGACGAAGGACACGAACCGCCGCAGCCGGTCGGGGTCGTCCAGGGTGGCCGCCCACTCGTCCTGGTAGTCCGCGACGTGCGCCGCCATCAGCGCCTCCAGCTCGTCGCACAGGCCCAGCGAGTCGTTCACGATCACGTCCCGCAGGTGGTCGAGGCCGCCCTCCAGGCGCTCCAGCCACGTCGAGGTCCGCTCCAGGCGGTCGGCGGTGCGGATGTAGAACATCAGGAACCGGTCGATCAGCCGCACCAGTTCGGCGTCCGACAGGTCCTGGGCGAGCAGGTCCGCGTGGCGCGGGGTCGCACCGCCGTTGCCGCCCACGTACAGGTTCCAGCCGCTCGCCGTCGCGATGATCCCGAAGTCCTTCGACTGGGCCTCCGCGCACTCGCGGGCGCAGCCCGAGACCGCCGACTTCAGCTTGTGGGGGGCGCGCAGGCCGCGGTAGCGCAGCTCCAGCTGGATCGCCATCCGCACCGAGTCCTGCACGCCGTAGCGGCACCAGGTCTGTCCCACGCAGGACTTCACGGTGCGCAGCGCCTTGCCGTACGCGTGCCCCGACTCGAAGCCCGCGTCGACCAGCCGGGTCCAGATCGAGGGGAGCTGGTCGACCCGCGCCCCGAAGAGGTCGATCCGCTGACCGCCGGTGATCTTCGTGTAGAGGCCGAAGTCGCGGGCCACCTCGCCGATCACGATCAGCCTCTCGGGAGTGATCTCGCCGCCGGGGATGCGCGGCACGACCGAGTAGGAGCCGTTGCGCTGCATGTTGGCGAGGAAGTGGTCGTTGGTGTCCTGGAGCGCGGCCTGCTCGCCGTCGAGGATGTACCCGTTGTTGAGGGAGGCGAGGATCGAGCCGACCGTCGGCTTGCACACCTCGCAGCCCTCGCCGCCCTTGGCCGCCTCACGGCCGTGCGAGTCGAGGAGCGCGGCGAACGAGGTCACGCGCAGCGTGCGGGCGATCTCGTAGAGCTCGCTGCGGGTGTACGAGAAGCAGCCGCAGAGCCCTTTGTCGGTGGCCGCCGGCAGCAGCTTCTCGATCACCTTCACGCAACTGCCGCAGCCGGTACCGGCCTTGGTGCACTTCTTCACCTCGGGGAGGCTCGTGCACTGGGTGATCGCGTGCTTGGTCACGTTGTGGCAGGAGCAGATGACGGCGTCGTCCGGCAGCGCGGAGGGGCCGAGCGCGACCGGCGCGCCCACGCCGGCCGGGAGCACCAGCTGCTCCGGCGAGACCGGCGGCCTGCTGCCGGTGAGCGGGCGCAGCATGCCGTACGACTCGGCGTCGCCGACCAGCACGCCGCCGAGCAGCCGGCCCTCGCCGTCGACGACGAGCTTCTTGTAGATCCCGGAGCGCGAGTCGGAGTAGACGACGTCCAGGCAGCCCTCGGCGGTGCCGTGCGCGTCGCCGAACGAGGCCACGTCCACGCCGAGCAGCTTCAGCTTGGTCGACAGGTCGGCGCCGGTGAAGCCCTTCGTGTCCTCCCCTTCGAGGCCGGCGATCGTCGCCGCCGCCGTCTGCGCCATCTCGTAGCCCGGCGCCACCAGGCCGTACACCCGGCCGTCCGAGGCCAGCGCGCACTCGCCGATCGCGAACACCGTCGGGTCGGAGGTCCGGCACAGCTCGTCGACGGCGATGCCGCCGCGCTCGCCCACGTCCAGGCCGCAGTCGCGGGCCAGCTGGTCGCGCGGCCGGACGCCCGCCGAGAACACCACCATCTCCGTGGCCAGTTCGGAGCCGTCCGACAGGCGCATGGCCGTCACGACGCCGTCCTCGGTGACGATCTCCTGGGTGCCCGTGCCGGTGTGGACGGTCAGCCCCATCTGCTCGATCGTGCGCAGTAGCGCCGCGCCGCCGCCCTCGTCGACCTGCACCGGCATCAGGCGCGGCGCGAACTCCACGATGTGGGTGTCGAGTCCGAGGCCCTTCAGGGCGCCGGCCGCCTCCAGACCGAGCAGACCGCCGCCGACGACCGCGCCGGTGGCCTTGTCCTTCGCGTACTCCTCGATCGCCAGCAGGTCCTCGATCGTCCGGTAGACGAAGCAGCCGCGGGCGTCCTTGCCGGGCACGGGCGGCACGAAGGGGTAGGAGCCGGTGGCGAGGACGAGGGTGTCGTACCCGAAGACCAGTCCCGAGCGGGCGGTGACCGTGCGGGCCTCCCGGTCGACCGCGACGGCCGGGTCGTCCGTGTACAGCTCGATGCCGTGCTTCTCCATGAAGCCGTCCTCGACCATCGACAGGTCGTCCGGCGTCCTGCCGGAGAAGTACGAGGTCAGCTGGACGCGGTCGTAGGCGGGACGGGGCTCCTCGCAGAGCACCACGACGCGGGCCCGCGCGGTGACGCCCCGCTCCGCGAGCGCCTCCAGGAACCGCTGGCCGACCATGCCGTGGCCGACCAGGACGATGGTGGGGGTGGTCGAGGTCGTCATCTCAGGAGCCTCCGTCGTGGGTGAGCAGGTGCAGCAGGGGGGCGTCGGGCAGGGCCTCGTCGCCCTCCCAGGCCCGGGCGAGCGTGCCGACCGCGGCGAGATCGCCGAGGAGCACGCCGCCGACGAGCCGGTCGCCACGGACGACGACCTTCCGGTAGGCCCGGCGGGTCGCGTCCGTGAGCTGCACGACGTCGTCGCCGGGGGCGGGGGTGGTCTCGCCGAACGCCGCGAGGTCGAGGGCGTCGGCGGCGCCGCCGAGGGTGAGGCGGGTGAGGGCACGGGTGCCGGTGTAGCGGGGGCCGTCCGCGGCGCCCGGGGCGGCGCCCGTGCGGAGCAGGTCCGCCAGGACGTCCGCCTGGTCGAGGGCCGGGCCGGCCAGGCCGTAGACCGTGCCGTCGTGCTCGGCGCAGTCGCCGATCGCGTGGATGTACGGGTCCGACGTGCGCAGCTCGTCGTCGACCACGACGCCCGTACGGACGTCCAGGCCGGCCTCGCGGGCCAGCGCCACGCGCGGCCGGACACCGCACGCCAGGACCACCACCTGGGCGTCCAGGACGAAACCGTCGGCGAGTTCGACGGCGGTGACCGCGCCGTCCCGCTGCCGCAGACCGCTCACCCGGCACTCGGTGTGGACCTCGACGCCCAGCTCCTCCATGTGCGTGCGCAGCAGGGCCGAGGAGTGCTCGTCCAGCTGGCGCTCCATCAGGCGCTCGCCCTGCTGGGTGAGCATCACCTCGGCGCCGAGCGCGGCGAGCGCGCGGGCCGCGGAGACGCCGAGCAGACCGCCGCCGATCACCACCGCCCGCACGCCGGGGCCGACCAGGCCGCGCAGCGCGAGGCAGTCGTCGAGCGTACGGAACGGGTGCACGCCGGACGGGAGTTCCGCGCCGCGCAGGCCCCGCAGCGGAGGCAGCACCGGTGCCGAGCCCGTCGCCAGGACCAGCCGGTCGTACGGGACGAGGGAGCCGTCCGCGCACTCCACCGTGCGGGCCGCGCGGTCGATCCGCACCGCCCGCACCCCGAGCCGCGAGGGCTCCCGCGGCTCGGGCAGCGCGATCACCTCGGGGCCGTAGCGGCCGGCGAGGACGTCCGCGAGCAGCAGCCGGTTGTACGGTGCGTACGGCTCCTCGCCGAGCAGGGTCACCGGCAGGCGCTGGGCGAGCCGGGCGCCCGCCGTTCCGCCCCCGACCACCACGATCCGTGTACTCATACCCGGAAGCGTGCGCGGCGGGTGTTTCCCGACGGCATCCCGACTGTTTCCCGCACGGAACGCTGATCTCACGGCGGCCCCGCCGCACTGTGAGGCTTAACCGGCCGTGAGGGCCTGCTCAAGACCGCCTTAAGGATCGCCGCGACGGCGCCGGACGGGCGGCCGGCGTATACGGGCCGCCCTAGGGTGCCGGACGTGACCACCGAGTCCCACCACCCGCTCTACACCCCGCTGCGCGTGCCCTTCACGGCTCCGGCCGCGCCCGCCGGGCGGCCCTCCGCGCCCGAGCCGCCGGCGCCCCGCCTCGCGCCCGGGCGGCTGCGCGGCGCGATCGTCGCCGGGGCCGGGGGCGTCGCGCTCTGCTGGGGCGCGCAGGCCCGGCCGTCCGCCCGGCTCGACGCGTTCTTCGCCGGCGGTGCCCATCTCACCGGCCTGCTCGCCGGGTACGGGGTGCTCGTCATGCTGCTGCTCATGGCCCGGGTCCCGGCCGTCGAGCACGGGGTCGGCGCCGACCGGCTCGCCCGCTGGCACGCCGTCGGCGGCCGGTACGTCCTCGGGCTGGTCGCCGCCCACGCGCTGCTCGCCCTGTGCGGCTACGCCGCCCACACCGGCACCGACCTGGTCACCGCGGGCCGCGGCCTGCTCCGCTACCCGTGGCTCGCCGCCGCCTGCGCGGGCACGCTGCTGTTCGCCGCCGTCGGCGTCTCCTCCGCCCCGTACGTACGCCGCCGGATCCGGCACGAGACCTGGCGCGGGCTCCATCTGCTCAGCCACCTCGCCGCCGCCCTCGGCTTCGTGCACCAGCTCGCCGGGCCCGACCTGGCCTCCTCGCCGCTCCTCGGCTGGCTCTGGTCGATGGCCCACGCGACCGTCGCCGTCCTGCTCGTCTGGTACCGGATCGTCGTGCCCGTACGGCGGGCGCTGCGGCACGGACTGCGGGTCGCCGAGGTGCGGGCCGAGAGCCCCGACGTCGTCTCGGTGCTCGTCCGCGGCAGGGGAGTGGCCGAGCTGAGGGCCGAACCCGGGCAGTTCTTCCGCTGGCGGTTCCTGCGGCCCGGCCTGTGGTCCACCGCCCTGCCGTTCTCGCTGTCCGCGCCCGTCCGCGACGACACCCTGCGGATCACCGTGAAGGCGCTGGGGGACCACACCCGCCGGATCCGCCGGCTGCGCCCCGGCACCCGGGTGCTCGCCACCGGGCCCTTCGGCGCGCTCACCGCCCACCGCCGCACCCGTCGCAAGGTCCTCCTGCTCGCCGGCGGCGTCGGCATCACGCCGCTGCGCGCCCTGTTCGAGACGCTGCCCGGCGGCCCCGGCGACCTCACCCTGCTCTACCGCGCCTCCGACGCGAGCGGACTCGTGCTCCGTGAGGAGCTGGAGGCGATCGCCCGGGAGCGGCGGGCCGCCCTGCACTACCTCCTCGGCCGCTCGGGCGATCCCTTCGACCCCCTCGCCCCGCGCGCCCTGCGCAACCTGGTGCCGGACCTCGCCGCCCACGACGTGTATCTGTGCGGGCCGCCGGGGATGGCCCGGGCGGCCACCGCATCCCTGATCCGGGCCGGGGTGCCGGCCCACCGCATCCACAGCGAGGACTTCAGCCATGCGCAGTGACCGCACCCCACGTCACCGGGCCGCCGCTCCACGCGGCGCCGCGCGCCGGGCCGCTGCTCGCCGGGCCACCGGGGGCCGGACCACCGGGGGCCGGGCGCCCGCCCACCGTGCCGCCCGGGTGCATCCGGCCGACGTGCTGCGACGGCGGGTCGCCGGAACGCTGCTCGCGGCGGGGGCGTTCGCCGCCACCCTGCTGACCGTCACGCTCGATCCGGCCGCGCCGCCCGCGCCGGACCGCGGGCACGGCCCCGGGGCCGTAACCTCTGACGTTGCTCAAGAGTCCCGGGACTGAGGGACCACCCGCGCGTCGGCCGCCTAGGCTCACGACCATGCCTGACATCACCCTGACCACTCTGGTCCTGCTCTGTCTCGCGGCGCTGGTCGCCGGCTGGATCGACGCCGTGGTCGGCGGCGGCGGGCTGCTCCTGCTGCCCGCGCTGCTGCTCGGGCTGCCGCAGGTGCCGGCCGCGCAGGTCCTCGGCACCAACAAGGCCGTGGCGATCGTCGGCACCTCCGGCGCGGCCGTCACCTATGTGCGCAAGGCACCGGTGAAGGTGGGGACGGCGGTGCGGATCGGGCTCGCCGCGCTCGCGGGGTCGATGGGCGGCGCCTTCTTCGCGGCCGGCATCAGCAACGACGTGCTGCGACCGGTGATCATGGTGGTGCTGCTCGGGGTGGCCGCCTTCGTGATGCTCCGGCCGTCCTTCGGCACCCGCCCGGAGGGCGCCGACCGGCCGCCGCTCACCCGGGCCAGGATCGTCACCGCGATCGTCGTGGTCGGCGGCGGCATCGGCTTCTACGACGGCCTCTTCGGGCCCGGCACCGGCACCTTCCTGGTGCTCGCGCTGACCGCCGTGCTCCATCTCGACCTGGTGACGGCCTCCGCCACCGCCAAGATCGTCAACGTCTGCACCAACGCGGGCGCGCTCGCCATGTTCGCCTACCAGGGCCATGTGATGTGGCTGCTGGCGGCGGTCATGGCCGTCTTCAACCTGGCCGGCGGCATGGTCGGCGCGCGCATGGCGCTGAGCAAGGGCGCCGAGTTCGTGCGCGGCGTGCTGCTCGTGGTCGTCTTCTCGCTGGTCGCGAAGCTCGCCTTCGACCAGTGGAGCTGAGGCTCAGCGGACGCCGATGAGGTGGCCGAAGGCGACGACGTTGCCCTGGTAGCCGCCGGACTTCCGGGAGAAGCCACCGCCGCAGGTGATCACCCGGATCTCGGCCCGGTCCGCCTCCCCGTACACCTTGTCGTCCGGGAAGCGGTCCTTCTCGTAGACCTCGATCGCGTCGATGGTGAACACGGCGGTGCGGCCGTCCTGCCGGTCCACCTCGATGCGGTGGCCCTTCTTCAGCGCGCCGAGCGCGTAGAAGACGGCCGGGCCCTGCGCGTTGTCGACGTGCCCGGCGACGATCGCGGTGCCCTTGGCTCCGGGCCGCGTTCCGTCCTCGTACCAGCCGGCCAGGTTGCGGTCGGCCGCCGGCGGCACGTCGAGCGCGCCGGCCGCGTCGAGCCCGAGACCCGTCAGGGGCGCGTCCACGTCGATCTCGGGGATGCGCAGCCGTACGGGCTCGGAGGGCGGCAGCGGATCGGCGGCGGCGTCGGTGTGGACGCTCGGCCCGGCGGCGAAGGCCTGCGCGGCCGACGGCACGGGCGGTGTGACCTCGCCCGAACCGTTCTGGATCATCCACAGCCCCACGCAGGCGGCGATGGCTATGCCCCAGCCCTTGCTGCTGTTGCTCACGGGCGTGCATCCCTCCGGTGCGGTCCCTGTGGTCCTGGCCCCCCCCGGACGTCGAAGGGGGGGGGGGGGGGGAGGAAGGGGGGGGGGGGGGGGAGAAGACTTTTTGCGGGGGGGCTTGGGGGGCGGTGGGCGCCCGCACCGCTGAGGCGGTCACGCCCGGCGCGACCACGGTGGACTACCTGGACGCG
>NZ_JBHXFE010000003.1:279164-297211 GCF_042722475.1 Streptomyces sp. NPDC127092
CCCACGCAGTCGGGGGTGGCGATCCCCCATCCTTTGTTGTGGTTGCTAGGGGGTGTGCCTCCTTTTGGTTTGTTCTTTGTTTTCCCCCCCCCGCCGGGCTGTGGGGGGCGCGCGGGGGGGCCAGGACGGTGGCGGTACGGTCAGCCGTCCTGCGCGCCGCTCGCCCGGCGCCGCAGGAGCCACGTACCGCCGACGGCGGCCGCGGCCAGCACCGCCGCGCCCGCCGCGACCTGGGTGTGGTCGGGACCCACGCTGCCGCCGATGCCGGTCCGCACGTGGCCGCTGGGGTTCTTGTGCTTGACGACGAGCTCGCCGCGGGCCGTCTTGCCGTTGTCGCAGGCCACGCTGATCCAGTAGGTGCCGGCCTTGGCGTGGTGCGGCACCGTGAACTGGCCGACCACGACCTCCTTGTGCGTGCTGGGGTTGAGCTGGAACTCGCCCGCGCCGAGCGAGTTCGCGTCGCCGACGCCGTGGCCGTGCTTGCCGCAGGCGAGGGTGTTCACGGTGACGGTGGTGCCCGGGTCGGCGGAGGAGGGGAAGACCTCCAGCGACTGCGAGTCGTGGTGCGAGTCCTTGCGCGGCTCGTTCTGCGGGTCGCCGTTCGCGTGGGCCAGGGGCGAGGCGAGCGCGCCGAGGGCGACGACGGCCAGCGCGGTTCCGGTGAGAAGGGGGACAGGGGTGCGGCGCATGGGGGCCTCCGTGGCGCGCGGACGGTCTTCCGGAAAGGGGCTTCCGTAGGACCGAGGTAAATGCGTGTACGCGCCCGGCGCCTGCTGATGGGGAATCAGAATTAGTCCGTCCGGTGCGGCGCGTCGCCTGGAATCCCGGCGTTTTCGCAGGTCAGGGCGGGTTACGAGGCGTCAGCTGACGGTCCGTGCCGAACGGGTGACCGGCGGCGGCGCGAAGGGCCGGAAATCGCCGCTTGACCTCAAGTGAACTTGAGGTCTCAAGATCCTCGACATGGACACCACGAACTCCGCCGCCACCTCCACCCCCGCCGCCGCTCCGGCGGCGCCCGCGCCCCCGCTGGACCTCGCCGTCATCGTCGCCAGCAACCGCGACGGCCGCTTCGGCCCCGTCGTCGCCGACTGGTTCACCTCCCGCACCGCCCAGCGCGAGGACTTCACCACCCACGTCCTCGACCTCGCCGACGTCGACCTGCCCACCGCCCTCTCGTACCGGCCGGGCCCCGCCGTCCGCGCCGAGCTCGACCGGGTGAGCCCGGTCCTCGCCGGCGCCGACGCCTTCGTGGTCGTCACCCCCGAGTACAACCACTCCTTCCCCGCCGCCCTGAAGTCCCTCATCGACTGGCACTTCGGCGAGTGGCAGGCCAAGCCCGTCGGCTTCGTCTCCTACGGCGGCATCTCCGGCGGCCTGCGCGCCGTCGAGCAGCTCCGCCAGATCTACGCCGAGATGCACGCCGTCACCGTCCGCGACACCGTCTCCTTCCACTCCGCCCAAAGCCGCTTCGACGCGGACGGCAGGCCCGTGGACCCGACCGGCCCCGACACCGCCGCCAAGACCATGCTCGACCAGCTCGCCTGGTGGGCCCGCGCCCTGAAGGACGCCAAGTCCGTCCGCCCGTACGCCGGTTGACCGGGAGGCACCGCCATGCTGCTGCGACTCGTCCTCACCTGGCTCGGCCCCCACCGGCCGGCGCTCGCGCTCCTCGTCCTGCTCCAGCTCGTCCAGAGCCTCGCCTCCCTCACCCTGCCCGCGCTCAACGCGGGCGTCATCGACGAAGGCGTCCTGCGCGGCGACACCGGCCGCGTGCTGTCCGGCGGCGGCCTGATGCTCGCCGTGACCCTGCTCCAGGCCGCAGCGGCGGCCGCCGCCACGTACACCGGCGCCCGGATCGCCCTGGGCATCGCCCGCGACCTGCGCTCCGAGGCCTTCCGCCGGGTCCAGGACTTCTCCGCCCGCGAGACCGCACGCTTCGGCACCGCGTCCCTCATCACCCGCACGACCAACGACGTCCAGCAGATCCAGACCTTCACCGTCCTGGTCCTGACCATGCTGGTCGCCGCGCCCCTGCTGTGCGTGGGCGGGCTCGTGATGGCCCTGCGCCAGGACGTGCCGCTCTTCCTCGTCCTGCTGCTCTTCGTCCCCGTGATGACCGGCTCCGTCGGTGCCGTCGTGCTGCGCATGCGGCCGCTCTTCCGCGGCATGCAGCGACGCCTCGACCGGGTCAACCGGCTGCTGCGCGAACAGATCACCGGCATCCGGGTCGTCCGCGCCTTCGTCCGCGACCGGCACGAGCAGCGCCGCTTCGGCGCCGCCAACGGCGAACTGCTCGACGTCGGCCTGCGCGCCGGCCGGCTGCAGGCCGTCATGTACCCGGTCGTCCTCGTCGTCTGGCAGGCCACCACCATCGGCCTCGTCTGGACCGGTGCCCACCGCCTGGACTCCGGCGCCCTGCAGCCCGGCGCGCTCGTCGCCTTCCTCGGCTACCTGCTCCAGATCGGCATGTCCGTGATGATGGTGACCTTCCTCTTCCTGCACATGCCCCGCGCCGAGGTCAGCGCCGAACGGGTCCGCGAACTCCTCGACACCACGCCCTCCGTCACCCCGCCCGCCGCGCCCCTGCCGCCCGCCGGCGACCCCGGCCGGCTCGACCTCGACGGCGTCGGCTTCCGCTACCCCGGCGCCGAGGAACCCGTCCTCACCGACATCACCCTCAGCGCCCGCCCCGGCCGCACCACCGCGATCGTCGGTTCCACCGGCAGCGGCAAGTCCACCCTCCTCGGCCTCGTCCCGCGGCTCCACGACACCACCGGCGGCCGGGTCACCGTCGGCGGCACCGACGTCCGCGACCTCGACCCGACCCTGCTCGCCCGTACGGTCGGACTCGTCCCGCAGGCGCCGTACCTCTTCTCCGGCACGGTGGCGAGCAACCTGCGCTGCGGGAGACCGGACGCCACCGACGAGGAGCTGTGGCACGCGCTCGGCGTCGCCCAGGCCGCCGACTTCGTCCGGGCGCTGCCCGACGGCCTCGACGCGCCCGTCTCCCAGGGCGGCACCAACCTCTCCGGCGGCCAGCGGCAGCGGCTCGCGATCGCCCGGGTGCTCGTCGCCCGGCCCCGGATCTACCTCTTCGACGACTCCTTCTCCGCCCTCGACAACACCACCGACGCGCGGCTGCGGGCCGCCCTCGCCGACGAGACCGCCGACGCCACCGTCGTCATCGTCGCCCAGCGGGTCTCCACCGTCCGCGACGCCGACCGGATCGTCGTCCTCGACCGGGGCCGCGTCGTCGGCGCCGGCAGCCACGCCGAACTGCTCGCGGACAACCCGACGTACCAGGAGATCGTCCGCTCCCAACTCACCGACGCGCCCCACGAGGAGGCCGCGGCATGACCACCTCAGCTCCCGCCAGGAAGGCCGGACCGGACGACACCGCCCCCTCCGCCGCCTCCCGCCGGCCGGCCTCGGGCGAGGCGGCGTCCGGGCACGGAACCGGCCGGGCGGCCCCCGACCGCACCCCCGCCCGCCTCGGACCCGCCGCCGCCCAGCGCGGCCCCGGCCTCGCCACGCCCGCCCTCGAACGCTCCCTGGACTTCCGCGCCTCCGGCCTGCGCCTGCTGCGCGTCCTCACGCCCGACCGCCCGCTGCTCCTCGCCGTACTCGCCGCCGCGGCCCTCGCCGTCGCCCTCAACGTCCTCTCGCCGAAGATCCTCGGCGACGCCACCGACCTCGTCGTCTCCGGCGCCCGCACGCCCGGGGGCGTCGACTTCGGGGCCGTCGGCCGGACCCTGGCCGCCTCCGCCGCCGTCGTCGCCGGGGCCGCAGTCCTCATCTGGCTGCAGCAGCGGCTCGCCACCACCGTCGTCCAGCGGGCCGGCCACCGGCTGCGGGCCCGCGCCCAGGCCAAGCTGTCCCGGCTGCCGCTGTCCCACGTCGACCGCCAGTCGCGCGGCGAGCTGCTCTCCCGCACCACCAACGACATCGACAACGTCGTCCAGACCCTCCAGCAGGCCTTCAGCCAGATGATCCGGGCGCTGCTCACGCTCGTGGGCGTGCTCGTGATGATGTTCTGGATCTCGCCGCTGCTCGCGCTCGTGGTCCTCGGCACCGTGCCCGTCTCGGTCGGCGTCGCGGGCTTCGTCGGCCGCCGCGCCCAGCCGCAGTTCGTGAAGCAGTGGTCGGTCACCGGCCGGCTCAACGGCCACGTCGAGGAGATGATCACCGGCCACGCCGAGGTCGTCGCCTTCGGCCGCCGGGCGGAGGCCGTCGCCCGCTTCGACGAGCTCGGCGAGGAGCTGTACCGGGCGGGCTTCCGCGCCCAGTTCGTCTCCGGCTTCATCCAGCCCGCCCTCACCCTGGTCGGCAACCTCACCTACGTCGTCGTCGCCGTGCTCGGCGGTCTGCGGGTGGCGAGCGGCAGCCTGAGCGTGGGAGACGTACAGGCCTTCATCCAGTACGGCTACGAGTTCAACGGCCCCGTCACCCAGGTCGCCGCCATGGCCAACCTTCTCCAGTCCGGAGTGGCCTCCGCGGAGCGGGTCTTCGCCCTCCTCGACGCCGAGGAGGAGACCCCGGACCCGGCAGCACCCGACCGCCCGGAGAAGACCCCCGGCCGCGCCTCCGGCCGCGTGTCCTTCGAGAAGGTGTCCTTCCGGTACGAGGAGGACAAGCCGCTGATCGAGGACCTGTCGCTCGCGGTCGAGCCGGGCCACACGGTCGCGATCGTCGGCCCGACCGGCGCCGGCAAGACCACCCTCGTCAACCTCCTCATGCGGTTCTACGAGGTCACCGGCGGCCGCATCACCCTCGACGGCGTCGACATCGCCAAGATGACCCGCGAGGACCTGCGCACCGGCATCGGCATGGTCCTCCAGGACACCTGGCTCTTCGGCGGCACCATCGCCGACAACATCGCCTACGGCGCCACCCGCGAAGTCACCCGGGCGGACATCGAGGAAGCCGCGAAGGCCGCCCACGCCGACCGCTTCATCCGCACCCTCCCCGACGGCTACGACACCGTCATCGACGACGAGGGCGCGGGCGTCAGCGCCGGCGAGAAACAGCTCATCACCATCGCCCGGGCCTTCCTGTCCGACCCCGTCATCCTCGTCCTCGACGAAGCCACCAGCTCCGTCGACACCCGCACCGAAGTCCTCATCCAGAAGGCCATGGCCCGCCTCGCCCACGGCCGCACGTCCTTCGTCATCGCCCACCGCCTCTCCACCATCCGCGACGCCGACGTCATCCTGGTCATGGAGAACGGCTCCATCGTCGAACAGGGCACCCACGAAGAGCTACTGGCCTCCGGCGGCGCCTACGCCCGGCTGCACGCGGCACAGTTCGATAGCGTGGCCGCGTGATCCTCACCGTCCTCACCACCACCGACGCCCGCGCCAAGGCCGAGGCCCTGGCGCGCGGCGCCGTCGAGGCCCGGGTCGCCGCCTGCGCGCAGATCACCGGGCCGGTCACCTCCGTCTACCGCTGGCAGGGCGCGGTCGAGACCGCGGAGGAGTGGCAGGTGGCGTTCAAGACCACCGAGGCCCGCTACCCGGCCCTCGAAGCCCATCTCCTCGCCGCCCACGACTACGACACCCCCGAGATCCTCGCGACCCCCGTCGCCCGGGTGAGCGCGGACTACGCGGCCTGGGTCGAGCAGGAGACCACGCCCGCCCCATGAGGACCGAGGAGCTGCCGTTCTTCGTGTACGGGACGCTGCGTCCCGGCGCGTACAACCACGACCGCTTCCTGCTCGGCCGTACCGGCGCCGAGGAGGACGCCGTGCTGCCCGGGGCGCTGCTGCACGACGGGCCGGGCTATCCGTACGCCGTCCCCGGCGAGGGCCGGGTGACCGGCACCCTCGTGACCGCCGCGCCCGGCACGTACGGCGAACTGCTCGGCGTGCTCGACCGGGTGGAGCTGCCCGCCGGTTACGAGCGGACCGCCCGCGAGACGCTGCGGACGCGCGACGGGGCGGCCGTACGCGCCTGGGTCTACGTCGCCGCGCCCGGTGCGCCGCTCGGGCCGGTCATCGCGTCCGGCGACTGGTTCAGGCGCGTTCCAGGCGGACCGCGCACACCTTGAACTCCGGCATCCGCGACACCGGGTCGAGCGCCGGGTTGGTCAGCGTGTTGGCGCGGCCCTCGCCGGGCCAGTGGAAGGGCATGAAGACGGTGTCCGGGCGGATCGCCGTCGTGATCCGGGCCGGTGCCACCGCCCGGCCGCGCCGCGAGACCACCGCGACGGGCTGCCCGTCGTCGACCCCGAGCCGCTCGGCGAGCCGCGGGTGCAGCTCCACGAAGGAGCCGGGCGCGGCCGCGTTCAGCTCGGCGACCCGCCGGGTCTGCGCGCCCGACTGGTACTGGGAGACGACCCGGCCGGTCGTCAGGACCACCGGGTACTCGGCGTCCGTCTCCTCCGCCGCCGCCCGGTGCACGACCGGCACGAACCGGGCCCGCCCGTCGGGCGTGGCGAAGCGGTCGAGGAAGAGCCGCGGGGTGCCGGCGTGGTCAGGCTCGCCCGACCCGGTCTCCGGGCAGGGCCAGAACACGCCCTGCTCGTCCTCGATCCGGCGGTAGCTGATGCCCGAGTAGTCGGCGGGCCCGCCCGCCGAGGCGCGCCGCAGCTCCCCGAAGACCTCCTCCGGGTCGGTCGGGAAGCCCTTCTCCCAGCCGAGCAGCGCCGCGAGCCCGTGCAGCACCTCCAGGTCGCTGCGGACGCCGGGCGGCGGGGTGAGGGCGCGGCGGCGCAGCAGCACCCTGCCCTCCAGGTTGGTGGTGGTGCCGGTCTCCTCGGCCCACTGGGTCACCGGCAGGACCACGTCGGCGAGTTCGGCGGTCTCGGACAGCACGACGTCGGCGACGGCCAGGAAGTCCAGGGAGCGGATCCGCTCCTCGACGTGCGCGGCGCGCGGCGCGGAGACGACCGGGTTGGAGCCCATGAGGAGCAGGGCCTTCACCTCGCCGCCGAGGGCGTCGAGGAGCTCGTACGCGCTGCGCCCGGGCCCCGGCAGCACGTCGGGGTCGACGCCCCACACCCCGGCGACGTGCGCGCGGGCGGCCGGGTCGTCGAGCTTGCGGTAGCCGGGCAGCTGGTCGGCCTTCTGGCCGTGCTCGCGGCCGCCCTGTCCGTTGCCCTGGCCGGTGAGGCAGCCGTAGCCGCTGAGCGGCCGGCCGGCCTTGCCGGTGGCCAGGCACAGGTTGATCCAGGCGCCGACGGTGTCGGTGCCCTTGGACTGCTGCTCGGGGCCGCGCGCGGTGAGCACCATGCCGGTCTCCGCCTCGGCGAACATCCGTACCGCCTCGCGGAGTCGGGGCACCGGGACGCCGGTGATCCGCTCCACGTGCTCGGGCCAGTGCGACATGGCGCCGGCCCGGGCGGCCTCCCAGCCCTCGGTGCGGGCGGCGACGAACTCCTCGTCGACCCGGCCCTCGGCGACGACGAGGTGCAGCATGCCGAGCGCGAGCGCCAGGTCCGTGCCGGGGCGCGGGGCGAGGTGGAGGTCGGCCTGCTCGGCGGTGCGGGTGCGGCGCGGGTCGACGACGATCAGCCTGCCGCCGTTCTCCTTCAGCTCGGTGAGGTAGCGCAGCGCGGGCGGCATGGTCTCGGCGAGGTTGGAGCCGACGAGGATCACGCAGCCCGTCTTCGGGATGTCCTCCAGGGGGAAGGGGAGTCCCCGGTCGAGGCCGAAGGCCCGCTGGTGGGCGGCCGCGGCGGAGGACATGCAGAAGCGGCCGTTGTAGTCGATCTGCGAGGTGCCGAGGACGAGCCGGGCGAACTTGCCCAGCGTGTACGCCTTCTCGTTGGTGAGGCCGCCGCCGCCGAAGACCCCCACGGCGTCGGAGCCGTGGTCGGCGCGGGTGCGGTGCAGTCCTTCGGCGACGGCGGACAGGGCCTCCTCCCAGGTGGCGGGCTTCAGCGCCCCTGTGTCAGGGCAACGGACCAGGGGCTCGGTGAGCCTGACCCGGGAGGAGAGCACGGCGGGTGCGGTGCGGCCCTTGCCGCACAGCGCACCCCGGTTGACGGGGAAGTCGGTGCGGTCGACCACCTCGGCCGGCAGCTCTTCCGAGGCTGCGGGCCGCAGGTTCATGCCGCACTGGAGGGCGCAGTAGGGGCAGTGCGTGGGGACGGCGGCGGCGGTGGTGACCTCTGACATGGACCGAGGATGTCTCGCCCGTGTTACGGGCGGGGTCGCGCCGCATTACGGGCACGGTGCCATGCGCTCAGGTCAGCGGCCGGCGGCGGGTGAGGCCAGGGCCTTCGTCACGCCGTTCTCCCGCTCGCCGAGGAAGTGCGGGTCGGGCCGCAGGGCCGCGTCCAGGGCCGCCTTCCCGGCGGCGGCGAGCTCGCGGGTGGTGCCGTAGTACCAGGTGGCGTCGTGCGGCTCGGCGACGCCCACGCCGTACGACTCGACGCCGGCCGCGCCGCACAGGGCGACGGCCCGCTTGATGTGGAAGTCCTGGGTGACCAGGACGGCCCGGTCGACGCCGAAGATCTTCTTGGCGCGGACGCAGGAGTCCCAGGTGTCGAAGCCCGCGAAGTCGCTGACGACCTTGTCGTCGGGGACCCCGCGGGCGGCGAGGTAGGTGCGCATGGCGCTGGGCTCGTCGTACTCGGTGCGGCTGTTGTCGCCGGTGACGAGGAGGACCCTGACCTTGCCGGACCGGTACAGCTCGGCGGCGGTGTCGAGCCGGTGCGCGAGGTACGGGGTGGGGCGGCCCTTCCACAGTCCGGCGCCGAAGACGACGGCGACGTCCTGCGCGGGCACGTCGGCGGCGGTGCTCAGGCGGTCCCCGGCGGTGAGGTGCATCCAGGTGGCCGGGGCGAGGGCGAGCACGGCGCCGAGCATCACGGCCTGGACGGCGCGGCGGCGCCCCCGGGTGGTGCGGGGGAGGCGGGGCAGGCGGACGCCGCGCATGGGGTGGACCTCCGTGGTCGGGGAAGGAGTCGTCACTCCGTCCGACGCTGTTCGACGGGCTGCGGTTCGCTCGCGGCCCGATCGTCTCCGTACAGCAGTACGGACAGGGCCATCCCGATCAGCATGCCGAGCAGCTGCGCCGCGGCGAAGGCGGGCACGGAGCCGGGCGCGATGCCGGTGAAGGAGTCGGAGAAGGCCCGGCCGACGGTGGCCGCCGGGTTGGCGAAGGAGCCGGAGGAGGTGAACCAGATGGCCGCGCCGATGTAGCCGGCCACGGCGACCGGGGCGAGCGAGGGCCGGCCGATGCGGCGCAGGCCCTGGACGACGAGCACGAGCCCGGCGGTGGCCACGGCCTCGCCGAGGAGCAGGTGGAGCTCGGCGCGCTGTTCGGTGGCCAGCACCGCTCCGGGTGCCCGCCCGAACATCGCCTCGGCGAGCAGCGCGCCCGCGACCGCGCCGGCGAGCTGGGCGGCGATGTAGGCGACGGCCTCGCGCCCGCCGTCCCTGCGGCGCTGCGACCACCACTCGGAGAGGGTGACCACGGGGTTGAAGTGGGCGCCGGAGAGCGGGCCGATGAGGGCGATGAGCAGGCCGAGGCCGATGGCGGAGGCGAGGGCGTTGGCGAGCAGCCGGACACCGATGTCCTGGCTGAGGGAGTCGGCGCGGATGCCGGAGCCGACGACGACGGCGACGAGGGAGGCGGTGCCGGTGAACTCGGCGAGGACGCGTCGGGGGAGCGGCGCGGGGGACATTCTCATAGCGGAAAAGATATTCCGTGATTCGGAACGAAAAAAGAGGGGAGGGAAAGGGGTGCGACATCCGTACGATCCGCTGGTGATCACCGATGCCGCCCTCCTCCTCGACGCCGCCGTCCGCAACAACGCCGACTGGTGCGACACCATGTGCCGGGCCCACGGCCTGACCGGCGCCTTCGGCGCGCGGGCCTGGACCAGCCCGCGCCGCGGTCCGCTCTACTACCCGGACGCCGTCACCCTCACCGAGGAGGCCACCGCGGACGACGTCCTGACCGGCATCGACCGCACCGCCCCCGGCGCGTCCGTCAAGGACAGCCACGCCCGCCTCGACCTCGCCGCCGCGGGCTTCCGGCTGCTCTTCGAGGCGTCCTGGATCCACCGCCCCGCGGACCTTCCGGCCCCGCCGGCCACCGGCGACTGGCGCCGCGTCCGCACTCCCGACGAGCTCGCCGCCTGGGCCCTCGCCTGGAGCGGCGGCGACGCGGACGAGGCGGCGCTCTTCCGCCCCGCGCTCCTCGACGACCCGGCGACCACGATCGTCGCCGGCCACGCCGCCGACGGACGGATCCTCGGCGGCGCCGTCCTCACCGAGTCGGCCGGCGTCACCGGCGTCTCCAACCTCTTCACGGCCGACGGTCCCGAGGGCCCCGACGGCGCAGAGGGCCCCGACGGTCCTCCCGCCTCCTATGCCTGGGCAGGCGCCCTCGCCGCGGCCGCCCCCGGCCTCCCGGTCGTCGGCTACGAGGCGGGCGACGACCTGGACGCGGCGCTGGCGGCGGGCTTCGAGCCGCTGGGCCCGCTGCGGGTGTGGCTGGACGCGTGAGCGGGACGTACGGGAGGGGTGCGGGCCTGACGACCCCGCCCGTCCCGCCGTGAGGCCGCGGCAAACACCCGTGACCCGTGCGAAACGGCCAGGCAACCTGGCACCGGCAGGATCGGCGCATGACGACGTACGAGCCGGAATCCCTCTGCGACAGCAGCGCCGCCGGCCTGCTCGGGCGCATCGGCAGCCGGGCCGGCGACCGGCTCGGGCGGGTCCGGCCCTTCGCCGCACGGCCCGCCGCACCCACCCTCATAGCCGTCGGGCACGGCAGCCGGAATCCCCGCGCCGCCGCCACGCTCCGGCTGCTCCTCGACCGGGTGCGCGAGCTGCGCCCCGGGCTCGACGTACGGCTCGCGCACATCGAACTCGACGAGCCGCTGCTCACCGACACCCTCGCCGGACTCGCCGGCCGGGACGCCGTGCTCGTCCCGCTCCTCTTCGCCCCCGGCTACCACGTCAAGCACGACCTGCCCGCCGCGCTCGCCGCGGCGCCCGCCGTACGGGGCCGGATCGCCGAGCCCCTCGGCCCGCACCCGCTGCTCGTCGAGGCCCTCGCCGACCGGCTCGCCGAGGCCGGCTGGACGCCCGAGGACGGCACCTCGCCCGCCACCGGAGTGGTCCTCGCCGCCGCCGGCTCCCGCGATCCCGAGTCCGCCGCCGACATCCGCCGGATCGCCGGCCGGCTCGGCGACCGCCTCGGGGGAGTGCCGGTCGTTCCCGCCTACGCCTCCGCCGCCGCACCCACCGTCCCCGAGGCCGTCCGCGCGCTCGCCGCCCGCGGCCGCCACCGCGTCGCCGTGGCCTCCTGCTTCACCGCTCCGGGCCTCTTCGCCACCCGCGCCGCCACCGCCGCCCCCTGGCTCGCCGCCGCCCCGCTCGGCGCCCATCCGGCCCTGGCCCGCCTGGTGGTGCACCGCTACGAGGAGGCACTGGCCCACGCGCCGCACCGGGAACTCCTCGCCGCCCGGTGAGCCCGGCCACGTACGGCCGGATCCCGTCACCCTCCGTCCCACGGCTGGCTATCGTCAGGCCCTCGGGACAAGGGGGGTTGACGCGTGCGCGGTGCCGTCAAAGGGGTGTCGCTGGCCGGAATCGCCGCGGCCGTGGCCGTGTTGGCCTCACTGGCGGCCAACGCCGCGACGTCCGAGGACCGTTGGCCCGGTGTCCTCGACCTGATCCGCCGGCAGCCCTGGTGGTGGGTGGCCGGACTCGCCGCCGTCGCCGTCCTCGTGGCCGTCGCCCTGGCCTGGCGCCAGGAACGCACCGGCGCCGTGGCCACGGACCTGCCCCCGCCGGCCCAGCCCGCCGTCCCCGACTGGGTGGTCGACCGCGCCGAACGGGCCCGTACGGTCAAGGCGGTCTGCCGCGGCCGCACGGTCGCCATCACCACGTCCCTGGAGGGCGCCGGCGGCTTCGGCAAGACCGTCCTGGCACGCGCCGTCGCCGCGACCCCACGCGTCCGCCGCCACTTCCGCGGCCGCATCTACACCGTCACGATCGGCCGCGACGTCCGCGGCCGGGCCGCCATCGCCGCGAAGGTCGCCGAGGCCACCCGGTTCATCACCGGCGACACCACCGCCTTCGACGACCCCGGCCTCGCCGGCGACCACCTCGGCCGCCTCCTGGACCAGCGGCCCCGCACCCTGCTGCTCCTCGACGACGTCTGGGACGCCGAACAGCTCGAACCGTTCCTGCGCGGCGGCGCCCGCTGCGTACGGCTCGTCACCACCCGCGTACCCGGCGCACTGCCCCGCGGCACCGAGCGGGTGCGGGTCGACCAGATGTCACCGGACCAGGCCCGCGCCGTCCTCACCTGGGAACTCCCCGCCCTCCCCGAGCCCCTGGTGCGCGACCTCCTGGAGGCCACGGGCCGCTGGGCACTGCTGCTGCGCCTCACCAACCGCCTGATCGTCCGCCGGATCGCCACCGGAGCGGACCCGGCGGCCGCGGCGACGGAGACGCTGCGCGTGCTCGGCGCCCACGGGCCGGCCGCCGTGGACACCGACCACGCCGCGTTCGACATGGACGATCCCGCACGGCGGTCCCGGGCCGTCCGCGCGACCGTCGAGGCGGCCAGGACCCTGCTGCCCGAGGGCGGCCCGCGGCGCCTGGCGGAGCTCGCCGTCTTCGCCGAGGACGAGTCCGTCCCCGTACCGCTGGTCGCCCGCCTCTGGGCGGCCACCGGCAGCCTCGCCGAGCACGAGTCGCGCGCCCTGTGCGGCGAGCTCGACCGGCTGTCCCTGATCTCGCTCACCGCGGAGCTCGGCGGCCGGATCACGATCCACGACGTGCTCCGCGACTACCTGCACAAGGAGTTGGGCGAGCCGGTCGCGACGGCCTTGCACGGCACCCTCGCCGACGCCGTCGGACCGGTCCCCTGGGAGACAGACGAGGACATCCGGGGTTACGTCCTGGACCATGCCGTCGAGCATCTGCTCGCCGCCGGGCGGACGGTCGAGGCCGGTCGCGTCGCGTGCGACCTGCGCTGGATCGAGACGCGGCTGCACCAGCGCGGGCCCATGGCGCCCTGGGCGGACCTGGCCACCGTCCCCACCCACATCGCGGCGCGCCTGGCCGACGGCCTCACCCGCACCGCCCACCTCCTCACCCCCACCGACCCGCCCGAGCTCCTGACGAACGTCCTGCACAGCCGCCTGGCCTCGCTCCCGCTGTGGCGTGACCGGATCGCCGGCCGGCAGGCCGACCCCGAGATCGCGGCCCGGCCGCTGCTGATCAACCGCCGCACCCCGCCGGACCTCCCCGAGCCGGCGCTCCTGCGCACCTTCCTCGGCCACACCGGCCCCGTGTGGTCCGTGGGCGTGACGCCCGACCCGGAAACGGGCCGTCCGTCGCTCGTGACCATCGGCGACGACGGCATGGCCCGCGGACTCGACCCGGAGAGCGGCGGCCGGCTCACCCTCGACGTACGCGACGCCGGCCGCTTCAGGGCTCTCGCCGTCTCCCCGGACGGCAACGTGATCGCGACGGCCGGACCCGGCCGCACCGTCCAGCTCTGGTCACCCCACCGCGGCACGCCGCCGAAGCTCACCCTCGGGCCGGTCGGAGGCCGCGGGGCGACCTCGGTGCGCGCTCTGGCGGTCTCCGGCGCCCGCATCGCGACCCTCGCCTCGGACCGCGCCCTGGACGTCTGGAACGCCGACACGGGGGAGCACCTCGCCTCGGCCACCCCGTGGCAGGTCGCGCAGCCCACCTGCGTGACCTTCGCCCGGGACCACGAAGCGCTGGTGATCGGCAATGGCCGGGGCGCCGTCGTGCCGCTGTCCCTCGACCTGCTCCACCAGGAGCCGCACAACGCCATGGTCGGCCCCGCGGTGAGCGCCGTCGCCATCGCGCGGGACGGCAGGTGGACGGTCTCCGGCGACGTACTCGGCGCGTTGCGGATCCGTGAGGCGGGACCGCCCCACGACGAGTGGAGCATCGCCGCGCACAACGGGCCGGTCACCGCCGTCGCGGTGTCACCGGACGGCAGGTGGCTGGTGAGCGGAGGCGAGGACGGCACCGTCGCGGTCTGGGACCGGCGGACGCGCGAGCGCCGTGCCCGCTACGCGGCTCATACGGGCCGTGTCCACGCCGTCGCTATCGTTCCCGGCGGCGACCGGCTGATCAGCACCGGCGAGGACGGAACGGTCAAGGTCTGGGACAGCGCCGGGCCCGAACGGGTCGGGTCCGGCGACCCCGAGGGGATGCGGACGGTCACCGCCGTCGACGGCGGCGGACGGCTGGCCGTCGTGCACCGCGACGGACGGATCCGGCTCTGCGACCCGCTGGGCGAGACCTGGACGGACCCGCTGTCATCACCGAACGGGAGCCACTACGACGGGCCGATTGCCTTCGACCCACGCGGAGGTGTGTACGCCGTGGGCCACCTGTTCCGGGTCGAGGTCGGCAGCATCGATCCGTCGTCGGCGGCGGGTCATACCGTCCTCCGGCTCGGCGGCACCGTCTCGGCGAAGGCCCTCGCTCTCGCCCCCGACGGCACGTGGATCGCCGTCGTCGACTCCGAGGGCTCGCTCCAGCTGTGGGACCGTTCCTCGGAGCGGCGGACCGCCACCCTGCCCGGCCCGTGGGGCGCCGACGGCCGGCCGCACGGCATCGTCATCGCACCCGACGGCACGTGGCTGGCCGTGCTGCGCCACCGGCCACGGTCCGGTCCGGCACGTGACGAGAGCCTGGTGCAGGTGTTCCGGCCCCGAGCGGGACGGCGATCGGCCGACCGGCCGGTCGACCTCCGGTACGACGGCCTGATCACCTCCCTGGCCGTCACTCCCGACGGCACCCGCCTCCTCACCGCCTCCGCCACCGGCACGGTCAGCTTCTGGGATCCCCGTACCGGTACCCCGCTCTCCTCCTTCACCGACCCGGACGGCCCCGTCAACAGCCTCTCCGTCTCCCCCGACGGCAAGTGGATCGCCACCGCCGGCGCCATGCTGCGCGTCTGGGACGCCGCCGCCGGTCGTACCGTCGCCGGGATCCGCGCCGAGACGCCGCTCAGCTCCTGTGCCTGGCTGCCCGACGGCCGGGGCCTCGTCGCCGTCGGTGAACGCGGCCTCTACTCCCATGAGTTCCGGCCGTGATCCGGGGACGGAGCCGGCCCGAGTCGCGTCCTTGCCCCAGTTGTCCGTCCCGCCCGTTACCTTCGGTGCATGGAAGGCATCACGGAACCCAAGGACAACGGCAACAGCGACAGCGACAGCAACGACACCTACACCGCCACCGGCATCGGCACCGGCAATGCCACCGACACCCCCGGCTACGACTCCGACGCCACCGCGCGCTGGGCCGCCGAGCCCGACAAACGGCCCGGGCGGACCGCCTTCCAGCGTGACCGGGCGCGCGTCCTGCACTCCGCCGCGCTGCGCAGGCTCGCCGGGAAGACGCAGGTCGTCACGCCCGGCACCCGCAGCCAGGCCTGGGACGCCAGTCCCCGCACCCGGCTCACCCACTCCCTGGAGTGCGCCCAGGTCGGGCGCGAGCTCGGGGCCGCGCTCGGCTGCGACCCCGATCTCGTGGAAGCGGCCTGCCTCGCCCACGACATGGGGCACCCGCCGTTCGGGCACAACGGCGAGCAGGCGCTCAACGACGTCGCCAAGGACTGCGGCGGCTTCGAGGGCAACGCCCAGTCGCTGCGCCTGCTGACCCGGATCGAGCCCAAGCGCTTCATCGCCGACCCCGTCACCGGCGAGCCGCACAGCGTCGGGCTCAACCTCACCCGCGCCGCCCTCGACGCCGCCACCAAGTACCCCTGGACCCGCGGCGGCCACCCCACCGACCCCGGGTCGAACAAGTTCGGCGTGTACGAGGACGACCTGCCCGTCTTCGAGTGGATCAGGGCCGGCGCGCCCGCGCACCGCAAGTGCTTCGAGGCGCAGGTCATGGACTGGTCCGACGACGTGGCGTACTCGGTGCACGACTTCGAGGACGGCCTGCACGCCGGCCACATCGACCCCAACATGCTGCTCGCCGAGCCCGAGCGCGCCGACATCTGGGCGGTCGCCCTCGGCCGCTACGTACCGGAGGACACCGACCCGCAGGAACTCGCCGACGCCCTCGACCGGCTCGTCGACCAGGAGTGGTGGCCGCACGGCTACGACGGCTCGGCCGTCGCCCAGGCCCGGCTGAAGGACGCCACCAGCCAGCTCATCGGCCGCTTCTGCCTGGCCGCCGAGGGCGCCACGCGCCAGGCCTACGGGTCGGGGCGCCTCACCCGCTACGGCGCCGAACTGGTCGTCCCGCGCGAAACCCGCAACGAATGCGCCGTCCTCAAGGCCGTCGCCGACCGGTACGTGATGCAGCGCGCCGAGCAGGAGGCCCTGCGCGCCGACCAGCGGATCGTCGTCGCCGAGCTGGCCGAGGCGCTCGTCGCCCGCGCACCCGAAGGGCTCGAACCCCAGTTCAGGGCCATGTTCGTCAGCGCGCCCGACGACCGTTCCCGCAAGCGGGTGATCGTGGACCAGATCGCCGCCCTCACCGACGCCTCCGCCCGCGCCCTCCACGCCCGCCTCCGCACCCCCCGCGGCTAGCGGCAAGGCACGGGGCCGTTCGCCCTCTTTCGTCATCCGGGCCGGTGCGGGACCCTCGCATGCACGTCCCGGAGGCGTCCCGAGGCGGAACGGCCCCGGCCGGGCCCGGGGGCGTAGCGTAGGGAACCGGTCGCAACGAGGAGGAATCAACGTGGTCGACGCAGATCAGACCTTTGTCATCGTCGGCGGTGGCCTGGCCGGGGCCAAGGCGGCGGAGACGCTGCGTGCCGAGGGGTTCAACGGCCGGGTGATCCTCATCGGCGACGAACGCGACCACCCCTACGAACGCCCTCCGCTGTCCAAGGGCTACCTCCTCGACAAGGACACCCGGGACTCCGTCCTCGTCCACGAGCCCGCCTGGTACGCCCGGCACGACGTCGAGCTGCACCTCGGCCAGACCGTCACCGCGATCGACCGCGACGCCCGCACGGTCCGCCTCGGCGACGGCACCGTCATCCGCTACGACAAGCTGCTCCTCGCCACCGGCGCCGAGCCGCGCCGCCTCGACGTCCCCGGCACCACCCTCGCCGGCGTCCACCACCTGCGCCGGCTCGCCCACTCCGAGCGGCTCCGCGACGAGCTGCGGGCCCTCGGCCGGGACAACGGCCACCTGGTCATCGCGGGCGCCGGCTGGATCGGCCTGGAGGTCGCCGCCGCGGCCCGTACGTACGGCGCCGAGGTCACCGTCATCGAGACCGACCCCACGCCGCTGCACCGGGTCCTCGGCCCCGAGCTCGGCCAGCTCTTCGCCGACCTGCACACCGAGCACGGCGTCCGCTTCCACTTCGGCGCCCGGCTCACCGAGATCACCGGGCAGGACGGCATGGTCCTCGCCGTCCGCACCGACGACGGCGAGGAGCACCCGGCCCACGCCGTCCTCATCGCCATCGGCGCCGCCCCGCGCACCGCCCTCGCCGAGAACGCCGGGCTCGCGCTCGTCGACCGCGCCGACGGCGGCGGCGTCGCCGTCGACGAGTCGCTGTGCTCCTCGGACCCCGACATCTTCGCGGCCGGCGACGTCGCCGCCCACCACCACCCGTTCCTGCAGCGCCGCATCCGCGTCGAGCACTGGGCCAACGCCCTCAACGGCGGCCCCGCCGCCGCCCGCGCCATGCTCGGCCAGGACGTCTCCTACGACCGCGTCCCGTACTTCTTCACCGACCAGTACGACCTCGGCATGGAGTACTCGGGCTGGGCGCCGCCCGGCTCGTACGACCAGGTCGTGGTGCGCGGCGACGCCGGGAAGCGCGAGTTCATCGCCTTCTGGCTCAAGGAGGGCCGGGTGATCGCCGGCATGAACGTGAATGTGTGGGACGTCACAGACCCGATCCAGAAGCTCATCCGCTCCCGGGCGCAGGTGGACACCGAGGCCCTGGCGGACCCGTCCGTACCGCTGGACAGCCTTCTCCCGTAGGGCCTGTCCGGCGGACCGGGGCCAAGGGCTGTCCCGCCGGTCGTGGGGGGGTCGCGGCGCCCGGCACAGTGGGCGGACCCCACCGAAGTCCCCCCTTGTAGGAAGGAGCAACAAAGACAACATGAAAGGGGTGCGG
>NZ_JBHXFE010000004.1:0-130864 GCF_042722475.1 Streptomyces sp. NPDC127092
TGTCTCAGTCCCAGTGTGGCCGGTCGCCCTCTCAGGCCGGCTACCCGTCGTCGCCTTGGTGAGCCGTTACCTCACCAACAAGCTGATAGGCCGCGGGCTCATCCTTCACCGCCGGAGCTTTCCACCGCAGGAGATGCCTCCCGCAGTCGTATCCGGTATTAGACCCCGTTTCCAGGGCTTGTCCCAGAGTGAAGGGCAGATTGCCCACGTGTTACTCACCCGTTCGCCACTAATCCACCCCGAAGGGCTTCATCGTTCGACTTGCATGTGTTAAGCACGCCGCCAGCGTTCGTCCTGAGCCAGGATCAAACTCTCCGTGAATGTTTACCGGTAATCCGGTTCTACACTCGCGTTGAGCGGAACGGTTCGGAGGAATAGTCCTTGCCGTTCTCAGCGTCCTCGCTGTGTGCCACCCCGTGGGGTGGACTTTTTCAAAGGAACCTCGACCATCCGAAGATGGACGGGGTATCAACTAATCTGGCGTTGATTTTTGGCACGCTGTTGAGTTCTCAAGGTGCGGACGCTTCCTTTGTACTCACCCTCGCGGGCTTTCCTCCGGGCGCTTCCTTCGTTCTTGCGTTTCCGACTCTATCAGATCTTTCCGATCCGATTTCCTCGGTGCTTTCCGGTCCCGACTTTCGACTTTCGTCTTTTTTCGAGGCCTTCCGGCGTGTTTCCGACTTTATCAGATTCATTTCCGTCGACCTAATCGGCGACTTCGTGATTCAGATAAGGAATCGGGGCGGCTCCGTCGTCATCGAACGCTTTCACATTCTCGACCGGAGCGAGAGAGAGTCTAACTCCTTGCCTTCGAGCTTGTCCAGCTCCCCAGGCAACCGTTTGAATCTACCTCCCCACGCCACCCGTGTCAACGGTTTTTGCGGGCGAAGAGGAGACTAGCAGGTCAGCGGGGTGCTCTGCACATCGGCGGGGCAGGAGCCCTCAGGCGCCCGTCAGGGTTGGGTCCTGCGGGTATCAGGGCAGGTCAGGGCGCCGTCAGGCCGCCGTCGGCAGCTCGGCGGTGCGGTCGGGTTCCGCCACGTCGCCGGTGTCGCCGGCGCGGGCCGCACGGCCGCCGAGGACGTAGACGTACGCGAGGAATGCCAGTTCGGCGACGACGCCGATGGCGATCCGGGCCCAGGTCGGCAGGTCGGACGGCGTGACGAAGCCTTCGATCAGGCCCGAGACGAACAGGACCAGGGCGAGGCCGATGGCCATGCCGATCGCGGCCCGGCCCTGTTGGGCGAGAGCGGCACGGCGGGTCGTGGGACCCGGTTCGACGACGGTCCACCCGAGGCGGAGGCCGGTGCCGGCGGCGACGAAGACGGCGGTCAGTTCGAGCAGGCCGTGCGGAAGGATCAGTCCGAGGAAGACGTCGAGGCGGCCCGCGGCAGCCATCAGACCGATCCCGACGCCGACGTTCAGCATGTTGGCGAAGAGGATCAGCAGCACCGGGATCCCGAGGAACGCGCCGAGCACCAGGCACACGGCGGCGGCCTGCGCGTTGTTCGTCCACACCGCTGCGGAGAAGGAGGCCGCCGGGTGGCTCGAGTAGTACGTCTCGTACTGGCCGCCGGGCCGGGTCATCTCGCGGAGCTCGGCCGGGGCGCCGATCGCGGACTGGACCTCCGGGTGGACACCGATCCACCAGCCGATGAGGGCCGCGAGGAGCGTGGAAAGGATCGCGGTCGGAATCCACCAGTGACGGGAGCGATAGACCGCGGCCGGGAAGCCGGCGGTCAGGAACTCCGCCGCGTCGCGCCATGACGCGCGGCGCGTGCCCGTCACCGTGGCGCGGGCGCGGGCGATCAGCTGGGTGAGCCGGGCCGTGAGCATCGGGTCAGGCGCGCTCGACCTGATGAGCGAGAGGTGGGTCGCGGTGCGCTGGTAGAGGGCGACGAGTTCGTCTGCCTCGGCGCCGGTGAGGCGGCGGCCGCGGCGCAGCAGATGGTCGAGGCGGTCCCACTCTGCTCGGTGGGCGGTGACGAAGACGTCGAGGTCCATGGTCGGCTGCTGCTCCAGGCACTGGGTGCGTACGGGTCCGTACTACTGCGGCGCGCTGCGGGCCAGCTTGGCAGACTGACGTTCGGACCGGGTCCGTCAGGTCGAAGGTCGGGTGGGAGAAGGGTGGGCGCCGTGAGCGGGGTGGTGACGGGGGATGCCGTCTATCTGGGGCTGCAGCCGGCTCGGCTGCCGAGCCGGGCGCTGGCGTTGTTGCTCGATCTCGTCGTCGTGTGGGCGGCGTATCTGCTGATCAGTCTGGGGTTGGCGGTCGCGACGGCCTCTCTCGACGAGGCTGCGGCGCGGGCTTTGGCCATCGCCTCCTTCCTGCTGGTCCTGGTGGGCGCGCCGATAGCCGTGGAGACGCTGTCGCACGGGCGGTCGCTGGGAAAGCTGGCCTGTGGCCTGCGGGTGGTACGGGAGGACGGAGGGCCGATCCGCTTCCGGCACGCGCTGATGCGCGGCGCGATGGGTGTCGTGGAGATCCTCATGACGTTCGGGGCCGTCGCGTGCATCGCTTCGCTGGCGTCGGAGCGCGGGCGGCGGATCGGCGACGTGTTCGCCGGGACGCTGGTGGTGCGCGAGCGGGTGGCGTCGGCCGCGGGCATGGTGATGCCGCCTCCGCCGCCGTGGCTCGTCGGTCGGTTCGCGGGGCTGGATCTGTCGGCCGTGCCGGACGGGCTGTGGCTGGAGATACGGCAGTACCTGACGCGGATGCGGCAGCTGGACCCGGCGATCGGGCAGCGGCTCGCGGAGCGGCTGGCCGACGAGCTGGTGGCGCGGACCGGGGCGCCCCCGCCGCCGGGCGTACCGGCCGCGGCGTATCTGGCGGGCGTGGTGGCCGAGCGGCAGGGGCGGGAGGCGCGGCGGGCGTTCGCGGTCGGCGCGATGGGAACGGCGGGAACGGCGGGAATGGCGGGAACTGTGGGCAGTGCTGGGGTGGCCGGGCTGATGCCGGACTTCCCTGCGGCTCACGGCAGGGTTCCTGCCGCGGGACCTGGCGCCGCTGATGTTCCCGCTCCCGGCCAGGCGGCCTCGCCCGCTGCCTCGCCCCCGGCGGCTGACTCGTCCCCGCCGGCGGCTCCGGCCTCTCCGCCCGCGACCGGGTTCGCGCCGCCGGCCTGAGGGACGGGCCGAGGAGGGTGCCGGAGCACCTCGGTTCAGGCGGGGCGGCGGGATCAGGTGGGGTGGCGGCATCCGGCCCGGGCGGGGCGGGTCCCGACGGGGCGGGCCGGGTCCGTGTGCGTGGGGTCAGAAGACGTTCGGTGGGGATTCGAGTTCTTCTAGTTCGATGCCGGGGGCCGAGAGGACCACGTCGCCGGCGAGGTGGACGGTGTGCCGCTCGCCCGTGTCCAGGGTGCTGACCTGGTACTCGTCCACGATCAGAGGGCCGTTGTCAGTGGCGTGCGCTTCACTCTTCACCAGGGCCCAGGACTGGTCGACCGTCAGGGGGGCGAGGACGGGATCCGTGAAGGCGACGAGCCGGACGCGGGTCTCCGGGGAATCGGGGGTGAGGCGCAGGAGTCGGGAGATCGCGACGAGGAACGCCGGGGACGTGCCGGTGAAGGCGTGGGCGCGCACATTGCCTTCGTTGGCATGGGTCCCGGTGGGGTCGGTACGGACCCAGGTGACGCCGTCGAGGGCGGCGCCGCGGACTTGCCACTGCGCGGCGTGGAGTTCGAGGCGGATGGGCCGGCCCAGGTCGTCGATGGCCAGGTCGACGGAGCCGGTCGGCTCGCCCGTGGGGTTCGTCGTCCGGGAGACGTAGCGCCAGCCGGAGGGGCCGGGCGCGCAGTTGAAGTGCTCTTCACCGAGGGGGGTGTGATCGTGCGGATCGTAGAGCGAATAGCGGCCGCGGGGCATGGGTCCTCGGGGTGCGTCCTGGAGCGGTAGGCAGGGCGGTGGTCGGAACGAGGCAGGCCCCCGGCACGGGGGTGCGGGGGCCTGTCTGTTCCGCTGCGGATGCCCGTGACGGGCGGGTGCCGGCCTGGCCGGTCACCCGCCGGTCCTGGGATCAGTAGCGGTAGTGGTCCGGCTTGAACGGGCCCTCGACCTTGACGCCGATGTACTCGGCCTGCTCGGGGCGGAGGGTCGTCAGCTTGACGCCGAGGGCGTCGAGGTGGAGGCGGGCGACCTTCTCGTCCAGGTGCTTCGGGAGCACGTAGACGTCGGTCGGGTACTCCTCCGGCTTGGTGAAGAGCTCGATCTGGGCCAGGGTCTGGTCCGCGAAGGAGTTCGACATCACGAAGGACGGGTGGCCGGTCGCGTTGCCCAGGTTCAGCAGGCGGCCCTCGGACAGCACGATCAGGACCTTGCCGTCCGGGAAGGTCCAGGTGTGGACCTGCGGCTTGACCTCGTCCTTGACGATGCCCGGGATCTTGGCCAGGCCGGCCATGTCGATCTCGTTGTCGAAGTGGCCGATGTTGCCCACGATCGCCTGGTGCTTCATCTTCGCCATGTGCGAGGCGAGGATGATGTCCTTGTTGCCGGTCGTGGTGACGAAGATGTCAGCGGTCTCGACGACCTCGTCGAGGGTCGTGACCTGGTAGCCGTCCATCGCCGCCTGCAGGGCGCAGATCGGGTCGATCTCGGTGACGATGACGCGGGCGCCCTGGCCGCGCAGGGACTCGGCGCAGCCCTTGCCGACGTCGCCGTAGCCGCAGACCACGGCCGTCTTGCCGCCGATGAGGACGTCGGTGGCGCGGTTGATGCCGTCGATCAGCGAGTGGCGGCAGCCGTACTTGTTGTCGAACTTCGACTTCGTCACGGCGTCGTTCACGTTGATCGCCGGGAACAGCAGGGCGCCGTCGCGGTGCATCTCGTAGAGGCGGTGGACGCCGGTGGTGGTCTCCTCGGTGACGCCCTTGATGCCGGCCGCCAGCGCGCCCCAGTCCAGGGTGGAGTTCCTGAGGAGCTCCAGGACGATGCGGAACTCCTCGTTGTCGGCGGTCGACGGGTCGGGCACCGCGCCCGCCTTCTGGTACTCGACGCCCTTGTGGACGAGGAGCGTGGCGTCACCGCCGTCGTCGAGGATCATGTTGGGGCCCTCACCGCCCGGCCAGGTCAGGGCCTGCTCGGTGCACCACCAGTACTCCTCCAGGGTCTCGCCCTTCCAGGCGAAGACCGGGATGCCGGCGGCGGCGATCGCCGCCGCCGCGTGGTCCTGGGTGGAGAAGATGTTGCAGGAGACCCAGCGGACCTCGGCGCCTAGGGCCACCAGGGTCTCGATGAGGACGGCGGTCTGGACGGTCATGTGCAGGGAGCCGGTGATGCGGGCGCCGGCCAGCGGCTGTGCCTCCGCGTACTCCTTGCGGATGGCCATCAGGCCGGGCATCTCGTGCTCGGCGAGGGTGATCTCCTTGCGGCCGAACGCGGCCAGCGAGATGTCCGCGACCTTGTAATCGTGGTTGTGGTGGTCGGAAGGCATGTCGACTCCAGTGGTCAGGCAGCGGTGAGCAGGGAAGAGGTCCGTCCGGGAACGAGGTTGCGGTGGATCTCCACCGCGGCGGACGAACTGTTGAGCGTGATGTAGTGCAGTCCGGGCGCGCCCTCGGCGAGCAGCCGCTCGCCCATCGCGGTCGCGTGGTCGACGCCGATCCGGTGCCCTTCCTCGGGGCGGCCGCGGGCCGCCTCCAGGCGCCGGGCGAGGTCCGGCGGGAAGGCCGCGTTGCTCAGCTCGGCGAAGCGCCGGATCTGGTCGTACCCGGTCGCCGGCATGATCTCCGGGATGACCGGGGTGTCGCAGCCGGCCGCGGCGAGCCGGTCGCGCAGCCGCAGGTAGTCCTCCGGGTCGAAGAACATCTGGGTGATGGCGTAGTCGGCGCCCGCCCGGCACTTGGCGACGAAGTGCCGGATGTCGCTCTCCCAGGAGGGCGAGCGCGGATGCCGCTCCGGGAACGCGGCGACTCCGACGGTGAACGAGCCGACGCTCTTGAGGAGTTCGACCAGCTCGGCCGCGTACGTCAGCCCCTCGGGATGCGGCACCCACTCGCCCTGCGGGTCGCCCGGAGGGTCGCCGCGCAGCGCGAGCACGTCACGGATCCCGGCGTCGGCGTAACGGCCGACGATCCGGCGCAGCTCGGTCACCGAGTGGCCGACGGCGGTCAGATGGGCGATCGGCCGGAGCGTGGTCTCGGTCAGGATCCGCTCGGTGATGGCCACCGTGCGGTCGCGCGAGGAGCCGCCCGCGCCGTACGTCACGGAGACGAAGTCCGGCGCCAGCGCCTCCACGCGCCGGATGGCCTCCCACAGGGTCCGCTCGCCCTTCGGCGTCTTCGGCGGGAAGAACTCGAAGGAGAACGAGCGCCGTCCGCTCGCCAGCAGCTCGCCCATCGAGGTCATCGTCGGCCTCCCGCGTTGAAGTAGGTCGCTTCGGGGTGGTGAACGACGAAGGCGTCGGTGGACTGCTCGGGGTGCAGCTGGTACTCCTCCGACAGCTCCACGCCGATCCGCCCGGGATCGAGCAGGGCGGCGATCTTGGCCCGGTCCTCCAGGTCGGGGCAGGCGGGGTAGCCCAGGGAGTAGCGGCAGCCCTGGTACTCGGTGCGGAACATGCCGGCCATGGAGGCCGGGTCGGCACCGCCGATGCCCCACTCCGCGCGCACCCGGGAGTGCCAGTACTCGGCCAGGGCCTCGGCCAGCTGCACGGACAGGCCGTGGAGTTCGAGGTAGTCGCGGTAGGAGTCGGCGGCGAACAGCTTCGCCGTCTCCTCGCCGATCCTCGAGCCGACGGTGACGACCTGGAGCGCGACCACGTCGACCTCGCCGGAGTCCTCGGCGCGGAAGTAGTCGGCCAGGCACAGGCGGCGGCCCCGCTGCTGGCGCGGGAAGGAGAAGCGGGTCCGCTCTCCTCCGTCCTCGTCCAGCAGGATCAGGTCCTCGCCCTTGGACACGCACGGGAAGTAGCCGTAGACCACGGCCGCCTCCAGCAGGTGGTCGGTCTGGAGCCGGTCCAGCCAGCCCCGCAGCCGCGGCCGGCCCTCCGACTCGATCGTCTCCCGGTCCTTCAGCCCCCACTGCCCCTTGAACAGCGCATCCTCGTCCAGCCAGCCCGCGTACTCCGCCAGCTGGATGCCCTTCACCACGCGGGTGCCCCGGAACGGCGGCTCGGGGACCGGATTGTCGGCGGCCACGTCGGAACGGCCGGCCGGTTCCGGCCCGGGCGCTTCGGCCCGGGGGACCGCCGTGGCCGGGGCGGCGACCCGGCGTCCGCGCAGCTCGGGCAGTGCGGCTCCGGGGACGCCCCGCTTGACGGCGACCAGGGCGTCCATGAGCCTGAGGCCTTCGAAGGCGTCGCGGGCGTAGCGGACCTCGCCGTCGTACAGCTCGTGCAGGTCCTGCTCGACGTACGCCCTCGTCAGCGCGGCACCACCCAGGATCACCGGATACCTGCCGGCCAGACCGCGGCCGTTCAGCTCCTCCAGGTTCTCCTTCATGATCACCGTGGACTTCACCAGCAGACCGGACATCCCGATCACGTCCGCCCGGTGCTCCTCGGCGGCCTCCAGGATCGCCGACACCGGCTGCTTGATGCCGATGTTGACCACGTTGTAGCCGTTGTTGGACAGGATGATGTCGACGAGGTTCTTGCCGATGTCGTGGACGTCGCCCTTGACCGTGGCGAGGACGATCGTGCCCTTGCCCTCGGCGTCGGACTTCTCCATGTGCGGTTCGAGATACGCCACCGCGGTCTTCATGACCTCGGCGGACTGGAGCACGAACGGCAGCTGCATCTGGCCCGAGCCGAACAGCTCGCCGACCGTCTTCATGCCGTCGAGCAGGATCTCGTTGACGATCTCCAGGGCCGGACGCCCGGACAGTGCCTCGTCGAGGTCCGCCTCCAGGCCCGCGCGCTCACCGTCGACGATCCGCCGCCTGAGCCGCTCCTCCAGCGGAAGCGCCAGCAGCTCCTCGGCCTTGGACGCCTTCACCGAGGCGGAACTGACGCCCTCGAAGAGGTCGAGCAGCCGCTGCAGCGGGTCGTAGCCCTCCCGCCGCCGGTCGTGCACGAGGTCGAGGGCCGCCTCCCGCTGCTCCTCCGGGATCCGGGCCACCGGCAGGATCTTCGAGGCGTGGACGATCGCCGAGTCCAGGCCCGCCTTCACGCACTCGTCGAGGAAGACGGAGTTCAGGACGGCGCGGGCGGCCGGGTTGAGACCGAAGGAGATGTTCGACAGGCCCAGGGTCGTCTGCACGTCGGGGTGGCGCCGCTTCAGCTCGCGGATCGCCTCGATCGTCTCGACGCCGTCCCTGCGCGACTCCTCCTGGCCGGTGGCCAGCGTGAACGTCAGGCAGTCGACCAGGATCGCGGACTCCGCGATCCCGTACTCGGTGGTGAGCTGCGCGATCAGCCGCTCCGCGATCTCGACCTTCTTCTCCGCCGTCCGCGCCTGCCCCTCCTCGTCGATCGTCAGCGCGATCAGCGCGGCACCGTGCTCGCGGGCCAGCCCGGCGATCCGTCCGAAGCGGCTCTCGGGGCCGTCGCCGTCCTCGTAGTTGACCGAGTTGAGCACCGCACGGCCGCCCAGCTTCTCCAGACCGGCCCGCAGCACCTCCGGTTCGGTGGAGTCGAGGACGATCGGCAGCGTGGAGGCCGTCGCGAGACGGCCCGCGATCTCCCGCATGTCCGCCGCGCCGTCCCGGCCCACGTAGTCCACGCACAGGTCGAGCAGGTGGGAGCCGTCGCGGATCTGGTCGCGGGCGATCTCCACGCACGCCTGCCAGTCGCCGGCCAGCATCGCCTCGCGGAACTTCTTCGAGCCGTTGGCGTTCGTCCGCTCGCCGATCGCCAGGTACGAGGTGTCCTGGCGGAACGGCACCGCCTGGTACAGCGACGCCGCCGCCGCTTCCGGCCGCGGCGCGCGCGGCGCCAGCGCCCGGCCGCGCACCCGCTCCACCACCGCGCGCAGGTGTTCCGGGGTCGTACCGCAGCAGCCGCCGACGAGCGACAGGCCGTACTCGCGGGTGAAGGTGTCGTGGGCGTCGGCCAGTTCCTCCGGCGACAGCGGGTAGTGGGCGCCGTCCTTCCCGAGCACCGGAAGGCCGGCGTTCGGCATGCAGGACAGGCCCACCGTCGCGTGCCGGGCCAGATGCCGCAGGTGCTCGCTCATCTCGGCCGGGCCGGTCGCGCAGTTCAGGCCGATGAAGTCGACGCCGAGCGGTTCCAGGGCGGTCAGCGCCGCCCCGATCTCCGAGCCGAGCAGCATCGTGCCGGTGGACTCGACCGTCACCTGGGCGAAGACCGGCAGGTCGAGTCCGGCCTCGGCCAGGGCCTGCTTGCAGCCGAGGATCGCCGCCTTGGCCTGGAGCAGGTCCTGGCTGGTCTCCACGAGCAGCGCGTCCGCGCCGCCCGCGATCAGTCCGGCCGCGTTCTGCCGGTAGCCCTCGCGGATCACGCCGAAGGTGGTGTGGCCGAGCGTGGGCAGCTTGGTGCCGGGACCGATCGAGCCGAGGACCCAGCGGGTCCGCCCGTCCCGCGCCGCGAACGCGTCCGCGGTCTCACGGGCGATGCGGGCGCCGGCCTCGGACAGTTCCCCGATCCGCTCGGTGATGCCGTACTCGCCGAGGGCCGCGTGGTTGGCGCCGAAGGTGTTGGTCTCCACGCAGTCGACGCCGACCGCGAAGTAGGCCTCGTGCACCGACCGCACGATGTCCGGGCGGGTCACGTTCAGGATCTCGTTGCAGCCCTCCAGGTGCTGGAAGTCCGCCGGGCTCGGGTCCTGCGCCTGGAGCATGGTGCCCATGGCGCCGTCGGCCACCACGACCCGGGTGGCCAGGGCCTCGCGCAGCGCCTCCGGTGCGCGGGCCATCAGCCGGCCACCTCCGCGAGTCCGGCCGGCCCCGCCGGCCCGGCCGGCCCGCTCGGACCCGCGAGCCCGGCCGGGCCCGTGGGCGCGGTCAGTCCCGTGAGCCCCGGGGCGATCTCCTCGGCCGCCTCCGGGCCGTACGCGGCGGCGAGCCGGTCGAGCAGGGTCCGCGCGGACAGCGCGTACTCCTGCGTGCCGACCGACTCCAGGACCGTGGTGGCCAGGGCGCAGCCGAGGCGCGCGGAGCGCTCGAGCGGCCAGTCGCGGGAGATTCCGGCGAGGAACCCGGCCCGGAAGGCGTCGCCGACGCCGGTCGGGTCGGCGATCTCGTCCGCCGGTACGGCCGGCACGGTGAGCGCGGGCCGCCCGGCGGCCCGGACGGTGACACCGTCGGCGGCGAGCGTGGTGACCCAGGTGCCGACGCGGGTCAGCACCTCGGCCTCGCTCCAGCCGGTCTTCTCCAGGAGCAGGGCGGTCTCGTACTCGTTGGTGAACAGGAAGCGGGCTCCGTCCACCAGCTCCCGCACCTGCCGGCCGTCGAGCCGCGCGAGCTGCTGCGACGGGTCGGCGGCGAACGGCACCTGGAGCTCGCGGCAGGTGCGGGCGTGCCGCAGCATGGCCTCCGGGTCGTCCGGCGACACCAGGACCAGGTCGAGCCGCCCGGTCCCGGCGAGGACGTCCCGCAGGTCGATCTCCCGGGCCTCCGCCATCGCCCCGGCGTAGAACGTGGCGATCTGGTTCTGGTCCAGGTCCGTGGTGCAGACGAAACGGGCGGTGTGGAGGGTGTCGCTGATCCGCACGTGGTCGACGACGACGCCGTGCTGCTTCAGCCACACCTGGTAGTCGGCGAAGTCGAGGCCGGCCGCGCCGACCAGGACGGGCGCGAGCCCCAGCCTGGCCAGGCCGAAGGCGATGTTGGCGGCCACGCCGCCGCGCCGCACCTCCATGCTGTCGGCGAGGAAGGACAGCGAGACGTTGTCCAGGCGGTCGGCGAGCAGCTGGTCGGCGAACCGGCCGGGGAAGGTCAGCAGATGGTCGGTGGCGATCGAGCCGGTGACAGCGATACGCACCGGGTACCTCCTGGGATCCTTGGGGAGTCGGAAGACGGAGTCGGGTGGTCAGACGGCACGCGCCGCGGCGGCCAGCTTCTGGGCGCGGTCGGTGCGCTCCCAGGTGAACTCCGGCAGTTCGCGGCCGAAGTGCCCGTACGCGGCGGTCTTCGCGTAGACCGGACGCTTCAGGTCCAGGTCGCGGATGATCGCGGCCGGGCGGAGGTCGAAGACCTCGAGGACCGCGTGCTGGATCCGGTCGAGCGGGACGCTCTCGGTGCCGAAGGTCTCCACGAACAGGCCCACCGGCTCGGCCTTGCCGATCGCGTACGCGACCTGCACCTCGCACCGCCTGGCCAGCCCGGCGGCGACCACGTTCTTGGCGACCCAGCGCATCGCGTACGCCGCCGAACGGTCCACCTTCGACGGGTCCTTGCCCGAGAAGGCGCCGCCGCCGTGGCGGGCCATGCCGCCGTACGTGTCGACGATGATCTTGCGGCCGGTCAGGCCGGCGTCGCCCATCGGACCGCCGATCTCGAAGCGCCCGGTCGGGTTCACCAGGAGCCGGTAGCCCTCCGTCGCGATCGACAGGTCCTGGAGCACCGGCTCCACCACGAGCTCGCGGACGTCCGGGGCGAGCAGCGAGTCCAGGCCGATGCCCGGGGCGTGCTGGGACGAGACCACCACGGTGTCCAGGCGCACGGCCCGGTCGCCGTCGTACTCGATGGTGACCTGCGTCTTCCCGTCCGGACGCAGATACGGCAGCGTGCCGTCGTGCCGGACCTCGGCGAGCCGGCGGGACAGCCGGTGCGCGAGGGAGATCGGCAGCGGCATCAGCTCGGGCGTGTCGTCGCAGGCGTAGCCGAACATCAGGCCCTGGTCGCCGGCGCCCTGCCGGTCCAGCTCGTCCTCCGCGCCCTCGACGCGGGCCTCGTGGGCGGTGTCGACGCCCTGCGCGATGTCCGGCGACTGCGCGCCGATCGACACCGACACGCCGCAGGAGGCGCCGTCGAAGCCCTTCGCGGAGGAGTCGTAGCCGATGTCCAGGACGGTCTCGCGGACCAGGGTCGCGATGTCGGCGTACGCGGCGGTGGTGACCTCGCCGGCGACGTGCACCTGGCCGGTGGTGATCAGGGTCTCCACGGCGACGCGCGACGTGGGGTCCTGGGCGATCAGCGCGTCGAGGATCGTGTCGCTGATCCGGTCGGCGATCTTGTCGGGGTGGCCCTCGGTGACCGACTCCGAGGTGAACAGACGACGTGTCATGTGCGGTGCTCCTTGGGTGTCGGGGAGGTCTTGGGTGTCCGCGACGTGCGGAGGGAAGGGTGCGTCGTCGCCGCTCAGCGAGCGGGCGTCTCGGCGGGCGTCTCGGCGACCGGTTCGAGCCGGTGCACGACCTGGGTGAGGCGCATCTCGCCGCCGGTACGGAAGGGCTGCAGGCGGCGGCGGTTGTCGACGTGCGCCGCGCTCGTCTCGAAGGCGCGGAAGGCGGGTTCGTCGGTCCAGTCGGTGATGACCCAGTAGACCCCGCCGTCCTCGACGTCCCGGATCAGGGTCTGGCCGAGGTTGGCGGGCTCGGCGGCGATGCGGGTGCCGATCTCCAGCCAGGTGCGCTCGAACTCCCGCTCCGTGCCGGGGCGGATCTCCATCCTGAGCAGCACCCGGAAGGGCGGGCGCGGGGCGCCGTGTTCCATGGCGGGACTCCTCGCTCGGTTCGGTGACTCGGTCGTGGCACCGTGCCGACACCGCATCGAGGAGTGCTCAAGAGCCGAGCCAGTCCGCCGGCCCGGGCCCGCCGGGCGGCGCAGCCGCCGTACCCGCCCCCGCCCTCGGGGCTCTCACCAGCCCAGCACCTGCTCGCCCCGCCGGAAGGTGCCGCTCGGGCCGCCGTCCGGCAGCAGGGCGGCGTCCACGACGTCCACCGCGGCCTCCTCGGCGCTGCGCCGGCCGCCGGGCATCATCCGGGTCCGGGTCGGGCCCGGGTTGACGGCGTTCACCAGGACGCCGGTCCCCTGGGTGGCGGTCGCCAGCATCTGCGTCAGACCGTTGAGACCGGCCTTCGACACCGCGTAGCCGGGGCTTCCGGTGAACAGGCCGTTGCTGAACGAGCCGGTGCCGCTGGACACGAACACCACCCGCCCCCAGCCCCGTTCGACCATGGCCGGCACGAACGCCTGCGCCACCCGCCAGGAGCCCAGCAGGTTCACCTCGATCGTCCGCTCCACCACCTCCACCGGCACCGACAGCGGATCGCCCGCGCCGTCCTCCAGGAGCACGCCCGCGTTGCCGACCAGGACGTCCACCGGACCGACGGCGTCCCGCGCCCGCGTGACGCTCTCCGGGCTCGTCACGTCGAGCACCCGGCCCTCGGCGCCCGGACCCAGCTCGCGGGCTGTGGCGGCCGCGGCGTCGGCGTCCCGGGCGGTCACCACCACCCGCAGCCCCCGCGCGAGCAGTTCAGCGGCCACGGCCCGGCCGAGGCCGCGGTTGGCCCCGGTCACCAGCGCCACGCGCCGATCCGACATCACGTCTCTCCCCTCACCGGTGTCATGTCGGCCGGATCGTGCCGTCCGCCCCTCGACTTCCGCTGGTGCCCGAGGAGTTCACGAGGGCTCCCGCGGCGGGCTCCAGCGGGCTTCGAGGCGGGTGCTGAACCATCCACGCGTCCCGTCATCAGGAGAAAGGACTTTGTCGGTGACGACTCACACTTCCGCTTCGGATGCGTCCAGCCCCGAGGGTCTCATCCGGCTCGGTACCGCCTTCTGCGACGCCAAGATCCTGCTCAGCGCCCTGGAGCTGGACGTCTTCTCGACGCTCGCCGCGAAGCCGCTGACGCTGCCGGAACTCTCCGACGTGATCGGCCTGCACCCGCGCGGAGCCCGCGACTTCGTCACGGCCCTGGTCACGCTCGGCGTCCTGGAGGCCGACGGCGAGCACTACCGCAACAGCCCCTCCGCGGACCGCTTCCTCGACCGCGGCAAGAACACCTACGCCGGAGGCTTCCTGGAGCGCGCCAACAACATGCTCTACCCGGCGTGGACGAACCTCACCGACGCGCTGCGCACCGGGGAGCCCCAGGTCAAGGGCAAGGACGGCGACATCGTCGCCCAGATGGCCGACAGCCGGGAACACCTCGACCAGTTCCTCGCCATGATGGACTCCCTCAACAGCCAGGTCGCGCCCAGGCTGGCCAAGGCCTTCGACTGGACCGGCCGCACCGACTTCGTGGACGTCGGCGGAGCCCGCGGCAACCTCTCCGCGCTGCTCATCGCCCAGCACCCGCACCTCACCGCCAAGGTGTTCGACCTGCCGCACGTCGCGCCCGCCTTCGAGGAGCACATGAAGCGCCTCGGCACCCAGGACCGGATCGCCTTCACCGGAGGCGACTTCTTCAAGGACCCGATGCCGTCCGGCCAGGTGCTCGTCATGGGCCACGTGCTGCACAACTGGTCCGCCGAGCAGCGCCTCGGCCTGATCCGCAAGGCCTACGAGGCGGTCGAGCCGGGCGGCGCGCTGCTCGTGTACGACCGGATGGTCGACGAGCGGCCCGCGGACCTGGTCAACCTCCTGATCAGCCTGGACATGCTGCTCGTCACCCACGGCGGCTCCGAGTACTCCGTCGAGGAGTGCCGCGGCTGGATGACCGAGGCCGGCTTCAGCCGCACCGAGGCGAAGGTGCTCAGCAACACCGACTCGCTGGTCATCGGCCACAAGGAAGGGTGACCCGGCCATGCGACTGGGGATCAACCTCGTACCCGAGGACTGCGCCCGCACCGCCCAGGAGGCCGAGCGGCTCGGCTTCGACGTCGCCGCGGCTCCCGAGGGCTTCCGCTCCGACGCGATCTCGGTGCTCGGCTGGGTGGCCGCGCGGACCAGCCGGATCGGTCTGCTGTCCACGGTCATCCAGATCCCGGCGCGGACCCCGGTCGCCATGGCCCTGGCGGCGGCGACGCTGGACGGCCTCTCGGGCGGCCGGTTCCGCCTCGGCCTCGGCATCTCCAACAGCCATGTCACCGAGGGCTGGCACGGCACCCCGTTCGCCCGGCCGCTCGCCAGGACGCGGGAGTACGTGGAGGTCGTGCGGCGCACGCTGGCCCAGGAGCCGGTGACGTACGAGGGCCGGCACTTCGCCCTGCCGCTGCCCGGCAGCGACGCCGGCCCGTTCCGGCTCCCGGGCCCGGTCCGCCGCGACCTGCCGGTCTACCTGGCCGCGGTCGGCACCCGCAGCCTGGAGCTGACGGGGGAGATCGCCGACGGCTGGGTGGGCGTCTTCTGCACGCCCGAGCACGCCAAGCGGGCGCTCGACGCGCTGCGCACCGGCCGCCGCAGGGCGGGCAGGGAGATGGACGGCTTCGACGCCTTCCTGTCCGCCCCGGCCGCGGTCGGCGAGGACGTCGCGGCCGCCGCCGCGCCGATCCGGCCGTACGTCGCCCGGTTCATGAGCCTCGGCGACCGGGAGAGCAACTTCTACTTCCGGCTTGCCGCGCAGATGGGATACGCGGCGGCGGCCGAGGAGGTGCAGGACCGCTTCCGTGCCGGTGACGCGGCGGGCGCGGCCGGGGCGGTGCCGCTGGAGTTCATCGACTCCACCTCGCTCCTCGGGCCGCCCGCCCGGATCGCCCGGCGGCTCACCGAGTACGCGGCGGCCGGGATCACCTCCCTGGGCATCTCGCCGTACGCGGACACGACCGAGGCGCGGGTCGCGGTCATGGAGACGGTGGCCCGGGCGCACCACGAGGCCGGCCTGACGGTACGGGAGGGGTGAGGCGAGCGATGCGCGTGCTGTTCGTCAGCTGGGCCTGGCCGACCCACTTCTATCCCATGGTGCCGCTCGCCTGGGCGCTGCGGGCGGCCGGCCACGAGGTGCGGGTGGCCACGCCGCCCGGCCTCGCGGCCCACGTCACCGCCGCCGGGCTGCCCTTCGTGCCGGTCGGCCACGACCTGGACGCGGTGGCCCGGATCCGCGAGTACATCCCGGGCCGGGCGTCCGGCACGCCCGGCCGCGGGCCCCGCGCGGTGTCGCTCTTCGCCGACCTGGCCGAGGCCATGGCCGACGACCTGGTGGCGTTCGCCCGGGCCTGGCGCCCGGACCTCGTGGTGCACGAACCCACCGCGTACGCGGGACCGCTCGCGGCCGCGGCCTGCGGCGCCCGCGCCGTACGGATGCCGTGGGGCGCCGACCTGATGCACCGGCAGGCCACCCTGGACGCCGAGGAACGCGAGCTCGCACCGCTGTTCGCGCGCTTCGGCCTGGGAGACCCGGACACCCTCGGCGCGCTCACCGTGGACCTCTGTCCGCCCGCGATGCAGGTGCCCGAGGAGTCCCGGCCCGGCCCGCTGCACCGGCTGCCGATGCGTTACGTGCCGTACAACGGCGCCGGCCGGGTGCCGGTCCCGCTGCCGCCGGCGGAGCGCCGGCGGCCCCGGGTCTGCGTCACCTGGGGCACCACGGTCGGCCGGCTCGACGGGTCGATGTTCCTCGCCGGGGAGGTGGTCGCCGCGCTCGACGCGCTCGACGTCGGGATCGTCGTCGCGGTCGACGCTTCACAGCGCCGGCTGCTCGGCGCCCTGCCGGAGCGGGCCAAGGTCATCGAGTCGGTGCCGCTGCACTGCGTCCTGCCGCACTGCGACCTGGTCGTCGCCCACGGCGGCGCGGGCACCATCCTCACCGGCCTCGCGCAGGGACTGCCGCAGCTGGTGGTGCCGCAGCTGATCGACCACACCTTCAACGCCCAGCGGTTCGCCGCGACCGGCGCCGGGCTCTCGCTCAGCCGGGACGAGGCCCACCCGGAGGGCCTGCGGGCCGCCGTCCTCGAACTCCTCGAACAGCCCTCGTACCGCAAGGCGGCCGAGGAGATCCGGACGGAGAACGACCGCCGACCCACCCCGGCACGGGTCGCCGCCCAGCTCGCCAGGCTCGCCGGGTTCCCGGCCGAACCGACTGATCCAGTCGAGCCGACTGATCCGGCCGAGCCGACCCGGTCCGCCGAGTCCGCCGCGTCGGTCGCGGCGGGCGGCTCGGCCACGTCCGTCCTGTCCGTCGAAGGAGGCCGGCCGTGCTGATCGGAGTCGGACTGCCCGCCACCGTCCCCGGCGCCGAGGGGGAGCGCATCACCGACTGGGCCCGGCGGGCCGAGGCCCACGGCTTCTCCACCCTCGGCGTGCTCGACCGGCTGGTCTACGACAACTACGACCCGCTCGTCGCGCTGACCGCGGCCGCCGCCGTCACCCGCCGGATCGGCCTCGCCACCACGGTGCTCACTGCCCCGTACCGGAACAACACCCCGCTGCTCGCCAAGCAGGTCGCCTCCCTCGACCGGGTCAGCGGCGGCCGGCTGACCCTGGGTCTCGCCGCGGGCAACCGCGACGACGACTTCACCACGTCGGGCGTCGACCCGGCCGTGCGCGGCAAGCTCCTCGACGCGATGCTCGCCGAACTGCGGGACACCTGGCGCTCGGACGGTCCCGGCGCGGTCGGACCGGCCCCCCAGGGCGAGCTGCCGCTGATCCTCGGCGGCACCTCGGCCGCGGCCTTCCGCAGGGCGGCGCGGTACGGCCGCGGCTGGATCGCCGGCGGCAGCTCGCCCAGCGGCTACCGGGCCAACGCCGAACGGGTCGAGGCCGCCTGGCTGCGGCACGGCCGCAGCGGACGCCCGCACCTGATGACCCTGCTCTACTTCTCGCTCGGCCCGCGCGCCGAGTGGCTGGCCCAGCGCTACCTCATGGACTACTACGCCTTCTCCGGCCGCGCCGAGTCGATCGTCACCATGGCCCTCACCGACCCGTCCCGGCTGCGGGCCGCGGTGACGGCCTACCAGGACGCCGGCTGCGACGAGATCGTCTTCATGCCCTGCGACGCCGGACCCGACCAGCTCGACCGCCTCGCGGACGCCGTGCTGTAGTCCGCGCCCGTTCCCGCCCCGGCGGGCCACCGCCCCACCGGACGCCGTTCCGCTCGCGGAGCGGCGTCCGTCGTGCTGACCACGCTCACAAGGAGGACCCATGACCGCCGAGAGCACCGAGCGGACCTTTCCGCTGCCCGTGCCGGATCCGCTGGAGCCCGCGCCCGCCTACGCCGAACTGCGCGACTCCGAGCCCGTCGCCCCGGTGACGCTGCCGACCGGGCACCGCGCCTGGCTGGTGACCCGCTACGAGCACGTACGACAGGTCCTCGCCGACCCGCGGTTCAGCAAGGCGGCGCTGACCGCTCCCGACGCGCCCCGGCTGCTGCCGGTCGCCAAGGGATCCAAGTCCCTGTTCACCATGGACCCGCCGGAGCACACCCGGCTGCGCAAGCTGGTCGCCCGCGCCTTCACCGCCCGGCACATCGAGCGGATGCGCCCGCACGTCAAGGAGATCACCGACCGGCTGCTCGACGGGATGGCCGCCGGCGGCGCACCCGCGGACCTGATCGCGCACCTGGCCCAGCCGCTGCCGATCACCGTCATCTGCGAGCTGCTCGGGGTGCCGCTCGCCGACCAGGACCGGTTCCGGGTCTGGTCGGACGTGATGCTCTCGATATCGGCCCACTCGCCGGACGCGGTGATGGAGGCCCGGCGCGGCCTCAACGGCTACCTCGGCGAGCTGATCGCCGCCAAGGCCAAGGAGCCCGCGGACGACCTGCTCACCCATCTCATCGAGGCCCGCGAGGAGGACGGCGACCGGCTCTCCGAGGAGGAGCTGCTCGCCTTCGGCCACACCCTGCTCGTCGCCGGCTACCACGCCACCACCGGCGAACTGGTCGGCGCGCTGATCACGCTGCTGCGCGAGCCCGAGCTGTGGGCGCGGCTCGTCGCCGACCGCGGTCTGGTGCCGGGCGCCGTGGAGGAGCTGCTGCGGTTCTCGGTGGCGGGCGGCGGCGCCGGCGCCATGCGCATCGCGACCGAGGACGTCGAGCTCGGCGGGGCGACGATCCGCAAGGGCGACGCGGTCCTCCCGGCGATCACCTCGGCCAACCGGGACGAGCAGGTCTTCGCGGCGGCGGAGCGGGTCGACCTGGAGCGGCGGAACAACCCGCACCTGACGTTCGGCCACGGCCTGCACCACTGCCTGGGCGCCCAGCTCGGCCGGATGGAGCTCCAGCTGGCCCTGGAGGGCCTGCTCGACCGCTTCCCCGGGCTGCGTCTCGCGGTCCCGACCCAGGAGCTGACCTGGGTGTCCGGCATGGCCTTCCGCCGCCCGGCGCAGCTCCCGGTGGCCTGGTGACGCACGCGGCACCCGCCCCGCACCACACGGAAGCTCCCCCGTCCCGGCCGGGACGGGGGAGCTTCCGTGTGTGTGGTGCTCAGACCGCCAGGTCGAGCCCGTACGACGAGATCCACTCGTCGAGGTGCAGCGCCATGTCGATCTCGATGCGGGTCAGCCCCGCCGCGGCCGTCGCGTCGCGCCGCACGTCCTCGACGACCGTCGGGTTGAGCAGCGGCAGCACGGCCGAGTCGCCGGCGGCCACCAGCTTGGCGAACCGCTCCTGGACGTAGCGGTCGTAGGCGGTGTCGTTGGAGATCGGGTAGCCCGTCTTGGGACGGTTGAGCACCGCCTCCGGCAGCAGGTCCTTCGCCGCCGCCCGCAGCAGGCTCTTCCACTGCCCGTCGAAGGTCTTGAACTCGAACGGCGCGTTGAAGACGTAGTCCTGCAGCCGGTGGTCGCAGAACGGCACCCGGACCTCCAGGCCGACGGCCATGCTGAGCCGGTCCTTGCGGTCGAGCAGGGTGCGCATGAAACGGGTCAGGAAGAAGTACGTCGACTCCCGGAACTGCAGGGACCGGCCGCTCTCCCCGGGCATCCGCGGCACCGCGGCGGCCGCCTGACGGTACTGCTCCGCCTGGTAGCCGCGGACGTCGACCCGGGTGGTGACCGGGCCGAACAGGGCCGGCATGCCGAGGTTGTGGGCGAGGCTCCACGGCAGGGTGCCGGGCTGCCCGTACTCGGGGTGGTGGAACCACGGGTAGCCGCCGAACAGCTCGTCCGCCGACTCGCCGGTCAGCGCCACCGTGGAGTGGCCGCGGATCGCCCGGAACAGCAGGTACAGGGAGATGTCCATGGAGCCGGGGCCGGCGATGAGCACCGGCCAGTCGAGCGCGTGGACCACCGCGCGGCGGGTGGGCGCGTCGATCATCTCCGCGTTGCCGAGGAGGATGTGCCGGTGATCGGCGCCGACGTGCTCGACGACCTGCCGCACGTACGGCGAGTCCGCGGTGGGATGGGTCAGGTCCGGCTCGAAGTTGTCCAGGTAGCCGACGAAGTCGACGTCGAAGGACCGCACCTTGCCGCTGCCGTCGCGCTGCTTGGCGAGCGAGGCCAGGGCGGTGAGCGTCGAGGAGTCGAGCCCGCCGGACAGCATCGTGCACAGCGGCACGTCGGAGACGATCTGCCGGGTCACGATGTCCTCGAGCAGCTCGCGCACCGTACGGATGGTGGTGGGCAGGTCGTCGGTGTGCTCGTGCGCCTCCAGCTGCCAGTAGCGGCGCAGCCGGTGGCCGTCGCGGGAGACCCGCAGCACGTGCCCCGGGGCGAGCTCGGGCATGCCGGCGATCACGCCCGCGCCCGGCGCCTTCACCCCGCCGAACAGCTCGCGCAGCCCGTCGGCGTCGACCGTGCGGCTCGCCTGCGGATGGGCGAGGATCGCCTTCGGCTCCGAGCCGAACAACACCCCGCCGCCCGGCAGCAGTTGGTAGTACAGCGGCTTGATGCCGACGCGGTCGCGCACCAGGAGCAGCTCCTCGGTGCGCGCGTCCCAGATCGCGAAGGCGAACATGCCGTTGAGCCGGTCGACGAAGGACTCGCCCCACTCCAGGTAGGACCGCAGCACCACCTCGGTGTCGCTGCGGGTGGTGAAGCGATGCCCCTTGAGGACGAGTTCCTCCCGCAGCTCGCGGAAGTTGTACACCTCGCCCGCGTACGTCAGGGCCGCCTGGACCCGGCCGCCCTCCTCGGCGACCATGGGCTGCCGTCCGCCCTCCAGGTCGATGATGGCGAGTCTGCGGTGGCCCAGTGCGGCGTGCGGAGCGATCCACACGTCGCCGGCGTCGGGGCCGCGCAGGGTCATGGTCGTCGTCATCTCCCGTACGACGGCGGCCTCCTGACGCAGATCACGTGCGAAGTCCACCCAGCCGGCGATCCCACACATGCCAGCACTCTCCTTTGCTCTGTCCCGGCCGCGGCCGGTCAGCCGTCGACACCGAACCGGGTGCCGACCGCCGTGGACTGGACTTCCATCAGGACGTTCCCGCCGGCGTCCAGGGCCTGGCCCGTGCCGGTCGAGGTGAAGGTGCCGTCGGCGGCGAACCGGGCCGTGTGCCGGATCCGCAGCTCGCTCAGCAGCCCGCCGTCGGCGTTCGGCCGCAGGCCCCGGGTCACGTACACGAAGCCGTCGTCGGTCCACTCCCAGGTGCCGATGCCGGTGTGGGTGTGCCGGTGGGTCTGCAGGATCAGCTGCCCGTCGGAGCCGAACGAGTAGTGCGCGTGCTCGACGTCGGGCACGCCCTCGATGGTGACGGTCACCGACCAGCTGCCGACCGGTGACGGCCGCCGGTCCTTGCGGCGGTGCCCGCGGCCCTCGTCGTGCGCCACGGCCGGGGCCGCGGAGCCCACGGCGAGCGCCGAGCCGAGGAAGCCGGCCCGTCTGAGCAGGGAACGGCGGGTGCTGCGCTGGGGTGTCATGGTCGTGCCTCTCTCGTCGCGCGTTCCGCGGCCGCCTGCGGGGCGGCCTCGACCGGCCGGCCCGTCGCCAGGTCGGTCAGGGTGATCGCCTCGGCCGGGCAGGCCTCCGCGACCTCGATCAGCTCCGGGTCGGGGGCGACCGGCCCGGCCGCGGGCCGGGTGCGGTGGTCCTCGCCCACGGAGAAGTAGCGGGGCGCCGCCGCCGCGCAGATCCCGCTGCGGCGGCAGGACCTGTGCACCGAGATCTGCCACTGCTCGCTCATCGCCGCCCCCGCCTACCAGGTCACCGGCAGGTTGACGAGCGCGCGGGCGGTGAGCCCGGTCTTCCAGGTCAGCCAGTCGGACGGCACCGCGAGCCGCAGCGTGTCCGGCACCCGCTCGATGAGCGTGCGCAGCGCGATCTGCATCTCCAGGCGGGCGAGCTGGGCCCCCAGGCAGTGGTGGATGCCGTAGCCGAAGGACAGGTGGACGTTCGGGGTGCGCTCGACGTCGAAGCGGTCCGCGTCGGCGAAGACGTCCTCGTCGTGGTTGGCGGCGCCCAGCGAGGCGATCACGGCCTCGCCCTTCCTGATCGCGGTGTCACCGATCGTCAGGTCCTCGGTGGCGACCCGCAGCTGCGTCCCGGTGAAGACGAACGGGTTGAACCGCAGCAGCTCCTCGACCGCTCCGGGGATCAGCTCGGGCTTCTTGCGCAGCAGCTCCAGCTGGTCCGGGTGGTGCAGCAGCGTGAACAGGGCGGTGCCGAGCGAGTTGGCGGTCGACTGGTGCCCGACCGTCATGATGATCATCGCGAAGTCGAGCAGCTCCTCCTCGGACAGCTGCTGTCCCTCGTCCCGGGCGTGCACCAGCACGCTCAGCAGGTCGTCGGCGGGCTCCTCGCGGCGCTGCTCGATCAGCTCGCGGAGGTAGCCGATGATCGAGCCGCGGGCCTCCTTCACCTCCTCGACGCTGTGGCCGCCGAGGCTGAAGATGACCTCGCTCCAGGCGTGCAGCCGGTCCACGTGGTCGTACGGCACGCCGAGCAGCTCGAAGATCACCTTGATGGGCAGGCTGAGCGCGTAGCACGACATGAGGTCGACCGGGCGGGGAGCGACCAGGACCAGACGGATCTGCTCCTCGGCGAGCTCCTCGATCCGCGGGCGCAGCGCCTCGACCCGGCGGGCGGTGAACGCCTGCATCACCAGGCGGCGCAGCCGCGAGTGGTCCGGGGCGTCCATGCCCAGGATGGTCTTCGGGCCGGGCGTGGTGTTGCCCATGCGGGGCGCCTCCGGCGCCTCGGCGGCGGCCCGGCTGAGCCGCGGGTCGACCAGGGCGGCGCGCACGTCCGCGTAACGGGTCAGGAGCCAGGCCCGGTCGCCGGTGGGGAGCGTCACCCGGGCCACCGGAGCCCGCTCGCGCAGCCGGCGGAACTCCTCCGGCGGCTCGAACGTGTCCGGCGCCGGAAAGGGGAAGGCCGGCGGTGCCTCGTCGATCGACATCGGAATCCCTTCATGTGCGGGGGAGCGAGCGGGATGGTGCGGACAAGCGCGCGGGCAGCCCCTCCGTCGCGAAGACCCGGAGGTGCCGCCCGTCACGCGTGGGGTTACTTCTTGACGCCGACCACGAGGATGTCGTTGGTGTCGAGCAGCTGGGCGGAGGTCTCCGCGAAGCCGGCCTCCGTCATCCAGGAACGGCAGTCGTCGACCCGGTACTCGGAGCCGCCGTGCGTGACGACCAGCATGGTGAGGCTGGTCAGCAGGTTGTTCAGCGGGCTGAGCTCGTCGTCGAGCATGGGGTCGTAGACCAGCAGCGACCCGCCCGGCTTCAGGGCGTCGAACGCCGACTTGATGAGCTGCTTGCGGCGCTCCGGCGACCAGTCCTCCAGGACGTGGCCGATGATGACGACGTCCGCCGTCGGAACCGGGTCGGCGAAGAAGTCGCCGCCGTGGAAGGCGATCTTGTCCTTCAGGCCGAGGCCGCCGATGTGGTCCTCGTACGCCGGCTCGACGGCCGGCAGATCGAACACCGTGGCCTTCAGGTGCGGGTGGGCCTCGATCAGCGTGGCGGCCAGGTTGCCCCGGGCACCGCCGACGTCCGTGACGGTCTTGACCTTGCTCCAGTCGAAGGCCTTGGCGAGCTCCGGGCCGACGGCCCAGTTGAGCGCGTCCATCATGGCGACGAAGTCCCGCATCTGCTCCTCGGAGCGGTACAGGTGCTTGAACATGTTGTCGTCGCCGTGGCCCTCGATCTGGGACTCACCGGTCTTCAGCGACTCGGTGAAACCGCCCCAGGCGCCGTACAGCACGCTGTTGGAGCGGCTGAGGAAGCGCCCGACGTACGTCCGCCGGCCCTTGACCAGGTGGGTGTCGGCCGCCTGGGTGTTGCCGTAGCGGCCGTTCTCGCGCGACAGCAGGCCCAGCTTGACCAGGGCGTTGAGGAACTCCCGGGCACCGCGCTCGTGGAGGCCGAGCTTGGTCCGGATCTCCTCCTCGGTGGCCGGCCCGCTGTCGCTCAGCACGGTGAACAGGTCGAGCTCGTTCGCGGTGAGCAGGATCTTCGCGCTGCCGAACGCCATGCCGAGCTGGATGATGCCGTTCAGGTCCAGGGATCCCTGCTCTTCACGGGTCTTGGTCATGCGCCGGTTCCTTTCCGGTGGTGTCGTGGCCGCGCCCGGTCTGGTGTGCACGCCCGGTGAACAGTCCGGACGTGGTGAGCACGCCCGGTGAACTATCCGGACGCGTCCTCAATCCGAACTGGAATCCCGATGGACCGGCGCTCGCGGCGAATCGCTCAAGTGACACTCCAGTCGCGATCTCCAAGCTGGGGTGCGGTGCCCGCGTGTGCGCGGCGCGGGCCCTGACGTGTCGACACCGGCGCAGCGCCGGAAAGGACGGGAGTTGCCATGGAACTCGGCCTGAAGGACAAGGTCGTACTGATCACCGGCGGCAGCGGCGGCATCGGCCGCCCGCTCGCCCGAGCCTTCGCCGACGAGGGCGCCAAGGTCGCACTCACCTATCTCAGCCGGGTGGAGAACGCCAAGGCGGTGGCCGCCGAGATAGCGGACGGCGGCGGCCAGGCGCTGCCCGTGCACCTCGACCTGACGGACCCGGCTTCCGTGCGCCGCGCGGTCGCGGAGGTGACCGAGGAGTGGGGCGGCATCGACGTCCTGGTGGTCAACGCCTCGGCCTCCGGCGGCCCCAGCCCGCACGCGCCCGCCTTCGAGGAGATCCCGGCCGAGCAGTGGCTGCCGCCGCTGCGGGCGGAGGTCGAGGGCGCGTTCCACACCGTCCAGGCGACGCTTCCGGCGATGAAGCCCCGCGGCGGCGGCCGGATCGTGTTCATGTCGGCGGCGATCGTGCAGCGCGGACTGAAGGGCGCGGAGGGTTACGCGGCGAGCAAGTCGGCCCTGCACGGCCTGAGCCGCACGCTCGGCACCGAGCTCTTCGAGCACGGCATCCTCTCCAACGTCGTCGCGCCGGGACCGGTGGTGACGGAGGGCCTGCTGGAGAAGCTGCCCGAGGAGGTGCGCGGCCGGGTCGCCGGCCTCGACGCCGAAGGGGCCCGGGCCGCCCTCAACAAGGCCATGCCCTTCCTGCACTTCTCCACCGTCGAGGACGTCGTCAACGCCACCCTGTTCCTCGCCTCCCCGGCCAACGGCAACATCACCGGCAACGTGCTCTACGTCGACGGCGGGCACTGATGGCCCCGGCCCAGGACACCGCCTTCAGCCCGCTCGGCGCGCTGCAGGAGCTCAGGCCCTTCCAGTGGTCCGCCGGTCTGGTGGCCCGCGGCATGGCCGAGCTGCGGATCGCCGACGCGCTCGGCGACGGGCGGCGCACCACCGACGAGATCGCGGAGGCGATCCACGCGCACCGGCCCAGCCTGGAGCGCTTCCTGCGGGTGTGCGAGCTGCACCGCCTGGTCGCGCCGGCCGAGGGCTCCCAGGACGCCCGCCGCTGGGAGCTCACCCAGGCCGGCCACCTGCTGCGCTCCGACGTGCCCAACCTGCGCGGTTTCAGCATCGCCGTCAACGCACCCGGCATGACCCGCCCCTGGGAGCTGGTCGCCGACGTGGTCCGCACCGGCTGCCCGGCCACCCGCACGGTGTGGGGCATGGACCACTGGGAGTACTACGCGGCCAACCCCGACGAGGCCCGCAGCTACGCCGAGACCTGCGCCTCCCTCTCCGTCGAGGCGGCCGAGGCGCTGGTCGCCAGCTGCTCCCTGGCGGGGGAGCGGGAGATCGTGGACGTCGGCGGCAGCCCCGGCACGGTGCTCGCCCGGCTGCTCCGGGAGGTTCCGGACGCGCGCGGCGTGCTGCTGGACCTGCCGTGGGCGGTCGGCTTCGCGCGGGAGACCTTCGAGAAGGACGGCCTGGCCGGCCGGGTGGAGCTGGTGGCCGGCGACTTCCGGCACGAGGTCCCCGCCGGCGGCAGCCTCTACCTGCTCAAGAACGTGCTGTGCGACCTCGACGACGAGGCGGCCGCGCAGCTGCTCGCCCACTGCGCCAAGGCCGCCGGCCAGGGCAGCCGGCTGGTGCTGCTCGACTGGGAGTACACCGAGCACTCCTCCCACGTCCACGCCAACGACGTGGAGTTCATGGTGCTCACCGGCGGCCGGGCGCGCACCGAGGAGGAGTACCGCGGGCTGCTCGCGGCCGCGGGCTTCGAGGACTGCCGCCGACTGCCGCTGGTGGGCCACGAGCGGGCCCCCATCGCACTGATCGAATCCGTCCGGGCCTGACAAGGTCCTTGCTGAATAAGGTGGTTGAGGATGTCAGCTGATCCGGAAGTGGACCGGGTGGACGCCTGCGAGGGCGCGCCCGTGATCGGCCCGCCGCCCGCCCAGGCCGTGGCCGAGCTCGGCTGGGGCATGTGGGCCAGCGCCGTGGTGCAGGCCGCGGCCCAGCTGCGGCTCGCGGACGCGGTCGGCGACGAGCCGGCCTCGGTCGAGGAGATCGCCGCCGCGGTCGGCGCGGACGTGCCCGCGCTGACCCGGCTGATGCGGGCCCTGGTGGGCTTCCGCATCTTCCGGCAGGCCGCGCCCGGCCGTTACGCCCACACCGAGATGTCGCGGGCGATGCGCTCGGACGCGCCGGGCTCGGTCACGGACATCATGCTCACCGGCTCGCACTGGGGCTGGGAGATGTGGGGCAAGCTCGCCGAGAGCGTCCGCTCGGGCCGCTGCGCCTTCCAGGAGACGTACGGCAAGGACCTGTTCACGTACTTCCACGAGGACGACAACGCCGCCGGCGAGATGTGCCTGAACGGGTACGCGGCGCAGTCGAGGGCCATGAACCCGGGCGTGGTCGCGGCCCTGGACCTGGCCGGCGTGGACACCCTGTGCGATGTCGGCGGCGGCCACGGCAGCCTGCTGAAGTCCCTGCTCGAAGGCAATCCGCACGTCAAGGGCGTGCTGTTCGACCGGCCGCACGCGATCTCCGCGGCGTTGCCCGAGCTGCGCGAGGGCGGCCCGCTGGGCGGGCGGACCGAGCTGGTGACCGGCGACTGCTTCCAGAGCGTGCCCGAGGCGGACGTGTACGTGATCCGCCAGGTGCTGCACATGTGGGACGACGACGCCTGCCACACGGTGCTGACCAACTGCCTGAAGGCGGGCCGCCCGGGCGGCCGGGTGGTGCTGCTCGAACAGCTGGTGGCCGATCCGCCGGAGACGCCCTGGGACGCCCTGATGGACCTTCACATGCTGCTGGTCATGGGCGGCTGGGAGCGTACGGCGGAGGAGTACGGCGCGATGTTCGAGCGGGCCGGCTTCGAGTTCGCCGGGGTGGTGCCGAGCGGCACTCCGCTGCGTCTGGTGGTCGGCCGAATACCCGGGTGACGTGGCGGCGGCTGGTGCGTACGCTCGTTACGCACCAGCCCGCAACCGCCCGTCCCGGGGCCTTACTTGGCCGCGGCGGCCCGCTTGGAGCCCTTGGCGGCACTCTTGCCGGCCCGGAGCTTCACCGCCTCGTCGTGCGTGATCGGCGCGGCGGACCGGACGAAGTCAAGCACCGTTTCCAGCTCGCTCTCGGTGAACCGCTCGCACAGCTCGGCCAGCGAACTGCCGAGCGATTCGAACAGTGGGAAGACCTTCGCCTCCAGGTTGGGCATCGGCGTGACGAGGACGCGCCGACGGTCCTTGGGATCCCGGTCGCGACGGACGTGGCCGGCCGCCTCCAGGCGGTCGATGACGCCGGTGATGGCTCCGGTGGTCACGCCGTTCTCCTCGGCCAGCTGCCCGGCCGCCATCGGGCCGCGGGCCACCAGCGCTCCCAGACAGTTCAGGTCAAGCACGCTCAGCCCCAGCCGGTCGGCGACCGCCTGGTGGAAGAGCACCGAGCGGCTCACCAGGGTGCGCAGCTCCTGGTCCACGGCCGCTGCCAGCTGTGCCCGATCCGCATGATCCGCACGTTCCGCGCTTGACATACGCCCCGTCCTTCCAGTTACCTTGCCTCATCGTTATCTCAGCAACTAAGATAACGAGTCAGAAAGACTCCTGCCTAGTAAGCATCCGAGTTGCTGATTGTCTGGTCAGTCTAGATCAAAGAGAGGTGCACCATGTCGAACCCGTCTCCGGCGGCCGCGGTCGTCGAGGGGGACCCGAAGCGGAAGATCGCCCTGATCGTGGTGCTCTTCGCCGCGTTCATGGACCTGCTCGACTCCACGATCGTCAACGTCGCCATCCCGTCGATCCAGACCGACCTCGGCACCGGATACGCCACCGTCCAGTGGGTCGTCGCCGGCTACCTGCTGTCCTTCGCCGTCCTGCTGATCCTCGGCGGCCGCCTCGGCGACATGTACGGCCGCAAGAAGCTCTTCCTCACCGGCGTCGCGGGCTTCACCGTCGCCTCCGCGCTGTGCGGCTTCGCCGGCAGCCCGGGGATGCTGGTCGCTGCCCGGGTGCTGCAGGGCGCCACGGCCGCGCTCATGGTGCCGCAGGTGCTGTCCATCATCACCGCGGCCTTCCCGCCCAAGGAGCGCGGAGCCGCTCTCGGCGCCTTCGGCGGCGTCGCCGGCCTCGCCACGGTCGGCGGCCCGATCATCGGCGCCCTCCTCATCGACGCCGACCTGTTCGGCCAGGGCTGGCGCATGGTCTTCCTGATCAACCTCCCGGTCGGCATCCTGCTCTTCCTCGCGGCCTCCGCCGTCATCCGCGAGTCCAAGTCGCCCGAGTCGATCAAGCTGGACGTGGTGGGCACCCTGCTGCTCACCGCCGGACTCCTGCTGCTGCTCGTCCCGCTCGTCCAGGGCCGTGAGCTCGGCTGGCCGCTCTGGTCCTTCGTCGCCATGATCGCCTCGGTCCCGGTGCTCGCCGTCTTCTGGACCTACCAGCGGCGCCTCGGCGACAAGGGCCGCCCCGGCCTGATCGTGCCCTCCATGTTCCGCAGCCGCTCCTTCACCGCCGGCATCATCGCCAACACGGTGTTCTTCGCGGTCACCATCGGCCACTTCCTGATCTTCATCCTCTTCCTGCAGAACGGCCTCGGCTTCTCCGCCCTGCGGGCCGGCCTCACCGGAGTGCCCTGGTCCTTCGGCGTCAGCTTCGGCGCGGCCTTCTCCGCCACCGTCCTCACCGCCAAGCTCGGCCGCAAGGTCATGGTCATCGGCGCGGTCCTGCTCGCCACCGGCCTGGCCGGGATCTCCCTCACCATCCAGCTGCGCGGCGAGGAGATCGGCTCCTGGTCGCTGCTTCCGGCGCTGCTCGTCGGCGGCCTCGGGATGGGCATGATCATCGCGCCGATCCTGGACTTCATCCTCACCGACGTCCCGCCGGAGCACGCCGGCTCCGGATCCGGTGTCGTCAACGCCTTCCAGCAGGTCGGCGGCGCCCTCGGCATCGCGGTCATCGGCGCGATCTTCCTCGGCTTCCTCGGCGGATCCGCCGACACCGCCGCGAAGGACGCCGGCGGACAGCTCCGCACCGCGCTGGTCCAGACCCAGGTGTCCGAGGACCAGCAGCGACAGCTCACCGACGCCTTCCAGACCTGCTTCACCGAGCGCACCAAGGCCAAGGACCCGACGGTCGAGCCGGCCAGCTGCGCCCCGCTGACCCAGGTCACCGACCCGCAGGCCGGCGCCGCCATCGGCGCCGCCGCCCAGGACGCCCGCCGGGAGGTCTTCTCCACCGCCCTGCAGCGCACCATCTACGCCCAGATCGGCCTGACCGCCCTGGTCCTGCTCCTGGTCCTGCTCCTGCCCAAGCAGGCCAGGCACCACGACGAGGCCTGGGAGGAGACCGCGGAACCCGGCACCGAGCCCACCGGCCCGGGCGTCGCCGAACCGCGCACCGCCTGAGCACCCCCTCGGACCGGACGGCCGCGACCCCTCGGCGGCCGTCCGGGACGAACGGGCCCTCCGGCGCAAGACCCGCCGGCACCACCCCGCCCCACCGGGCCCCCGGCCCACCGGGCCCTCCGGGCCCCCGCCCCTCCGGCGCAAGACCCACCGGCACCACCCCGCCCTTCCGGGCCCCCCGGGTCCCCGCCCTTCCGGGCCCCGGCCCTCCGAGCCCACCAGGCCCTCCGAGCCCACCGGGCCCACCGGGCCCACCGGCCCACCAGACCCGCCGGCACCGTCCCGCACCACCCCGCCCCTCCCGCAGCACCGTCCCGCACCACCCCGCCCGCCCGGCACCCCCCCCGCACCCGACCGACCGTCCCGAACGGAGAGGTACCCATGACACCCGCTCCCACCGAGCAGACGCCCGTCCTGATCGTCGGCGGCGCCGTGGTCGGCCTGTCGACCGCGCTGTTCCTGGCCCGCCGCGGCATCCGCCCCCTGCTCGTCGAGCGCCACCCCGGCGCCCTGGGCCACCCGCGGGCCCGCGTCATCAACCCGCGCACCGTCGAGGTCTTCCGGGCCGCCGGCCTGGAGGAGGAGATCTTCGCCGACCGCTCGCTCACCTCCGAGCTCAGCGAGAAGCTGATGGTCCGCGCCGAGACCCTGGCCGGCCCGGAGATCTTCTCCGCCCCCATGCAGGACGAGGCGCCCGAGCTCACCTCCGAGGTCACGCCCTGCACCTGGTGCTCCATCGACCAGGACCGGCTCGAGCGCCTCGTCGCCCGCCGCGCCGCCGAACTCGGCGCGGAGCTGCGCTGGTCCACCGAGCTCGTCGGCTTCGAGCAGGACGAGGACGGCGTCACCGCGACCCTCCGGGACACCGCCACCGGCGCCGAGACGACCGTACGGACGCAGTACCTGATCGGCGCCGACGGCGTCCGCAGCGCCGTGCGCGAGGCCGCCGGCATCGCCGTCGAGGGCCCCGGCACCCTGATCCACACCGTCAGCGTGGTCTTCAAGGCCGACCTCACCGAACCCCTGCGCGGCCGCGACCTCGGCCTCGGCTACTTCGACCGGCCCGACACCGGCACCCTGCTCATGCCGCTCGACGGCTCCCGGTGGGTCTTCTACACGCCCTACCACCCCGAGCGCGGCGAGCGCCTCGAGGACTTCGACGAGGCCCGCTGCGTCGAGGCGATCCGCGCCGCGATCGGCGTTCCGGACCTCGCCGTCGAAGGCCTGGAGGTCCAGGTCGAGAAGACCGGCCAGAAGATCCTCGGCTTCGAGATCTCCGCCGGACTCGCCGAGCGCTACCGCCAGGGCCGGGTCCTCCTGGTCGGCGACGCCGCCCACACCATGCCGCCCACCGGCGCCTTCGGCGCCGCGACCGGCATCCAGGACGCGGACAACCTCGCCTGGAAGCTCGCCTCCGTGCTGCACCGCACGGCAGGACCCGGACTCCTCGACTCGTACGAGGCGGAGCGCCGCCCCGTCGCCCGCTTCACCATCGACTACGCCCTCGCCGAGCTCCAGGAGCGCTCGCACGACGAGGGCTCCGACGGCCGGCCCAGCTACGCCGCCGCCATCCTCGGCCAGCTCTACCCGAGCGGCGCGCTGCTCCCCGAGGCCGCCGACGGCGCCGAAAGCGGCGACGGCACCGAGGAAGGGACCGGGCTGCCGCCCGCGCTCGACCCGCGCGTGCTCGGCCGGCCCGGCACCCGCGCCCCGCACGTCACCGTGCGCTGCCGCGGCAAGGAACTGTCCGCCCTCGACCTCTTCGGCGAGGCGCCCGTGCTCCTCACCGGCCCCGACGGCACCGGCTGGGAACACGCCGCGGGACCGGCCGCGCAGCGCCTCGGCATCGACCTCGACGTGTACCGGATCGGCGGCGAGTTCGTCACCGACCCGGCGGGCGACTGGGCCTCCCGTTACGGCGTGGACGCCGACGGCGCCGTGCTCGTCCGCCCCGACGGCTTCGTGGCCTGGCGCTCGGCCGGCGCGGCCGACGAGCCGCAGGCCCGCCTCGAAGAGGTCCTCGCGCAGGTCCTCGACCGCGCCCCGCACGCCTGATCCGTACCACCTGCGGCACCACCAGCACGAACGGAAGGAACCGACGATGACCACCCAGGAGAAGACCTTCGACGGCGCGCTCGGCGCGGTCACCACCGGACTGCTCAAGTTCGTCGGCGGCGCGTCCGAACTGACGCTGGCCGCCGGGCCCAAGGACGGCGAGCACCTCTACCAGGGCACCTTCTCCGGTCTCGTACCGGAGATCGACACCACGGCGGGCGTCGTCACCGTCCGCTACCCGCGGCGGCTGCACCCGTTCTCCGTCCGCCGCCACAGCGGCAGCCTCACTCTCCACCCGACCGTGGCCTGGGCGATCGAGGTCGACGGCGGCACCGGGCGGCTCACCGCCGACCTCTCCGACCTCGTCCTGACCCGCCTCGACCTCGGCAGCGGCGCCAGCCACGTGTCCATCTCGCTGCCCCGGCCGCGCGGCACCGTGAGCATCCGCGTCGCCGGCGGCGTCAGCAACGTCAGCCTGCGCCGTCCCCAGGACGTCGCCGCCCGGATCGCCGTCAGGGGCGGAGTCTCCCAGCTGACCTTCGACACCCAGCACCTCGGCGCCGCGGGCGGCGGGGCCACGTTCGCCGGACCGGACTACGACACCTCCGAGGACCGCTACGACATCGAGGTGCTCGGCGGAGCCAGCGCCCTGACCGTCGACCGGGCCTGACCACCACCCCACCCGTCGAGGGACCTGCCCGAGGGCCGTGAGCGCCCCCGGGCACGTTCCACTGATCGGAGCAAGGAATGTATCTCGCGATCTCCATTTTCGACTTCATCGTCTCCCTGGTGCTCTTCCCGGTCTGGCTGCTGGCCGCGCTCACCGTCCGGCGGCTCGCCACCCGCCCGGACACCCGGCGGCTGCGCCGCGGCGCCCGGATCGCCGTCGGCTTCACCCTGTTCGGCTTACTGCTCGCCGCCGGCCGGCTGCTGACCTTCTCCCAGATGGCCGGCATCAACTGGGAGCTGGTCGGTGACCGGCGCGCCGTCACCACGCTGCTGCTGCTCCTGCCCGGAGTGCTCGCCACCCTCGTGCTCAGCCTCCCGAAGGTGTGGGCGGCGGCCCGCCGCGGCGGACCCGAGGAGCCCGAGGCCCTCGCCGCGCCGCGGATCACCGTCCCGCCGCAGCTCGCGGCCTTCGGCGCGCTCGGCGGCTTCTTCGAGAAGTTCCTGCCGCCGGACCGCCCGGCCGCGCTCAACTACCCGGTCTACGGGCTGGTCCTGGTTGCCGGCGCGAGCTGGCTGATCCTCCGGGCCCGCCGCCGGGCGGAGCGGATCGACGGCCGTACGACGGCCCCGCAGCGCACGCGCGGCCGCCGGGTCGCGGTGCGGCTCGGCACCACCGTCGTGGTCCTCGGCGTCGTCGGCACCCTGCTCACCCTCGAGTCCCAGCGCAGCCGCTTCCCCGACACCTTCTCCATGATGAAGGGCACGATGGACTACGGCGGCGGCACCACCTTCGCCGCCGACGGCCACGACGGACACCACGGCGGCTCCGCCGGCACCCACACCAACGCCCTCGGCGTCCACGGCAACGGCCACTCCGCCGGCCACCCCGCCGGCACCAAGGCCGCCGCCGTCAGCGTGGACGCGCTCAAGGGCCCCAAGTCCGGCACGCCGGACCGCCGGTTCACCCTCACCGCCCAGGAGGCGAAGGTCCGGCTCGCCTCGGGCCGTACCGTCGACGCCTGGAGCTTCAACGGACAGATCCCCGGCCCCGAACTGCGCATGAAGCAGGGCGAGCTCGTCGAGATCACCCTGGTCAACAAGCTCAAGGACACGCCGGTCAGCACCCACTGGCACGGCCTCGACGTCCCCAACGGAGAGGACGGCGTCGCCGGCGTCACCCAGGACGCCGTCCAGCCCGGAGGCACGTACACCTACCGCTTCCGCGTGAAGGAGCGCGGCACCTTCTGGTACCACTCGCACCAGTCGTCCTCCGAGCAGGTGCAGCGCGGCCTGTTCGGCCCCATGGTCATCGACCCGGCGGAGCCGACCCGGCCGGTCGACCAGGACGTCACCGTCCAGGCCCACACCTGGGACACCTCCCGGGGCACCGTGACCGCCCTCGGCACCTCCGACACCCTGGACCGCCGCACCGCGCGCCCCGGCCAGAACGTGCGGCTCCGCCTGATCAACAGCGACGTCCTGACCCGGACCTTCACCCTCACCGGCGTCCCGTACACCGTCACCTCCATCGACGGCATGGACATCAACCAGCCCGGCGAACTGACCGGCCGCCGCCTGGTGATCGCCGGCGCCGGACGCCTCGACGTCGAGTTCACCATGCCGGACAAGCCGGTCCGGCTGGCCTCCGAGGACTCCCCGGACGCGGGCATCGCCTTCTCCGCCGACGGCAAGGGCACCGTGGAACCGCGGTTCGACGGGCCGGAGTTCGACAAGACGACGTACGGCAAGCCGTCGCCCCAGCCGTTCGGCGTCCGCAGCACGTACGACCGCAGCTTCGACCTCGTCCTCGACGAGTGGCTCGGCTTCTACAACGGCACCTTCGCGCTCCGCCAGACCATCAACGGCCGGGTCTTCCCGGACGCCCCGATGCTCATGGTCAAGGAGGGCGAACTGATCCGCGTCCGCTTCCTCAACCGCGGCCAGGAGGACCACCCGATGCACCTGCACGGCCACCACGTGCAGGTCCTGAGCCACAACGGCAAGCCGCTGAGCGGCAGCGCGATCTGGCAGGACACCGTCCTCGTCCGCCCGGGCGAGGAGTGGGAGGTCGCCTTCAAGGCCGACAACCCCGGCATCTGGATGGACCACTGCCACAACTTCACCCACGCCCAGCTCGGCATGGTCATGCACGTCGCGTACGAGAACGTCACCACCCCGTACACGGTCGGCGGCAAGAACGGTAACCGTCCCGACTGACCCGCTGATCCGACCGACCGGACGCGCCGGAAACACGGAACCGCACCGAGGGAGGCCGGCCGGCCCGGCCGGCCTCCCTTCGCCGTACCCCGAACCCGAGAGGCAATCCCGTGGACGACGTGCTGGTACTCGCACGCCTTCAGTTCGCGATCACGGCCATCGCACACTACGTCTTCGTCGCCCTCACCCTGGGCCTCGTCACCTACCTCGTGATCATGCAGACCCGCTGGGCCGTCACCGGCAAGGAGGAACACCGCCGGCAGACCCGCTTCTGGGGCCAGCTCTACCTCGTCAACTACGCCCTCGGCATCGGCACGGGCATCGTGATGGAGTTCCAGTTCGGGCTGGTGTGGAGCGGACTCACCCACTACACCGGCAACGTCTTCGGAGCCCCGCTCGCCATCGAGACCCTCGTCGCGTTCTTCGCCGAATCCACCCTGCTCGGACTGTGGATCTTCGGCTGGGACCGGATGGGCCGGGTGACGCACACCGTGATCCTGTGGCTCGTCGCCCTCACCGCCTGGTCCTCGGTCTACTTCGTCCTCACCGCCAACGGCTTCCTCAACCACCCGGTGGGTTACGAGATCGTCGACGGCCAGGTCCGGCTCACCGACTTCACGGCCCTCCTCACCAACACCAACGCCCTCTCGGCGGCCGCGCACATCATGGCCGGCTCGATGGTCACCGGCTCCTTCTTCGTCGTCGCCGTCAGCGCCTGGCACCTGCGCAGGCGCACCGGCCACGAGGAGTTCTTCTGGTCCTCGATGAAGCTGGCCCTGCCTCTCGCGCCGGTCTTCGTCGCGCTCACGGCCGCGCTGGGCGGCGTGCAGATCGGCTTCTCCGTGGAGCAGACGCCGACGAAGTACGGCGAGCGCTCGCCCGAGACCGCGGCCGTGATCCGCGACTTCACCGAACGCTTCGGACCCGACGACTACCTGCCCCCGGGACTCAGCCGCACCGCCGAGGTCTTCATGGTCATCCCGGCGCTGTTCATGGGCGCGCTCACGCTCCTCGCCATCCTGTTCATGGTCAGGCGCAACCTGATCCGCCGCAGGGTGCTGCTGTGGCTGCTCACCGCGGCACTCGTCCTGCCGTACCTCTCCAACGTCTCCGGCTGGGTCTTCCGCGAGGTGGGCCGCCAGCCCTGGGCGGTCTACGGCGTGCTGAAGACCGAGGACGCGATCACCCCGGGCCTGACCTCCGGCACCGTCCTGACCTCGCTGCTCGTCTTCGGCGGCCTGGTCGCGCTCCTGGTGCTCGTCGACTGGGTGCTGCTGCTCCGCTTCGCGCGCCGCGGCCCGGACGCGACGCAGCTCGGCCGGCCGCCCGAGGAGGACCCCGAGGGCACCGGCGCGGCAGCGGGACTCCCGTCCCCGGCCACCGCCTCGCCCTCCGCGCCGTCGACCGCCTCGGCCCCGGCCTCCCCTTCCCCCTCCTCGCCGACCATCCGCACCTTCTGACCGCGCCCGACCGCCCGACCACGCCCGACCACGCCCGACCGCCCGACCACGCCCGATCGTCCCCGATCGCGCCCGAGCGCGCCTGAATCGCGCCGACCGCACTGGAGTTCATCGTGTGGCACACCATCTGGTACGCGTTGCTGGGACTGCTCCTGGCCGGCTACCTCGCCCTCGACGGCATCACCCTCGGCACCGGGCTCGTCGGCCGCGTGCTGGCCCGTGACGACACCGAGCGGCGCACCGTCGCCGCCACCACCGGCCCGTTCTTCCTCGGCAACGAGGTCTGGCTGATCGCCGCCGGCGGCATCGTCCTGGGCGGCTTCCCCGGCCTGGAGTCCAGCGTCATCAGCGGGATGTACCCGCTCGTCGTGCTCGCCGTCGCGGCGCTGCTGGTACGGGAGGCGGCGACGCAGTTCCGCCGCCGGGTGCCCGGCGCCCGCTGGCGGGGCTTCTGGGACGGCCTCGTCCTGCTGACCTGTCTGCTGCTCGCGCTGACCTGGGGCGCGCTCGGCGGCGCCCTGCTGGGCACGCTGCCGCTGCGCGGCGGCCACCTCGACATCGACCCGGGCCTGCTGCTGCGTCCCGTACCGGTCCTGTCGGCGCTGACCGCGGTCGCCGTCTTCGCGCTGCACGCCACGGTGTTCCTCGCGGTCCGCACCGAGGGCGCGCTCGCCGCGCGCGCCTCGCGCGCCGCCGGCCGGCTCGCGCCCGTGGCGGCGGGTCTCGCCGTCCTCACCGCGGCGGCCGCCGTCACCGACGGGAACGCGCGCGACGGCCTGCTCAACCCCCTGCCCGCGGCCCTGCTCCTCCTCGCCGCCGTCGCGGCCCTACTGCTCGCCCCGCGGCTCGCGGCCCGCGGCCGCCGCCCGGCGCCGCTCGTCAGCGGCTTCGCCGCCCTGGCCCCCGTACTGGTGCTCGGCGCGACCCACTACCCGCAGGCCCTGGTCAGCGGCGTCGGCGCGCACGAGAACCTGTCGGTCGCCGAGGCCGCCGCCGACCCGTCGACGCTCGCCGTCGTCGGCCCGGTGGTGCTCCTCGTGCTGCCCGTCCTGCTCGCCTTCCAGGCGATGCAGTGGTGGGCCTTCCGCGGCAGGGCGGACGACCGCTCGCCGGCGTACTTCTGACGAGCCGGACCCGAGCGAGCTCCGAGGACGGCCGGGTTTCCTTCAGACCAGAGGGAAACGGCCTCCGGAGCGGATGCCCGGAGCGAGGCCCGGAACGGATCCGGGAGCGAGCGCAGCGGCTCCCGGGACGTCCCGGCCCTCCGGAGCAGGACGGCACACGGGGCCCGGGGTGCGGCCCGGCCCCGCCGCCGTACGATTCCTGCGCGCCGGCCCGTCCCCTCGACCCGCGGCGCCCGGTACATCCCCCGGCCGGGCGCCGCGCGCATTCCTCCCGAGGGGGTGTCTCGCCGATCATGCCGGGCTCGCGACGCCTGGCACCGCGACGCCGCTCCCTGATCCGGCCTGATCGACGAGACCCCCCGAGGCCACGGCCCTCCCGAGCGATTCTCGAGCCGTGCCCGAACCGGCGCGGCCAGATTCTCCGGACGACCGTCCGACGGCAGCCCAGCCGCACGTCCGCAGGGAGGAATCCATGGCCGCCCCGATCAGACCGCCCGCCGCCGACGCGCGGTTCCGGAAGAACGACACCGCTCCGCAGCCGCCCGACGCCGTCCGGCGCACCGGACCGCTCGGCCGGCCGCGCTGGTTCACCACGCTCTTCCTCACCGACGTCTGGGAGCGCTTCAGCTTCTACGGCATGACCGCGGTCCTCGTGCTGTACGCGACGGAGGACACGGCACGCGGCGGACTCGGCCTCGCCGCGGGCGACGCCGGAATCCTGTTCGGCGCGTACATGGCGGCCGTCTTCCTGTCCTCGCTGCCCGGCGGCTGGATCGGCGACCGCATCCTGGGCACCCAGCGCGCCGTCCTGTACGGCGGCGTGCTGATCGCCCTCGGCCACCTGTCGATGGCCGTCCCGGTCACCGGTTCCGTCTACCCCGGCCTGGTCCTCATCGCCGGCGGCACCGGACTGCTCAAGCCCAACATGGCCGGGCTGCTCGCCGCGTTCTACGACCGCGAGGACCGCGCCGGCCGCGACGCCGGCTTCGCCGTCTTCTACATGAGCGTCCAGGTCAGCGCCCTGATCTCGCCGCTCGTCGTGGGCGCCCTCGGCGAGGGCGTGAACTGGCACCTCGGCTTCGGTGTCGCCGCCCTCGGCATGGGCGCCGGACTGCTCCAGTACGCCCGCGGCATCCGGCACTTCGGCGAGGTCGGCCGCGCGCCGGAGCGCGCCGCGACGCCCGCCGAACGCACCCGCGTGCTGCGCGTCGCGCTCGCCGCCCTCACCGTGGTCGTCCTCGCGTACGGCACCGACATCGCCCTCGGCACCTTCCGCATGCCCCACGTCATGATCCTCGTCGGCCTGCTGGCCGTGGCCTCGCCGGTGATCTGCTTCTGGCGGCTGCTGCGCAACCCGCTCCTCACGGCCGTGGAACGGGTCCGGGTCCGCACGTACATCTGGCTGTTCCTGGTCTCGGCGGTCTTCTGGGCGCTGTTCCTGCAGGCCGGTTCCGCCTTCTCGCTGTTCGCCAAGCACTCCACCGACCGCGAGGTCCTCGGCCGCACCCTGCCCGCCAGCTGGTTCCAGTCCGCGATCCCGCTGTTCGTGCTGATCCTCGCCCCGGTGTTCGCCTGGCTCTGGACCCGCGCGGGCGACCGGCTCTCGACCGCCGCCAAGTACGCCGTCGGCATGGGCGCCACGGCCACCGCCTACCTGGTGATGGCCTCCGCCGCCACGCTCGCCGCGGGCGGCACCCAGGTGTCGCCGCTCTGGCTGCTCCTCGCCTTCCTGCTGCTGGCCGCCGGCGAGGTCTCCTTCGGTCCGGTCGGCATGAGCGCCTCCACGGCGATCGCCCCCGCCACCTTCGTCAGCCAGATGGTCGGCCTGTTCTGGCTCTCCGGCGCCCTCGGCGGCGGCATCGGCGCCAACGCCCTGAAGGCCTCCGGCGACAGCGTCCCCGGCCCCGGCTTCTTCCTCGGCCTCGCCGCCGCGGCCCTGGCGACCGGCGCCACCCTCCTCCTGCTCCGCCGCCCCCTCACCCGCCGCCTCGGCGTCTGACCGCCCCCTCCCCGCCGCCACCACCAGCGCGGGTCCCGGCCCCGACCACCGGCGACCCGCGCACACCCCCGTACGCGCGCCCGTTCCGCTCCGTGCGCCCGGTCCTCACCGCGCGGCCGGCCCCCGGACCTCAGGCCGTACCCCGGCTCTCCCAGCGGTCCCGGAACCAGGCCAGCGTCTCCACGAGGAGTTCCCGGTCACGTTTCTTCTCCAGCACGGACAGCCGGAAGCCCGGGCGCAGCTCCAGCTTGCCCTCCGGGATCGCGACGCCCTCCAAGGCGTTGAGCCGGTCGAGGAGTTCGAGCCGCATCGCCCGGTCGGTGAACGGCTCCCGGGCGGCCAGGTACTGGAACACCACCTCGGCCGTGCCGCCGCGCCCGCCGCCCGGGTAGAACACCAGCGGCCAGATCCCGCGCCCCGGCAGACCCGCCTCCCCGAGCATGAGGAAGGCGCTGGTGGTGACTCGGCCCGTGCCATGGCCGACCCAGCCGCCGAGTTCCTCCCAGCGGGCGAGGACCTCGCGCACCGCCGCCACCGTGCCGGGGGAGTCGTCCAGCGCGAGCTGACGGAAGAACCGGTCCGCGCGCGTCTCCTCGCCGCCCCCTCGCTCCTGTGCCTCCTCCTGGTTCGCGTCGCCCCCGGAGAGCAGCAGCGCCAGGTCGTCGGAGGTGAGGCGCTGCGCCGGGTCGGCGGTCCCGTTGACCGTGAAGCGGATGCCGTCGGCGGCCAGCCGGGCCCGGACGTCGCCGCCCGCGTCCTGCGGACCCCAGCGGAAGCCGTCGGAGATCCGGCCCTCGGACGTAAGCACCCGGTACGCGTTGGCCAGGCCCGGTGTGTTGGCCAGATGGGTGCCGACGGCCTGGGCACCGGAGCCGATGGACGCGGCCAGGTCGCCGTACGCCGTCCACGTGCCGTGCGGGAGCGCCGCGAGCAACTGGTGGGCGAGCACCCAGTCCCGGCCGCGCTCCGCCCGCCCCACTCCCCGCAGCGGGGCCGGCCACAGGGCGACCGCGCGGTCGGCGAGCTCGTCGGCGCGGGCCAGGATCTCCTTCGCGCCCCAGCGTTCGGTGGCGGCGATCCTGCGGTTCATCTCCAGGTGGCTGCCCCGGAGCAGGTCCTGCTTGCGCTCGAAGGGATGGTTGGAGAGTTCCGCGTTGACGGCTGTGAGCGTCAGGTTGCCGAGCGTGTGCTGCAACCGGGAGTGGAGGTCCTCCGCGGTCTCCCCGGCGGCGGTCTCCTCGCCCAGCACGCGGATCCACTCGTCGCCGGGCGACTGCGGCATGACGTGCTCGATGGTGAGCTGCGCGGCGGCGAAGTCCAGCGGTTCGGGATGCCCGTAACTCTCCTCCAGCCGCTGGAGCACCATCTTGCGCTGGTGCCAGCGCCCGAACTGGTAGAAGGGCGCGTCCCGGATCCTTCCGCGCAGCTCGTCGTCGTCCGGCCAGAAGCGGTTGTCGGAGGAGAGGAGCTGGTGCAGCCCGTCGGCGACGGGCACGCCGAGCGGCAGCTGTCCGGGGACCGCCTGGAAGATCCGGCCCAGGTTGTTCGTCGGCACCCGGCAGATCATCCGGCGCACCAGGAAGCTCTCGACGTACGACATCGCACGGGCGGTGTCCGCCGAGTCCAGCTCCCCGCGCTCGCGCCGGTCGAGCAGGAGCATCAGCGCGGGGTACGTGGCCTGCGCCTGCCACGCGTCGAGGCGCCGCAGACGGGCGCGCACCGCCGGGTCCTGCTCCTCCTCCGGGTGCAGCAGCCTGCGGAAGAGCGGAGCGCGCTGGTGCAGTTCCCTGATGTACGCCTCGATGGCCTCCTCGCCCGTCCGGCCGCTCGCCGCCCCACGTTCGAAGCGCTGCTGCTGCGCGGCGTAGAGGTCCTGGCGGCGGACCCGGTCGTCCCCGTCGAGCACCAGCTGCAACCACATGAGCTGTTCGAGCTCGTCGTTGGTCAGGCTCTCCTGCAGCGGCAGCCAGTAGCTCTCGTACACCTGCTCACCGCGGGTGGGCAGCCGCATGAACAGGTAGTTGCGCAGCAGGTCGGCCTGGCTGAGCTTGAGACCGGTGTTGTTGAGGGACTCGAAGATCCGGTGCACGTTGTCGCCGCGCTCGGCCGTCACGGCCACCAGGGTGAGCCGGGAGGTGATGGCCTGTTCGATGCGGAACACGCTCTGCGGGGCGGCCGGGTCGGCCGCCTCGACGAGCTTGCGGCGGAAGAAGCCGTAGGCCGTGGCGATGCTGCCGCCGGCCGTCTGCTCCGCGCGGGGGCCACGGACGTGCGCGGCGAACGGGGCCCGGTCCGCCTGAGTGGGCAGCAGCCGGAAGTGGTCGCTGCCGCTCTTCCGCTTGTTGATCAGGTAGTCTTCGTCGATGCGCTCGGCCTCGTCCGGCTCGGTGTCCGCGAGGTGGTCCCGGATCGCGGCGAGGGCCAGCGACAGCGTGGTCAGCCGCTGCTGACCGTCCACCACGAGCCAGCGGGGGAAGGTCGGTTCATTCTGCGGGGACGGCGCGAGGACGACGGACCCCAGGAAGTGCGTACTCGCCGTGTCACCGGATTCCAGCAGCTCGGCCTGCTCCAGGACGTCGTCCCACAGCTGCCGCAGCTGCTTCTCCGTCCACGAGTACGTCCGCTGGTAGAGGGGCACCTGGAACTGCTGGGCCCTGCCCTGGACGAGATCGGCGAACAGTGTCTCCTTCGCCTGCACGGTTTCCCCCCTGCGGTCGATCCGCGGCCGCCCGGCACGGGCGCCCGGGCACGACCTTAGGTCCTCGCACCGACAACCGGGGAGGCGAACGGGGAAGCGCCCCGCGCACCCGGCGGCCAAGTGAACGGGCGGGCGGCCAGGCGAACGGGCGGCGCATGCGCGGGGATTCGCGCGCTCCCTCTGCCGGGTGGATCCGGCGGGGCCAGTGGGACGCAGCGCGGCACGGCCCCAGGGGCCCGGGCGGGCGGAACCGGACAGTGTGGGGTGTTCTGCCTGTTCCCGTACGCCGTGAAGACGGAGGTTCCGCCCCGCATGACCCCCCACGCACACCTCAGGCCGGCGCGGCGGCGCCGTGGACCGGGCCGGAGGGCCGCCGCCCTGGTCGCGCTCGGACTGGTGGCCGCCCTCGCCCTGCCCGGCACCGCGCTGGCCGCGCCCGGGGACCTGGACCCGGCGTTCGGGCCCGACGGACGGGTGACGACACCCGTGACCGGATACGCGGAAGGCCACGACATCGCCCGGCAGCCCGACGGCAAACTGGTCGTGGCCGGCACCAGCGAGGCGGGCTTCACGCTCGCCCGCTACGACGAGGCCGGCGCCCTCGACACCACCTTCGACGGCGACGGCATCGCCACCAGCGACTTCGGCGGCGGCAGCCACTCGGCCAACGGGGTCGCCATCCAGCCGGACGGCAAGATCGTCGTCGTCGGCACCACCGAGTTCCTCGACGAGGTCGGCGGGTGCTGCTTCTTCTCCGTGGCCCGGTACAACGCCAACGGCAGCCTGGACACCGGATTCGGCAACGCCGGACTCGTCCGGGTCATGGAGTTCGGCGGGTCCGCCGACGGCGCCGACGTGGCGCTGCTGCCCGACGGGCGGATCGTCGCCGCCGGCAAGGGCGGTGGCGGCGGCTTCGCGCTGGTCCGGCTGAACGGCACCGACGGCAGCCTCGACGACACCCTCGGCGGGGACGGCGCCGTGGTCGCCGGCTTCACCCCCGCCTCACCCCAGGACGCCGGCGGCATCGCCCGCCGCCTCGCCCTCCAGCCCGACGGCAAGGCCGTCTCCGTCGGCTACGTCGGCAACACCGCCTTCGACATCGGCCTGGCCCGCTACAACACCGACGGCACCCTCGACAGCACCTTCAGCGGCGACGGCATGGTCACCGCCGACTTCGGCGGCACCGAGTTCGGCAACGCCGTGGCCGTCCAGCCGGACGACAAGATCGTCGCCGCCGGCTCCGGCGGCTCCGGCGTCGCCCTGCTCCGCTACAACGCCGACGGCAGCCCGGACGCGGGCTTCGGCACCGCCGGCCGCACCTCGGTCGCGTTCCCCGGTGACGGCGGGGCGGCCAACGCCATGGCGCTCCAGACCGACGGCAGGATCGTCGTCGCCGGAATCGCCGACGACCCCGACAGCGCCGAGGCCAACGACTTCGGCGTCGCCCGCTTCACGCCGAACGGCACCCCGGACACCGGTTTCGGCGGCGACGGCTTCGTCGTCACCGGCTTCGGCGACTACGACGAGGCGCGCGGGGTGCTCGTCCAGCCGGACGGGAAGATCGTCGCCGCCGGCTACGGCGCCGGCTTCGCCTTCGCCCTCGCCCGCTACCAGGGCGGCGGCACCCCGCCGCCTCCGCCGCCCGCGCCGCGGGCCGACCTGACGGTGAGCAAGAGCGGCAGCACCACCGTGCGCATCGGCGACCGCGCCACGTACACGGTGACCGTCACCAACTCCCCGAGCTCCACCGCCACCGCGACCGGCGTCACCCTCACCGACACCCTCTCCGGCGCCGCCGCGACCCTGATCTCCGCCACCACGACCCAGGGCTCCTGCACCACCACCGCCACCGGCGCCACGTGCGCCCTCGGCTCGCTCGCCGTCGGCGCGAGCGCCACGGTCACGGTGACCGCCGAACCCCGCGCCACCGGCACCCTCACCGACACGGCCACCGCGAGCGGCAGTCCGCAGGACCCGACGCTCTCCGACAACACCGCCACCGCCAGCACCTCGGTCAACAACGCCCGCGGCTGCACGATCATCGGCACGAGCGGCGCGGACACCCTGACCGGAGGCTCCGCCAACGACGTCATCTGCGGCCTCGGCGGCAACGACACCATCCGCGCGAACAACGGCCACGACACGGTGCACGGCGGCTTCGGCAACGACAACGTCGACGGCGGCTTCGGCGACGACACCCTGTACGGCGACCAGGGCAGCGACACCCTGACCGGCTACTACGGCAACGACCGCCTCACCACCACCGACGGCGTGTCCGGCAACGACACCGCCAACGGTGGCAGCGGCACGGACACCTGCACCACCGACCCGGGCGACACCCGCATCAGCTGCCCCTAGGCCGCTTCTGCCCCGCCCGGCGGCGCCCTGCCCTGCCTCTGCCCTGCCCCTGCTTCTGCCCCTGCCCCCTGACCTTGGCATCTCGGCCCGGACGAGCATCATGGAGCGTCCGGGCCGAGACGGTTCGTGTCGGTGTTGGGCCGAACGGGTGAGGAACGGGAGGATGGGCGCATGAGTAGGTACGAGAGGTACGACGTCACCGACGAGCAGTGGGAGGGCCTGGCACAGGTCGTGCCCCTGCGCGGCCGGGACGAATGGCCGTCCAGGGTCGACCACCCCACCATCCCCGACCAGTACGAGGCCGCCGAACAGCGCCGCATGGTCGTGCTGCGGGTCCAGGTCTTCGCCGACGCCCGTGAGGTCGCCGAGTACCTCATCGCCCAGATCCCCGTGCTCCTCGACCTCACGAGCGCGGACACCGAGGTCGCCAAGCGCATCCTCGACTTCAGCAGCGGCGTCGTCTTCGGACTCGGCAGCGGCATGCACCGCGTCGACCGCAACGTCTTCCTCCTCGCGCCGGCCGGCACCGAGGTCGAGGGCGCGACGGACGCGAACGCCGAGGACGGCGAGGACGCCGACGAGGGTGCGATCCCTCGTTCGTAGGAAGGTCGTTCAGCCGGAACGGTTCGTCGTCCGGGCGGCTGCGTACCGTCCGGACATGACCACCACCGGCGGCACCGCCCCCGACCGCACGTACCACCCGACGGCCGGCCGCACGCCCGCTCCGGCGGCGCCCGGGTTCGTCCCCTCGCAGGGACGGACCCGCGGCCCCGCCCCCGCGCCCACCCCCACCCTCGCACCCGGCCCGGTCCGCACCACCGGACCGCTGCCCGTGCCCGTTCCGGTCCCCGCCGCACCGGGCGGCGGGCGGAGCGCGGTGACGGCGGCCCGGCCCGCCGTCACCGAACTGCGGCTCTCCGCCTTCGGCCCGCACCGCGGCACCGTCCTCCCGCTCCGGCCCGTGACCCTGCTCCGGGGACCGAGCGGCAGCGGCAAGTCCACCGCACTGCGCGCGTACGAGGTGCTGGCGCTGCTCGGCGCGGGCGCCGGTCTCGCCGAGGCACTGCCCGACGCGGCCGACCTGGTGCCGGAGCGGGCCCGGCCCGACGCGCAGGGCAGGCGCGGCTTCCGCATCGGCTGCACCGTCGACGGACCCGCCGGGCCCGCCCACCTCGACCTCGCCGTCCAGGTCGAACCCACCCTGCGGATCGTCGGCGAACGCCTCACCGGCCAGGGCCGTACCCTCCTCACCACCGCCCTGCGCGACCCCGGCCGCGGCACCGTCCACGCCGAATGGCACACCGCGGGCAGCACACCCGTCACCCGCGCGCCCTTCCCCGACGACCTCCTCGGCACCGCCCTGCTCCCGCTGCGCGTCGCGGGCAAGACCCAGGGACAGCGAGACGTCCTCGCCGCCGCGGAGCAGGTCGTCGTCGGACTCCGCTCGGTCTTCCCCTGCGACCCGCGGCCACGCGTGATGCGCGCGCCCGTGCCGGTGGGCGCGGGCCGGCTGCGGCGCGACTGCCGCAACCTCGCCGAGGTCCTGCACCGCACGGCCCACGAGTGCGGCCGCAGGCACGCCCGCCTCACGGCGCTCGCGGCCGCGGCCTGCGCGGGCCCGGTGACGGCCGTCGGCTTACGGGAGACCCCGGACGGCTCCCTCGTCCAGGCCGTCCTCGAACGCGCCCACCGCGGGTCGGCACCCGCCACCCCGCTGAGCCGCCTCGGCAACGGCGAACTGCGCTGCCTCGCCCTGGGACTCGTCCTCCTCACCGGACCGGGGGTCCTCGCGATGGACCCGGTCGCGGAGGTGCCCCAGGCCATGCAGACCCTCACCGTCCTCGCGGACGGCCTCGACCGCGACCTGGACGCCCGGCAGACGCGGGCCCTCCTCGCGCTGGCGGCGGAGATCTGCGCGAGCGGCCATCTGCGGCTCGTCGCGACGGTGGGGGAGGGCACGGAACCCCCGGCAGGCGGCGCGGCGGACGTACGGGGGAGGACGGCGGGGAAGGCGGCGGGGAAGGCGGCCGGTCGGCCGGGTGCCGCGGCGGCGAATCTAGACGTGCCCGACGTGCCTGACGGGGGCGACGTCGGCGACGTGGGCGACGTGGGTGATGTGGTGGCGGTGGTAGACCTGGGGCGTGACCGAACATGACGTACCCGGCCTGCAACGCCGCCTCGCGGACTTCGCCGCGGCCCGCGACTGGCAGCCGTACCACACCCCGAAGAACCTGGCCGCGGCGCTGAGCGTCGAGGCCGCCGAACTCCTCGAGATCTTCCAGTGGTTGACGCCCGAGGAGGCGGCCCGGGTGATGGCCGACCCGGACCGGGCGCACCGGGTCACCGACGAGGTCGCCGACGTCCTCGCCTATCTGCTCCAGTTCTGCGAGGTGTTGGGGATCGACGCGCTCGCGGCACTGGCGGCGAAGATCGACCGCAACGAACTCCGTTTCCCGGTGCGCGGAGGTCGTGCAGAGGACGCCGACGACCCCGATCGTCACTCTTCGGAGTGATCGAGTTTTCCCCATCGAGCCTCCTGTCCACAGATTTCCGAATTCCCCTGGTGTTTGGGCTCAGTCGGCCTCACGCTGGGTAATGGAATGAGTGAGCGGTAAGCACGGGCAAGTCCGGGGAACGGGGGCGGCGTTGATGGAAGCGGAGCGATTGATCGCGACAGGCCGGCATGCGCTGGCGGAGAGCCGTGTGGCGCTGGACATCGTGGCGGAGGCCTGGCAGGCGCAGGCCCTCGCGCAGGCGATAGGCAGTCATCTCGCGCTCTGCGGCCCGATGGAGCTGCGGAGCGAGGCGCGGGGACTGAGCGAGACGGTCGGCGGGCGCGGCGGGGTGGACCACCCCGTCCTGCGCACGGGCGGGCTGCGCGCCGCGCAGCTCACCGGTGTCGGGGACGCCCGCACGGCCCTGACGGCGCTCGGCGCGCTCCTCGGCGAGGTGGGCATCGCCCTGGTGGGCGTGGCCTGCGCCACGGACGAGGAGGGGCTCTACTGGCAGTGCATCGAGGCCATCGACGCCGCCGACGAGGCCGGCGACCGGGTCCGCGCGATGCTCCGCCGCCTCGCCGTCCGTGACCGCGACCGCCCACCCGACCCGGCCCGAGGCCGGGCGGGACCGGCGAGCCGCTAGCTTCCGTCCGGTGGATCACGCGGCGCCCGAGCCGGTTCGTTCGGACCGCTGCGGCGCCCGAGCCGGTTCGTTCGGACCATCGCGGCGCCTGAGCCGGTGTGGACCACCGCGCCGAGCGTCCAGTCCTGCGGCGCCGGGGTGCGCAGGGCGGCAGCCGCCTAGGCGGAGGTCTCGTCCTGGCGCGTCGTCGGGCGGGAGCCGGCGGAGGACTGGAGGTCGGCGTCGAGCTGGGACAGGTCGGCGGTCAGGGCCGCCATCAGTTCCTCCATCTGCTGCAGCAGCCCCTTCGGGGCGCCGCCCGATGAGGGTACGGACTGCTCCGGCGCGGCTTCCTGGGACATGGCGGCCTCCTCGGCCCGGGGCCCTTCGGTGCGGGAAGGGCCACCAGAGAGAGCGACGCACCGGCAACGGCCGCCGGCGCGCGGGCCGGGCGGTCCGGCTCCGCCCGAGCCAACGACCCCTGCCCGCTCCCGGTCACTGGCCCACGGGGACGCCGCCCGCCAGGAGGGTGGATATTCACCCGACCGTGCCGGGGGAGACCATCCGCTGACGAAACGGTTGACGCGGCACGGGCCTGGGCCGCCGAGGGGCGGCGTCCCGCAGACGACTGGAGGGGCCTCGGGTCTGCCGGCCCGGTTTCGTCGCACGGCGCCCCCGGGTCCGCCGGTCGAGCGGGGTCAGGGTCGCGGAGGCCGGAGGCCGTCGATGAGGACCGTGAGGACCTGGTCGGACTCGTCGGGGGCGTGCTCTCGGGTCCAGGCCGCCCCGGCGATCAGGGCGAAGAGCCCGGCCGCCGACAGGTCGTTGCGTGCCTCGCCCGCCCGCTGGGCCCGTTCCAGGAGCTGCCGGCCGGAGGACTGCATCACCGTGCAGGCGTCGTTGAGCTGAGAGGTCTCGTCCTTGAGGCTGTCCATCAGCATGGTCACGAGCCCCCGGTACGTGGTGGCGTGTGCCACCGCCGCCCGGACCCAGGTGGCGAGGGCCGCGCCGGGCGGTGCCGTGGCAAGCAACTCGCGGGCGGTGTGGCCGAGTTCGGAAAGGCTGTCGCGGAGTATCGTCTCGAGCAGGGCCTCCCGGGTGGGGAAGTGGCGGTACAGCGTCGCGTTGCCCAGCCCTGCCTGCTTGGCGATGTCGTCGAGCGAGGTGTGGATGCCGTGCTTGTCGAAGGCCTTCCTGGCCTCGGTCAGGAGTCGCTCGTAGTTGCGGCGGGCGTCTGCGCGCATCGTGCTGTCTTCTCCTCGGCCGTGCTCGGACGGTGCCGCCGCCGTCGACGGCAGCGGCGCCATAAGCGGGGTGTAGCCCCGAATGCTATCCCGCTTCCCCGTCCCCGCCCGGTGAGGTCGCCGGGACCTACGGGGCCGTGACGTGCGGTGCGGGGCTGCCGGGCTGCTCCGGGGAGTCCTCCGCGCGCTGTTGCGCGCCGCCGCCCGTCGGGACGGAACGCATGACGAAGGTGAGCAGGATGGTGAGGGCGGTGAAGCCGGCGCCCCAGGCGAAGGCCGTGGTGACGCCCTCGGTGAGGACGTAGTCCGCGGTGCCCTTGGCGTCGAGACCGGCCGGCGCCCCGTCGGCCGCGCTCCGGCCGGCGGCGCCGAACACGGTCACCATGACGGCCAGGCCGAGCGCGCCGCCGATCTGCTGCATGACGTTCAGCAGACCGGACGCGGCGCCGGTCTCCTCGGGCGCGACGCCGGACATCAGGACGGTGGTGACGCCGACGAGCAGGGTGCCCATGCCGAGACCGGCGACGAGCATGGGCCCGAGCAGCGCGGGGACGAACGGGGCCTCGGGGGTGATCCGGGCGAACCAGAGCAGGCCGAAACTGATGGCGGCGGCGCCGACCGCGGTCAGGACGCGCGGCCCGGGCTTGGCCAGGATCCTGGCGGCGACGCCGGAGGAGGCAAGGATCAGCAGCGCGAGCGGCACGAAGGCCAGGCCCGCCTGGATCGGGGTGAAGCCCCGTACCTCCTGGAGGAACTGGGTGAGGAAGAAGAACATCGAGTTGCCGGCCGCCATCACGAACAGCAGCGCGAGGTAGCCGGTCGCGCGGTTGCGGTCGGCGAACAGCCGCAGCGGAGTGATCGGCTGGCGGGCGTGCGTCTCGATGAGGACGAAGACGGCGAGGAGCACGACGGCGGCGGCGAAGGAGACCAGGGTGAGCGCGTCACCCCAGCCGCTCTCGGCGGCCCGGATGAAGCCGTAGACCAGGGCGGTCATGCCGACGGTGGAGGTGAGCGCGCCACCGAGGTCGAAGCGGGCGGGCTTGCGCTCGGTCTCGTGGAGGAACACCGGGGCCGCGATCAGCAGGGCGGCGCCGACCGGCACGTTGATGAAGAGCACCCAGCGCCAGGACAGCCAGTCCGTCAGCAGGCCGCCGCCCACGAGGCCGATGGCCGCGCCGGAGCCGGAGACTGCCGCGTACATCCCGAGGGCCTTGGCCCGGGCCTTCTCGTCGGTGAAGTGGGTCGCGATCAGGGCGAGCACGCTGGGCGCCGCCAAGGCGGCGCCGACGCCCTGCAGGGCACGCGCGGCGAGCAGCATCCCGGCCGAGTTGGACAGGCCGCCGAGCAGCGAGGCCAGGGTGAAGACCGTGACGCCGACGAGCAGCCCTCGGCGGTGGCCGAGGACGTCTCCGGCGCGGCCGCCGAGGAGCAGCAGACCGCCGAAGGGCAGCAGGTAGGAGCTGAGGACCCAGGAGAGCCCGGTGGGGGTGAAGCCGAGTGCGGCCTTGAGGTCGGGCAGGGCGATGTTCACGACGTTCACGTCGAGGACGAGCATCGTCTGGAGGGTGAGCACGACGAGGAGCACCAGGCCGTTGCGGCGGCCCGCCGCCCCGGCGGTGGGCGGGCTCTGGCCGGCGGGGCTCGTGACGGTCTCTTCGCTCATGATGCGGCATCTCCTCGGCAAGTTAAACGGGGACGTTCCACGGTTTTGGCTCCCGAACATACAGGGACTGTCCCCGGTTATCAATCGGCAACGGTGCCACCACAGTTGAAGGCGACGCCGCGTCAACCGGCACCAGCTGGTGCGGCTCCACGAGGTACGGTCGTCCCGGAGGGTCCGCCCCCATCGACGGCGCGCACCGGGACCGACCGACCGACGACAGGAACGACGGCATGACCGAGAGCAAGGGCCGCCTGCTGGCCATCAGCGACCTGCACGTCGCCTACCGGGAGAACCGGGCGATCGTGGAGTCGCTGCGGCCCACGACGGACGACGACTGGCTGCTCGTCGCCGGGGACGTCGGCGAGATGTCCGAGGACATCGAATGGGCCCTGTCACTGCTGAGCGAGCGTTTCGCGCGGGTGGTGTGGACACCCGGCAACCACGAGCTGTGGACGCCGAAGGAGGACCCGGTCCAGCTGCGCGGCCAGGAGCGGTACGAGCACCTGGTCGCCCTGTGCCGCCGCCTCGGCGTCCTGACGCCGGAGGACCCGTACCCCGTGTGGCACGGCGCGGGCGGCCCGGTCACGGTGGCACCGCTCTTCGTGCTGTACGACTACTCGTTCCGCGTGCCCGGCGTCACCACCAAGGAGGAGTCCCTCGCCCGCGCCGAGGAGAACGGCGTCGTCTGCACCGACGAGTTCTTCCTCCACCCCGACCCGTACCCGAGCCGCGAGGCCTGGTGCGAGGCCCGGGTCGCGCTGACCGAGAAGCGCCTCGCGGACTGCGACCCGGAGCTGCCGACGGTACTCGTCAACCACTACCCGCTCGTCCGTGAACCCACCCGGATCCTGCGCTACCCCGACTTCGCGCAGTGGTGCGGCACGGAACGGACCGCCGACTGGCACCTCCGCTTCCGGGCCCGCACCGTCGTCTACGGCCATCTGCACATCCCCAGGACCACCTGGCACGACGGGGTGCGCTTCGAGGAGGTGTCGGTCGGCTACCCGCGCGAGTGGCGACGGCCGCGCCATCCGGAGGTCGGACTCCGCCAGATCCTGCCCGAGGATCCCCGGCCCGTGCGGCTCCGGCCCGAGGAGCCCGCGGCCGAAGAGCTGAAGCCCGAGGAGGGCAGGTGATCGAACGGCTGGTGCCGGAGGGCGTCGTCGCCGTGGACGCGTTCGAGGACGTCACCGAGCCGGGCGACCTCCACCCGGCGGAGGCCGCGCTGATCGCGAAGGCCGTGGACACCCGGCGCCGCGAGTTCACCACCGCCCGCTGGTGCGCCCGGCAGGCCCTGGCGGGCCTGGGCGCGCCCGCCGCGGCGCTGCTCCCCGGCCCGCACGGCGCACCGGTCTGGCCCGACGGCACCCTCGGCAGCATCACCCACTGCGCGGGCTTCCGCGCGGCCGTCGCCGCCCGCTCGCCCGCCGTCACCGCCCTCGGCATCGACGCCGAACCGAACGTGTCCCTGCCCGACGACGTCCTCGGCGCCATCGCCCTGTCCGGAGAGCAGCGGCATCTGCGCGAGCTGTCGCGGGCGGAGCCCGAAGTCCGCTGGGACCGGCTGCTGTTCAGTGCGAAGGAGGCCGTGTACAAGTCGTGGTACCCCTCGACCGGTCAGCGCCTGGACTTCGAGGACGCGGCCCTCACCTTCACCTTGAACGAGGACACGAGCGCCGGCACGAACGACACCACGGACGGCGGCAGACGTCTCGGCGGCGGCTTCACGGCCCGGATCCTGTCCGCCGCCGCGCCGGCCGTCGCCCTGCCCGACCGGCTCGAAGGGCGCTGGCTCGCCGAGCGGGGGCTGCTGCTCACCGCGATCACGGTCGTCTGACGCCTCCACGGCGGCAGGGCGGACGCACGGCACGAGCAGGGCGCGCGGGGCGGGCGGGGAGGTACCGTGCAGAGAGGAGAGTCGATCTCCGCGCAGACCGTTTGGCTGTTCGACTGTTGGACCGTTCGACCGTTCGCAGCAGGGGTGACCGATGAAACCGGACCGTTCGCTCGCCGCCGCCCTCGGTGAAGGGGTGCTCGTCCTCGACGGAGGGCTCTCCAACCAGCTGGAGGCACAGGGCTGCGACCTGTCCGACGCGCTGTGGTCCGCGCGGCTGCTCGCCGACGCGCCCGAGCAGATCGAGGCGGCGCACGCGGCCTACGTGCGCGCCGGGGCCCAGGTCCTCATCACCTCCAGCTATCAGGCCACGTTCGAGGGCTTCGCCCGGCGCGGTGTCGAACGCGCCCGGACCACACGGCTCCTGGCCCGCAGCGTGGAGCTGGCCCGGGCGGCGGCGGAGCGGACCGAGCGGGAGATCTGGGTCGCGGCCTCCGTCGGGCCGTACGGGGCGATGCTCGCCGACGGCAGCGAGTACCGCGGCCGGTACGGGATGTCGGTGGCCGAGCTCGAACGCTTCCACCGGCCCCGGATCGAGGTCCTCGCCGGGTCCGGCGCGGACGTCCTCGCCCTGGAGACCGTGCCCGACGCCTATGAGGCCGAGGCGCTGCTGCGGGCCGTCGGCCGGCACGGCGCGGTGCCCGTCTGGCTCTCGTACACCGTGGAAGGCGCGCACACCCGGGCCGGGCAGCGGCTCGAGGACGCCTTCGGGCTCGTCGCGGGGCTCGACCAGGTGGTCGCCGTCGGCGTCAACTGCTGCGACCCGGCGGACGCCGGGCCCGCCGCGGAGATCGCCGCGGCCGTCACGGAGAAGCCGGTCGTCGTCTACCCGAACAGCGGAGAGCGCTGGGACGCCGGCACCCGACGCTGGCACGGCGGCACCACCTTCGCCCCGGCCACCACCGCCGGCTGGCGCACCGCGGGGGCCCGCCTGATCGGCGGCTGCTGCCGCGTCGGCCCGGACACCGTCGCCGCCCTGGCCGCGAGCCTGACCGCCACGCCGTAACCGCGCACCGGCCTCCCCGCCGACCCTCTCCCGGCCTCGCGAAATACGTTGTGACCGGGCGGCGCCGAGGTCATGCTGGAACGCATGTTCCTGACGATCAGCACCACCGGCACCGTCGAGAAACCCGCCACCGACCTGGGCTTTCTCCTGCACAAGCATCCCGGGAAGGCGCAGTCCTTCTCGACGTCGCACGGCACGGCGCACGTCCTCTACCCCGAGGCCGGCCCCGAGCGGTGCACCGCCGCGCTGCTGCTCGAAGTGGACCCCGTGGCGCTCGTCCGCCGCGGCAAGGGCAAGGGCCGGGGCGGCGCCCCGGACGCCGCCCTCGCGCAGTACGTGAACGACCGCCCGTACGCCGCGTCCTCGCTGCTCGCCGTGGCGCTCGCCAAGGTGTTCAAGAGCGCGCTGAACGGGAGCTGCGCCGCGCTCCCGGAGCGGGCAGCCGCCCCGCTGCCGCTGCGGATCGAGGTCCCGGCCCTGCCCGCGCGCGGTGGCGCGGAGCTGGTGACACGGCTGTTCGGCCCGCTGGGCTGGGAGACGGTGACGGCCGAACCGGTGGCGCTCGACCCGGAGTTCCCCGAGTGGGGCGACTCCCGCTACGTACGGCTCGTCCTGGAGGGCGAGCTGCGGCTCGCCGACGCGCTCAACCAGCTCTACGTGCTGCTGCCGGTGCTCGACGACGCCAAGCACTACTGGGTCGCGCCGGACGAGGTGGACAAGCTGCTGCGCGCCGGTGACGGCTGGCTCGCCGGCCACCCGGAGCAGAAGCTGATCACCAGCCGCTACCTGTCGCGCCGTTGGGGCCTGACCCGCGAGGCGACCGAGCGCCTGGAACTGGTGCGGCTCGCAGAGGCGGACGGACTGGCCGTCGAGGACGTCGACAACGCGGTCGACGAGACCAAGGACACGGAGGACCGGCCGGTGCCGCTCGCGGAGCAGCGCCGCGAGGCGATCCTCGCCGCCCTGCGTGCCGCCGACGCCACCCGCGTCCTCGATCTCGGCTGCGGGCAGGGGCAGTTGGTGCAGGCGCTGCTCAAGGACGTGCGGTTCACCGAGGTCGTCGGCGTCGACGTGTCGGCGCGCGCCCTCTCGATCGCCGCGCGCAGGCTGCGCCTGGAGCGGATGGGCGAGCGGCAGGCCGCCCGGGTGAAACTGCTCCAGGGCTCCCTCGCGTACACCGACAAGCGGCTGACCGGCTACGACGCGGCGGTGCTCAGCGAGGTCGTCGAGCACCTCGACCTGCCGAGGCTGCCCGCGCTCGAATACGCGGTGTTCGGCTCGGCCCGGCCGCGGACGGTGCTCGTGACGACCCCGAACGTCGAGTACAACGTGCGCTGGGAGTCGCTGCCGGCCGGACACGTCCGGCACCACGACCACCGCTTCGAATGGACCCGGGAGGAGTTCCGGGCCTGGGCGGCGCGCGTCGGCGAAACCTACGGATACGAGGTCGGGTTCACGCCCGTCGGCCCCGACGACCCGGAGGTCGGTCCGCCGACGCAGATGGCGACCTTCACCCGTACCGACCAGGACACCACCCAGAGCACCGACCGGAACACCGACACCGACCGGAACACCGACACCGGCCGGAACACCGACACCGACCGGAACACCGGCACCGTCGAGAACCCCTGCACCGACCTGAACAACACCGACCAGAACCCGAAGGAGGACGCGGCATGACCGAGACCACCGGCACCACCGGCACCACCGAGACCACCGGCACCACCGAGACCACCGAGACCACCGGCACCGCCGGGTCCGGCGAGGTCCCGAGCCGTAAGCTGCCCGTCACCGATCTCTCCCTCGTGGTCCTCATCGGCGCGACCGGATCCGGCAAGTCGACCTTCGCGCGGCGCCACTTCAAGCCGACCGAGATCGTCTCCTCGGACTTCTGCCGCGGCCTCGTCGCCGACGACGAGAACGACCAGGGCGCCAGCAAGGACGCCTTCGACGTCCTCCACTACATCGCCGGCAAGCGGCTCGCGGCCGGGCGGCTCACCGTCGTCGACGCCACCAGCGTGCAGCGCGAGGCGCGCCGGCAGCTGGTCCAGCTCGCCCGCGAGCACGACGTGCTGCCGATCGCGATCGTCCTCGACCTGCCGGAGTCGGTGTGCGCCGAGCGCAACGCGGCCCGCCCCGACCGGGCGCACCTGCCCCGCCACGTCATCCAGCGCCACCGCCGCGAGCTGCGCCGTTCCCTGAAGGGCCTGGAGCGCGAGGGCTTCCGCAAGGTGCACGTCCTGCGCGGCGTGGAGGAGGTGGAGGCGGCCGAGGTCGTCCTGGAGAAGCGCTTCAACGACCTGCGGCACCTCACCGGTCCGTTCGACATCATCGGTGACGTCCACGGCTGCCGCTCCGAGCTGGAGACGCTGCTCGCGAAGCTGGGCTACGTCGACGGCCGCCACCCGGAGGGCCGGACCGCCGTCTTCGTCGGCGACCTGGTCGACCGCGGTCCCGACAGCCCGGGGGTGCTCCGCCGTGTCATGGGCATGGTGGCCGCGGGGGACGCGCTGTGCGTGCCCGGAAACCACGAGAACAAGCTGGGCCGCTGGCTGCACGGCCGCAAGGTGCAGGCGACCCACGGCCTCGCCGAGACGATCGAGCAGCTGGAGCGTGAGCCGGAGGAGTTCCGGGCCGAGGTGTCGGCGTTCATCGACGGTCTGGTCAGCCACTACGTCCTCGACGAGGGCAGGCTGGTGGTCTGCCACGCGGGCCTGCCGGAGAAGTACCACGGCCGCACCTCCGGCCGGGTGCGCTCGCACGCCCTCTACGGGGACACGACCGGCGAGACCGACGAGTTCGGGCTGCCGGTGCGCTACCCGTGGGCGGAGGACTACCGGGGCCGGGCGACCGTCGTCTACGGGCACACGCCCGTGCCGACCACGGGCTGGGTCAACAACACCATCTGCCTGGACACCGGAGCCGTCTTCGGCGGGAAGATGACCGCGCTGCGCTGGCCGGAGCGCGAGCTGGTCGACGTACCGGCCGAGAAGGTCTGGTACGAGCCGGCCAGGCCGCTCGCGACCGGGGCGCCCGGCGGGCACCAGGGCAGGCCGCTCGACCTGGCCGACGTGCACGGCCGGCGCATCGTGGAGACGCGGCTGATGGGGAACGTGGCGGTCCGTGAGGAGAACGCGGCCGCCGCCCTCGAAGTCATGAGCCGCTTCGCGGTCGACCCGCGGCTGCTCGCGTACCTGCCTCCGACGATGGCGCCGACGGCGACGTCGAAGGCGGACGCCCGCGGCGGAGCCGCTGACGAGCAGTTCCTGGAGCACCCGGCGGAGGCGTTCGCGCAGTACGCGGCGGACGGGGTCGAGAGGGTCGTGTGCGAGGAGAAGCACATGGGCTCGCGGGCGGTGGCGCTGGTCTGCAAGGACGCGGCGGTGGCGGCGGAACGGTTCGGCGTGGCCGCCGCGGACGGCGTGACCGGCGCGCTGCACACCCGCACCGGACGGCCGTTCTTCGACGATCCGGAGACCACCGAGCTGGTCCTCGGGCGGCTGCGGGCGGCGATCGGCGCCGCCGGGCTGTGGGACGAGCTGGACACCGACTGGCTGCTGCTCGACGGCGAGCTGATGCCGTGGTCGCTGAAGTCGGCCGGGCTGCTGCGTTCCCAGTACGCGGCGGTCGGCGCGGCGTCGCGGGCGGTCTTCCCCGGCGCGCTGGGGGCGCTCGAACAGGCGGTCGCACGAGGTGTGCCCGGGCTCGACGGTCTGCTCGGCCGGCAGCGCGAGCGGGCGGCGGACGCGGCGGCGTTCACCGAGGCGTACCGGCGCTACTGCTGGCCGACCGAGGGCCTGGCGGGCGTGCGCTTCGCGCCGTTCCAGGTGCTCGCCGCGCGCGGGCGTTCGCTGGCCGCCGTACCGCACGACGAGCAGCTGGCGTGGCTCGACCGGCTGGTCGAGCACGACCCGACCGGTCTGCTCCAGGTCACGCGGCGGCTCGTGGTCGACCCCGCCGACGAGGCGTCCGTACGCGCCGGGACCGACTGGTGGCTGGAGCTGACCGCGGCCGGCGGCGAGGGCATGGTCGTCAAGCCGCTCGCGGCCGTGGTCACGGGCGCCGACGGGCGCCCGGTGCAGCCGGGCGTGAAGGTCCGCGGCCGGGAGTACCTGCGGATCATCTACGGCCCGGAGTACACCCGCCCGGACAACCTGGAGCGGCTGCGCGAGCGGCACCTCGGCCACAAGCGCTCGCTGGCCCTGCGGGAGTACGCGCTCGGACTGGAGGCGCTGGACCGGCTGGCGGACGGTGAGCCGCTGTGGCGGGTCCACGAGGCGGTCTTCGCGGTCCTGGCCCTGGAGTCGGAGCCGGTGGACCCGCGACTGTGACCGCGCGGTGACCGTCCCGCATGGGGCGCGCGCGTGACCGTCACGCGGGGGGCGCAAGGGGGCTGAAAACAGCGCTCCCTTGCGCCCCTCGTGTCCGCCCCCGGCTGCGTTGACGCGATTCTTCGGGTGCCTCTAGCGTTCTTCACCCCACGGTGTGACACAGCGTCAACAATGTGACTGCGGTTGCGTGTTGGTGCTCTCCGTGGAACGAACAAGCACGCGAGATGCGCGACCTCGTGCGGGGGTGTGAGCGACCGTTGAGTCTTTTCGGCCAGGACCGGTCGTTCCTCCACGCCCTCCCCGCGAACGACCGCCGCGCACTGCTCGCCGAGGGCGCCCCGCGCCATTACGAACCCGGCGAGATCATGATCAGGGAGCGGGACACCACCGTGTACGTCCTCGCCCTGCTCTCCGGCTGGTCGGTCGTCTCGGTCGGCACCGAGCGCGGCGCCCGGCTCATCCTGGCGCTGCGCGGTGCCGGCGAAGTGGTCGGCGACCTCGCGGCCGTCGACCGCCGCCCGCGCAGCGCCACCGTCACGGCGCTCGGCCAGGTCGAGGCCGTCGCCATCTCCGGCGACCGCTTCCGGCGCTTCCTGGCCGCCCGGCCGCACGCCACCTCACTGATCATGCGGCAGCTCGCCACCCGGCTGCGCAGCGCCGACGTCGAACGCCGCTCGCTGGCCTCGGAGACCGTGCTCCAGCGGCTCGCCGCCCGGCTCGTCGAGCTCGCCGAACGGGCCGGCCGGCGCGCCGAGTCCGGCACCGTATTGGAACTTCCGCTGCCGCAGCACGACCTGGCGGCGGCCATCGGGGCGACCCGGGAAGCCGTGGCCAAGGCGCTGCGGCTGCTGCGCGAACAGGGGGTCGTCCGTACCGCCCAACGCACCGTCGTCGTGGTCGACATGCCCGTCCTCGTGCTGCTCGCACAGGGGCGCGCACACCCCGGCGCACATCCGTCCGACAAACAACCCCCGGCTGTGTAAACGGCTACATCGCCCACGGGCCACAGCCGCCAGGCTGGACCCGTCAGCAGCACAGGAACAGGACCGGGTCAGGACCGGGTCAGGACCGGGCCCGGTCCGGGTCGGGTCCGGGTCGGGTCCGGACCAGCACGGAAGCACCACATCGGAGCACATCTCTAGGAGTCCGAGTGAGCACTACGGGAGCGAGCGCGGGAGCGGACCAGGGGGCGAGCGCGGGTGCCCTCCACCGCCTCGTCGTCTTCGGGGACGTCGTCGGCTCCGGACGCCTCGGCATGGACGGGAAACGGCTCGCCCGCGCCGCCATGTACGAGGCCTTCGGAGAGGCGTACGCCTCCGTGGGCATCGAGCCCGGCACCGTCCACCAGGAGGACCGCGGCGACGGCATCCTCGCCGCGCTGCGCCCGGACGTGCCTCCGGCGCTCATGGTCGGACGCTGGATCGACACGCTCTACGAGAGCCTGCGCGCGCACAACGGGCGCAGCCGCGGCCGGCTCCGGCTGCGCGTCGGCATGAACGCCGGGCTCGTCCTCGACGACGGCCGCGGGCTCGTGGGCCGGGCCGTCGACCTGGCCTGCCGGCTGTGCGACAGCGCGCCCGCCCGCCGGATCATGGCGGACGCCCCGGACGTCGACCTGCTGATCGTGGTCTCGGACTGGCTCTACCGGAACGTGGTGGCCGAGGGCGGCCGCTACGTCGAGCCGGACCACTACCGGCGGGCCGCCGTGGTCGCCAAGGAGACCGCGGAGGACGCCTGGTTCCACGTGCCGCGGCTGCCGGAGCCGCCGCTGGCACCCCGGACCGGCGGTGGGCCGTCGCGGGGGGACGGCTCACCGCCCGGCACGCCCGCGCCGCGGCCTTCGCCGAGGCCGCCGTCCGAACCCCCGGGCGACGTCTCGTCCCGGCCCCCGTCCCGCCCCTCGCCGAAACCCTCGTCGTCACCGTCCCGGGCGCCCGCGGGCAACCGGACGTACACCGCCGGGCGCGACATCCAGGTGATCGAAGGCAACACGATCCACGGCGGGTTCACCGGCATCCGCAACGACGTGCGCGACGACGCGCGGAACGGGGTGCGGAAGGGGGTGCGGAACCCTCTGCCGGACCCCGTGCGTGACGAGGTCCCGGAGGAGGACTGGGAGCCGGACTGGGACGAGGACCAGCCCGCAGAGGCGGAGGAAGCGGCGGGAGAAGCGGCGCAGAAGGCGGCGCGGATAGCGACGGAGAAGGCGGCGGAAGAAGCGGCTCGGGAGACGGAGGCCGACGAGGCGTCCGAGGCCCCGGGCTGGTACGGCGAGCGGGAGGAGCCGGCATGAGCGACGACGACCTCGACCACGGCGGTGCAGCCTCTTCCGACGCGGATCCCCAAGCCGATCGCGGCCCGGCGAACGCCGGCGGCGCGGGCGGCGGCGCCAAGGGCGGCGGCCGTGACGGCGCCGGCTCCGGCGGTGCGGCCCCGACGGCTGACGGCGCGTCCGGCGAACCGGCCCGCGACAGCAACCCGTTCGACAGCATGGGCCGGGGCCGGCTCGGCGGGACGGGCGGCACCGGTGGCGCGGCCACCGCGCGCGCCGCGCTGCAGTCCCTCCGCCAGGGCGCGCCGGGCGACCACCGCAACTCCGCGGGCCGTGACGCCTACGTCCACTACGGGGACCGCTTCGACTTCTGGTACCAGGACCGGTCGGACTTCGTGCAGGGCACGGTCCCGGCGGAGACCCTGGACCACCTCGACGACGTGTACTGCGAGACGGCCGGCTACCAGCGGATGAAGGAGCGGCTGCGCAGCCATCGCGTCCTCGTGCTGTGCGGCGAACCGGGCAGCGGCCGCAAGGCCACCGCGCTCGCCCTGCTCGCCGAGGTGGCCGCCCGCCGCGTGTACCGGCTCGACCCGCGCCACGGGGTCGACGAGATCACCGCCGACGCCCTCCACGAGAAGGCGGGCCACCTGATCGAGCACCGCCCGGAGGAACTCCGGGCCGAGGGCGGCCCGCGCCGCTCGTCCGGCGAGCGCGGCGAACCGGCCCGCCGCACGCCCGTGCGCCTCTCCGAACTCCACCTCGACCGCTTCGCCGACCTCCTCGGCGGCGTCGACGGCTACGCCGTGATCGTCGTCGGCAACGGCGACCTCGCGGACCGGCTGCTGCGCGGACGCTACGGGATGTACTGCGCGCCGCCGCCCGCCGCCGACGTCCTGCACCGCCACCTGAGGCTGCTGCTGCGCGGCGCGCCCGAGGAGGCGACCGCCGAGGCGCGGGAGCTGGCCGTCAGGCCCGACGTGGTCGAGGCCCTCGGCCTCGAGGAGCTCCGGCCGCGCGAGGCCGCCCGGCTCGCCGACCATCTGGCCGGGCACCGGCGCGGCACCCTCACGGACCAGCGGCTCCTGGAGGAGTGCGCCTCCTTCGTCCGGGTCCAGGCACGCGAGTGGTTCGCCGGCGCCGACCGGCCCGGCACCCTGCCGGAGGCGCTGCCGATGCTCAACGCCGCCGCGTTCCGGATCTCCGTGGCCGTCTTCGACGGCTCCGCGTACAGCATCGCCACCGAGGCCGCCGAGCTCCTGGCCTGGGAGTTCGCCGTCACCCTCGATCCCGAACACCCCTCTGGACGGCGCCTGTTCGGCACCCACGCCGAACACCGGCCGGTGCTCGCCCGCTCGGTCCTGCAGGACGGCGAGCTCGACCTCGGCCGGGCCAAGGTGCCCGTGCGGGCCATCCGCTTCCAGGGCACCGCGCTCGCCGGCGCCGTGCTCGCCGAGGTCTGGCACGGCTACCACAACGTGCGCGGGCCGGTCGCCCGCTGGCTGCGCGCCCTGTGCGACGACCCCCGGCCCGAGGTGTGGGTCCGGGCGTCCATCGCGGCCGGGGTGCTCTGCTCCTGGGACTGGATCCACGGCTACCACGAACTCGTCGCACCGCTCGCGGGCATGGACGACCCGGTGGCGCGGATGGCCGCGGCGACGGCGCTCGCCGAGGCCGCCCGCGATCCCGAGGTACGGCCGGCGGTCGCCGCCACCGTCAAGGACTGGGCGGAGTCGGACGACGCCAACCTGCTGGACACGGCCCTGCTCACCCACGGGTACGAGTACGCGGCGGGCGGCCTGCGCGGCTCGCTCGACGCCATCGCGCGGGTGGTCAGGACGCGGGAGCCGGACGACGTCGACGTGCTCGTGGCCGCCGCGTTCAGCCTCACCCGGCTGCTCGCCTCCGGCGACCCCGAGCCGGTCCTGAGGCGCCTGCAGCGCTGGCTCGTGGACGGGCGCCTGACCCTGGCCAACCTCGTGCACGTGACCGTGATCAGAAGCCTCACCGCCCGCACCACCTACCTCTGGGGCCTGCGCGACGTCCCCGAACTCGACGAGCACGCCGCCCGCCCGCTGCTGGTCGCGCTGCTCGCCACCCGGCCCGAACTCGCGCCGGCGCTCGGCGGCCTGCTGCGGCACAGCCTGAACACCGCACGGGCCGGGGAGACCGCGCTCGACGGCCTGGGCAGCCTGCTGCGCCGCGCCGCCAAGGACGCCACGGCCCTCGACCTCGTGTGCGGGTTCCTGCCCCTGATCTCCGTCGAGCGCCGCGACCGCGACCGGCTCCGCGGCCTCCTCAACGACCTGGTACGGGACCGGGACCGGCCCCTGGACAAGAGCGCCGCGCGCCGCATGTGGGACGCCGTCGCGGAAGGAGCGAAGCGATGAACGGGCCGAACCCGGACGGACGGGAGCGGATGCGGGACGAGCGGGAACCGGGCCGGCAGCGCGCCCAGGACCGGCAGGCGCAGCAGGGCCAGGGCCGGGCACGCGCCCAGGGCCAACAGGGACAGCAAGGCCGGCAGGGCGGTCAGGGCCCGCAGGGCCGGCAGGGGCAGCAGAACCAGCGTCAGGGCCAGGGGCAGGCCCAGGGCCAGGGCGCCCGGCGACGGGGCGGCGGGCCCCTCGGGCCGCTGCTGCGTGAGTGCGCGCCCCCGTACCGCCGCACCAGCGGACAGATCGCCGCGGTCATGCTCTACCGCAAGGGCGGCCACCGGATCGTCTGGCCGGACCGCAAGGAGGACGTCGACAAGCCCTTCCTCCGCACCCCGTACACCATCTTCGAGGTCCAGCTCGGGCGCCACGTCACCGAGTTCGAGCTCCAGCTGCCCGCCGCCGGGGACGGCTCCTCGTTCAGCGTGCGCGTGCGGGTGCAGTGGACGGTCGAGGACCCGTACCTCGTCGTCAAGGAGCAGGCGTGGAACGTCGCGGAGCTCCTCCACGACGACCTCCTTGACGGACTGCGCTCGCTCTCCCGCCGCTTCCGGCTCACCGAGGCCCAGCGCGCCGACGAGGCCGTACGGGACGAGCTGGCCTCCGGCCGCCTGGTCATCGGCCGGGACATCGGACTGCGCACCCAGGTCTACGTCTTCTTCGACCTCGCCGAACCCACCCGGGAGGAGGTCGCCCGCGGCGACCTCGTCGGGGTCGCCAGCCGGTCCGACGACCGGGTGGCCGAGGCCGAGCTGCGCAGGGAGGAATGGGAGCGGAGGCGGATCGCGGCCCGTGCCGCCGACCTCGAAGCCATGTTCCGGCGCGGCGACCTCGCCCAGATCGCCCACCACATGGCCCGGCACCCCGACCAGGAATGGGAGATCCGCACCCAGCTCCAGCGCGAGAAGCGCGAGGGCCAGGCCGACCTCCTCGCCGTCTTCAACAAGCTCCTGGACTCCGGCGTGCTCGAACGGCACGAGATCGACGAGCAGGCGTACCAGATCCTCCAGCACCTGCGCGGCAGCACCGGCACCATCCTCGGCGGCGTCGCCGACCGGGTCCTGGAGACCACGCGCCACTCCGGCCCCCGCGCCCTGGAGCCCTCCCGCCCGGAGCCCACCGCGCCCAACTGGGGCGAGGAGTCGTTACCCGACGCGCCTGAGGACCCGCGCGTCTACGAACCGACCCGCGTCCAGGCCTCCTTCGAGACCGAGGACCCCGAGGACCCCGAGGACGCCGACGGCCGCGGTGACCGCAAGCGCGGCGACGACGCCTACGACACCCGCGGGTCGTACGGCCCGCACGACGGCGGCGAGCCGTACGACGCTCCCCGGCGGCCCTCCCGGCCGAGCGCCGAGTTCGACGACTGGGACGACGAATGAGCACCCCCCAGGGCGGCAGCGCCTCCGCGTCCACGCCCACAACCGCGTCCACGCCCACACCCGCCTCCGCGTCCACGCCCGCACCCACGCCCACAACCGCGTCCACGGTCACGCCCGCGCCTCCGCCGGCTCCGGTCCGCGCCACCCCGGCGTCCGTGCCGGACGCCGCTGAACTGCGGCGGATGGCCGAGCAGTTGCTGGCCACCGTCCGCGAGGACATCGGCAGGGCCGACACCAAGGCCGCGATCCTGCTCTCCGGCGCGCTCGCCTTCCTCGCGATCGTGTTCTCCCGGGACAGCGGCCCGCTCCCGGCCGGCGGCGGTCTCGCCCTGCTCGTCACGGCCGGCGGGCTGTGGACCGCCGGAGTCCTGATGCTGGTCTCCGTCGTCCTGCCCCGCACCAGGCCCGGCGCCGGCCGCACCCTGCTCCGCGACCTCGTCTCCGGCACCCAGGCGGACGCGCTGCGCGCCCGCCTGGAGGCCGCCGGCCCGGACGCCACCGGCTGGCTCCTGGAACAGGCGAGCGTCCAAGGGCTCGTCCTCGCCGCCAAATACCGGTGGCTGCGGCTCGGCGTCGCCGCCCTCGTGCTCGGCGCCCTCCTGGCCCTCCTCAGCGAACTGTGGTGACACGACCATGAAGGTGACCGTGCTGTTGACCCCGAGGCAGAGCCTCCGCAAGGGCGGCCCGCTCCTCCGCCACCTCCTGGCCGGGGCGCCGCTCGTCCTCTCCGCGCTGCTCGTCCTGTCCGCGCCGCTCGGCGGCCCCGCCGCCGCGGCCCCCTACGCGCCGCAGCCGCGCCAGGCCGTGGCCGCCGATCCCGCCGAGGGCGCCGACCCGATCGACTTCGCGGTCGTCGTCGACCAGTCGAAGAGCCTGTCCGACGAGGACCTCGCCCGGGAGACCGAGGCCGCCGCCCTGCTCAGCCAGGGCGAGATCTCCGAGCGCTCCCGGGCCACCGTGATCGGCTTCGGCAGCTCGGAGAAGCCCGGCCAGTCGCCCGTACGCGAGGTGTGTCCGCCGACCGTCGTCGACGCGGCCGGACGACAGCGGCTCAGCGACTGCGTGAAGGAGCTCGCCCGCCGCGACCGGTCCAGAACGGGCCCCGGCACCGACTTCCCGGCAGCCGTCCGCCAGGCCGTCACCCGCCTCACCGAGGGCGGGGGCCCCGGCGCGGCCGACGACAAGGCCCGCAAGACGCCCAAGGTGGTCTTCCTGCTGACCGACGGCCGGCTCGACGTCAGCGACAGCCCCGAGTACGGCGCCGACGGCCCGAGCCGCCAGTCCAACGGCGAGAAGCGCCTCGCCGAGGAGCTGGCCAGGGCGCGGGACGCCGGGGTGCAGATCTGGCCGCTGGGCTTCGGCGGCCAGATCGACCGGACCGCGCTCGCCGCGATGGCCGAGGGCGGATACCGCGGCGCCTGCTCCGACGTGCCCGGCTCCGTGCCCAGGATGCGGGTGGTCGCCGGCTCCGCCGAGATCGACAAGGCGCTCCAGGAGACCTTCGCCGCCGCGCGCTGCGCCCGGATCTCCCACGGCACCGTCGGCAAGCCGCCCGCCGACCTGTACGTGTCGATCCCGCCCATCGCCACCGACGGCTCCCTGACCGTGAGCAAGCACGACCCGAAGGTACGGGTCACCTACTACGACCCGGCGGGCCGCAAGGTGCCCACGCGCGGCGACTTCGACGGCTCCGCGTTCGAGGTGAGCGGCGCGGACGGGCCGGTCGAGGCCCTGCGCGTCAAGAACCCGCTTCCCGGCCGCTGGCGGGTGCGCGTCGAGGCCCCCGAGGGCCACCGGGACCGCGAGGTCGCCGTCCGGGCCATCTGGCAGGGCCGGCTGCGGTCCGCCGTGGTCCTTGACCCCGTCGCGCCGCGCCCCGGCCAGGAGGCCGTCGTCGAGGTGCGGATGCAGACCCGGCGCGGCGTCGTCATCACCGACCCGCGCCAGCTGGAGGGCATCACCGTCACCGCCCGGCTGACCGGCGAGGGCGGATTCGCCCCGGTGACCGTCCGACTGGCCGACGACGGCAAGGCGCCCGACCGCCGGGCCGGGGACGTCCGCTTCACCGGCAGGCTCACCGTGCCGGTGAGCGCGACCGGAGACCTGGAGATCACGGCGGACATGTCGGCGCCGGGCGTCACCTCCGACCGGCGCCCGTTCCACACCCGTGTCACCGAGGGCAACCCCCTCCTGGATGCGCAGATCTCGGTCGACCAGGCCACCGTCCACCCCGGCGACACCGTGCGCGGCCGGATCGACATCACCAACAGGGACACCGTCCCGCACACCCTCCGCCTCGCTCTGGAAGACGGCCAGGACGGCCAGGACGCGTCGGGCAGCTCCGGCGGGGCGGGCACGGCGCCCGGGAGCGGGAGCGGGACCGGCACCGGCGCCGCTGCCGGGCTGAAGATCACGCCGGCCACCGTCGTCGCCCGGCCGGGCCCCGCCACGAGCGTGGAGTTCACCCTCACCATCGGCCGTGGCACCCCGCTCGGCGAACTCGGGGGCCCGCTGCTCGTCCTCGACACCGACGACGGCGACCGCAAGCTCGACAACGCCTTCTTCGACATCCGCGTCGAGGCACCGCCCACCTGGTGGGACCGCTGGTGGCCGTACGTCGTCGGCGGCGCCGTCGCCGCCGCCCTGCTGGCCGCCGTCGCCGCGGTCCGGATCGCCGCCCGCAACCGCATCCGGGACCTGACCGGGGTCAGGCTCGAACTCCGCAGGGACGGGCGGGTCCTGGACACGCTCACGGTCCGCACGGGCCAGAGCGGGGGCGGGGAGTACCTGTTCACCGTCGAGGAGCCGCGCGGGGCCGCGCCCACGTTGCGGCGCGCCCGCGGCGGCGGGTCCGCGCACCGGCTGCGCAGGACCGGCGCGGGCGAGCTGCTGATCCGGCCGCACCGGGGCCGCGAGTCGTCGATACGGCCGGGTGAGCCGTTCGGCCTCGACGAGTGCGAGCTGGTGGTCAGGGACGGCCGGCGGCCCGTCCGCGACCGACTCCAGGGCGGTGGCCGCCTGCTGTCCGTCCCGCGCCCCGGACGGGCCGGTGGTGTCGGACGGCCGGGCCGCCCGGGACGGCGCGGCGGCTCCGACGCGCCGTCCGACGCCACGCCACCCACGATCACGGGCGACGCGACCCCGCCGACCACGTCCACCACACCCGCCGTCTGGGACCCGGACTTCTGATCGGGGCCGCGCCCCGCACCACCGCGCCCCGCACCACCACGGCCCCCGACGGCCAGAGCACCGACACCCCACGCAGCGACACCCCACGCACCGACATCGCACGCACCGACATCGCACGCACCGACATCGCAGGCACCGAGACACCCCACGCACCACCGCCCCACGCACGAACGAAGAAGGGTCCTCGGGGCCCTCAGGGGAGACGACATGAAGATCTACCAGCCCATGCTGTTCGTGGGCCTCGGCGGCACCGGCGGCCGCATCGGCAGCGAGCTCGAACGCAGCCTGCGCCGTGAGCTGTGCGGCCCCGACGGCACCGAACTCGTCGACGGCGGCCGACGGCTGCCCTTCCAGCTGCCCGACTGCCTGCAGTTCGTGTACGCGGACTTCAGCGAGGCGGAGCTGTCCCGCCAGCCCCAGTTCCGGGCCAAGGGCGCCGAGAGCGCCGCGTACGCCCGTACCTCCCGGATGGTCCGCGACCTGCTGCCCACCGACTACGACTCCTCGCCCGAGGTCACCCGCATGCTGCGGGTCGCGCTCCACGAGGAGACCCGGCTGTGGCTGCCGCCGCAGGCCCGCCAGCCGCGCGTCGCCCCGCTCCACAACGGCGCGGGCCAGCTGCCCACCGTCGGCCGTGCCGCGCTCTTCGCGACCATGCGCTCCGGTCTCGAACCGGTCCTGCGCCAGCTGCGCGAGGCCATCGGCGCCATCGGGAACGCGGCCGGCGACCTCCAGCGCGTGGGCGGCAGCCGCATCCGCGGCTGCGACGTCTTCGTCGCGTTCTCCGTCGCCGGCGGCACCGGCGCCGGCATCTTCTACGACTTCATCCACCTCATCGGGCACGAGTTCCGCAAGGGAAAGGTGCCCGGGGTCAAGATCTACCCGCTGGTCGTCATGCCCTCCGCCTTCCCGCCCGAGGCGGGCGGCGGACGCGAGGCCGAACTCAACGCCGCCCGCGCCCTCGTGGACCTCTCCCGGCTCGTCGACGACCAGAACGTGCCCGACGCCCTCGAAGTGGTCGGCGACGTCGAACAGCGCGGCCGGATCAGCGTCCACTACCCGGTCGACGGCGTGGTCGCCCTGCGGCCCTCCACGGTCCAGACCGCCTTCCTGTTCTCCAAGCCCGCCGTCATCGGCACCGAGGACCTGCGCCGCTCCATCACCGCCATGGTGATGTCGCTGATCGGCACCGAGCTCAGCGAGGACAGCGGCGCAGGACGCTCCGAGGACGACTACCAGTCCTTCGCCGCCAGCTTCATCAACAAGAGCGTCGAACGCTCCACCCCGGCCCGCACCGGCATCGGCTACCGCGGCATGTCCACCAGCCTCGCCGCCTCCCTCACCGTGCCCGTCGACGACCTCGCCGAGATAGTCGCCGCCCGGCTCCTCGCGCAGGCCGTCCGCGGCCTCGGCGAGAAGGCCCGCCGCCACCGGCCCGAGGACAAGCAGCTCGTCCAGGAGATGTTCGCCCGCTCCGGCATCGGACGGCTGTGGAACCGCGAGGCCCCCGACGTGCCGCTGCCCGAGCAGCTGCCCAAGGGCAGGAACGCGATCACCCAGGAGCTGCGCAACCGCCTCGGCGACATGGAGGACGCCCTGCGCCGCCTGGAGGCGGACCTCTCCCGCGAGGTGCCCCGGCTCACCGAGGACTTCAAGCCCGGCACGGCGGTGCGCGAACTCCTCGGCGTCATCAGCCCGTTCCACGTGGAGGCCGTCCTGAACGGGCACCCCGGCCACACGGACCGGGTCGCCGCCGCCGGCTTCACCGGCATGCTCGACAACCGGCGCAACGACCCCGAGCGGCCCCCGGACGTACAGACCTCCGCCCCGGCCATCCCGCACGTCAGGCGCGGCGCCGGCGGACTCGTACCGGCCAAGTGGAGCGACCCGGACGTGCAGGACGCGCTCGCCCGTCAGGAGGCCTGGTACCAGTGGCGCGCCAGGTCCCTGTGGCACCGGGCCTGGCAGGCCGGCGAGGCCCAGTGGCGGCCCCCGCTCACCAAGGTCCTCCACGAGCTCGGCGAGCTCGCCAAGGGACTGCGCGCCCACGAGCAGGACGAGGCCAAGCTGTTCGCCGACCGGCGGCGCGAGCTGTACCGCGACGACCGCACCGGCGTCTCCTACCTCCTGCCGCCCCAGAACAGTCTGCGCGCCTTCTACGACGACGTCCTCGACCGGCTCGTGCAGAGCGAGGGCCTGCCGGAGAACACCGACGCCGCCGGCCTGCTGGAGCGGCTCGTCCGGCCCGAGGAGTGGCGCAGCGCGCTCGACGCCGTGCGCCGCTCGCCCGGCGCCGCCGTCAAGGAGATCAAGCAGGTCGTCGAGCGGCGTGTGAAGAAGCTGTTCGGCGAGGCCAACGACGACCGCTTCGCCCGCCCCCTGCTGCCCTCGATGGGCCTGCTGCTGCGCGCCGCCGCCGGTGACGAGTCCGCCGAGTCGAAGGTCGACGGGCGCTGGCTCGACCAGTTCCGCGCCGCGCTCGCCGGACTGCTGCCGGTCGGCTTCACGCCGGACGGCGGCGGCCCCCTGAAGATCCTCATCGTGCACCCGGCGAGCGAGTCCGACGGCCGGGCCTCCGACTACCTGCGCCAGGAGCTCAACCTGCCGCCGCGCGCCGCCCAGGAGTACCGGGCGGTCGACACCGAGTCGATCACCGTGGTCCTGTTCCGCAGCGGCATGAACCTCACCGACATCTCCGAGGTCCGCAACGTTCTGAGCCTCTGGGCCGAGGCCCGGGACTCCGGCGGCCAGGAGGACTTCCTGCACTGGCGGCAGCGGCTCGGCCACCAGGACGACTGGCTGGTCTCCACCGAGGAGGACCGGCGGCGCATCCTGCACCGGCTGCTGTGCGCGATGTGGAACGGCCACATCCACACCGAAGGCCCCGACGAGTCGCCCCACCTGGTGCGCATCCGGCTCCAGGAGGGCGAGTCCGCGACCATGTCGCTGCGCCTGGAGGACTTCGACGGCGCGCTCTCCAGCTGGGCGGGACTGCTCCGGGCGTACGAGCGGTGGGCACTGCTCGACGAGGGGCAGATCATCGAGGAGTTCTGCGGCCGGCTGATGCAGGCCCTGCCGAAGGGACTCGCCCACACGCCCGTCGGACCCTCGCCGCTCTTCGTCCGCTTCGTCGAGAAGATCGCGCCGCGGCAGCGGGCGCTGCTCGACGAGCTGACCCTGGAGTACGCGGAGGAGGACGCCGAATGGCTGGCACCGCTGCGGGACTTCTGGGAGGTCACCTACCCGGCGGCGCTCGACATGCGCTTCGCGGGCGCGGGCCGGCCCACCCGGCCGACGCTGCGGGCACTGTACGAGCGCCACGCCCCGGCAGCCAACGGCCCGGGAGGCCATGGTCCGTCGGGCCTCGGTCCGGCAGGACGTGGTCCCGCGGGCCACGGTCCGGCTCCGGCTCCTCCGGTCCCGGACGCGCATCCGCCCACCACCCCGGCGGCCTACGCCGAACCCGCCGCGCCGGCCACCCCGTTCATCCCCGCGCCGTCCGCGCCGTCCGCGCCCGCAGCGGCCCCGGCCCCGCCCCGGGCCGTACCCGCGCCCGTTGCCGACGCCTTGCCCCAGGCCGACGCCTCGCCGGCTGCCGACGCCGCGCCCTTCACCGACGCCTCGCCCCTGACCGACGCCGAGCCCTTCACCGACGCCTCGCCCGAGCCCATGGACGGCGGCTACCCGTGGGACATGGACGGTGAGGAGGAGTGAGCCCACGCGTCGTCCCCGAACAGCCGGCGCCGGGTCACGCCGTCTGCCTCGACCTGCGCGCCGAGGCGTACGACCCCGAGGACCACCACGCCGCCGAGGACGCGGTCCGCCGCGCCCTCGCCGTCCCGCAGGCCGCCGACGAGCGGCGCTTCCTCGTCGTCGACGACGCCGACCGGCTCGTCGGCCACCAGCTCCTCCACGAGCGGCTCTCCTCCTACGGCCCCGCCCACGTGGTGTGCCTGGCCGTCGGCGCGCCCGGCGAGCGGAACCTGCGCCGCACCCTCACCCTGCGGCCCCCCGCCGCCGGGGTCCTGTGGCTGCTCGACGGCTTCCGCGGCCCGGACGCCGCCGCCCTGCGCCCGCTGGTCGAAGTGCTGGCCACGCCCGAGGTGTTCGACGCCGTGCTGCGGGCCCTCGGCCGGGTCGCGGGCGGCGTCGCCGTGCCCGCCGTGCGCATCCTGGAGCACGACCTCAGCGACGAGGCCCGTGCCCGCGCCTGGCGGCAGGCCGTCGAGGCGCTGACCGGCCCCGACGTCCCCGTGGCCGCGACCGCCGGCGCCGTCCCCGGCGAACTCGCCCTGCTCCTCGACGAGGCGGTGCCGGGCTCGCTCTCCGGACACGACTGGCTGCCCGCGCACGGCCGGGCCGGTTCCCTGCTGCTCGCCTGCCGCCGCGCCCTCGACGACGCCCTCGACGGCTACGCGCGGGTCCGGGGACCGGCCGGGCTGCTCACCAGGGCGGGCCGGGACACCGATCTGCCCGGGGACGTCGAACGCCTCGCGGGCGCCCTGCGCGAGTTCCGCGCCACCGTCGACGACGCCTTCGCCCTCGCCGGCGGTACCCGGCCGACCGTCGAGGAACGCGCACTCCTCGCCGACCGGGGCATCCAACTCCCCGAGATGCCACGCGAGATCACCCGCACCGGCATCGTCCCCGCGCTGCGCGACCACACCCAGGAACTCATCGGCCGCCGCCTGCCGCTGCGTTCGGTCGCGGCCCGGCTCGCGGCCCTCGCCGCCCGCTCCGCGCCGGCGGGCAGCGCCGCCCGGCGCGCCGCCCTCGACGCCGTCTGCGGACCCGACCGGCTCGCCAGGCTCGATGCCCGGTACCCGTTCCTGGCCGGCGGCCCGCGGGCCTTCGCCGCGCTCGTGACCGGCGTCCTCGCGCTGCTCGCGGGCCTCTGGCCGGGCGCCGGCTGGGCGTTCGGCCCCGCCGTCGGCCTGCTCGCCGCCGCTCTCGCGCTGCTGATGCTGCGCCGCCGCCCCAACCGCTCGCCCGACGGCCGCCTCGACGGCGGAGGCAGTACGGGCTCGGGGCCACGGCTCGTCGGCGGCCTCGTCGGCGGATGCGCCGGCGCGGCCGTCGGCCAGGCCCTCGGCCCGCCGCTCTGGGCCGCCGCGACCGCCCTGGCCGTCGCGGTCGCCGCCGTCGTGCTGCTCGCCCTGCGGGACTGGACCCTCGGCGTGGACGACTGGTGGGAGCGGGCGGATCCCGAGGACGCCGGGCGCGCCCTCGACGAGATCCACGCGCTGCTCGTCACGGCCGCCGTGCACGACTGGCTCTTCGCCGACGTGCGCCACCACTGCTCGGACGGCGCCGGCGCGGTGGCCAGGCTGCTCCGCGGTCTCGCCAAGACCGCCGACGCCTACGCCGGCCCGGCCGTGCCCGACCCGTACGGGAACCCGGATCCGTACGGCACGAGCGGCGCGGGCAGCCCGGCCGGCGGGACCGGCCGGGCCGGTGGCACGGGCAGGGCCGGCGACTGGGACTGGGACGACTGGTCCGACGGCGGCGATCCCCTCGACGGCGCCGGAGCCGACGTCGCGTGGCCCGACCAGCACGCCTGGCCGGGCGCGGACGCGCACGCGGGCGCGGAAGCGCGGTCGGGGGCGGACGCGTCGAGGGGCGACGCCGCATCGTCCGGCCACCACTCCTGGCGGAGCGCCGACGCGCGCTCAGGACCGGACCCGAGGTCAGGACCGGGCATGCAACCGGGACCGGACGTGTCGCAGGACGGCGGTACGTGGCCCGGCCGCGAGGTCTGGCCCGACGCGGACCCGACGCCCGGCGGCGACGCCTGGCCGGGTGCCGACGCGCGCCACGGCCCGGGCACACGCCCCGGACCGGAACCCCGCCCCGGACCGGACGCCTGGCAGGACGGCGCCGCGTGGCCGGGCGCGGAGGAGCCACGCCCCTCGGCACCCGCCGCCCCGGCCTCCGCCTCGACCGCCGCGGCCGCCACCGCTTCCGCCCCGGCCGCCGTGCCGCGCTGGCTGGAGCGGCGCTACGGCGACGGGGGACCAGCCCTCGTCGACACCCTGGTCACCGACCTGGTCGAGGGCGTCTCCGCGATCCTCGACGGCTGCTGGGCCGGCGTCGAACGCGACCCGGGCAACGCCGGACGACTGCCCCTGGACGCGCCCATGACCGCGCTGCTCGACGAGACCCGCGTCCGGCTGGAACGGGACGCCGCCGCCTCCCCGCCGCCCGGCCGGGAACGCGGCGAACGGCCCGACGCGGCCCGGCTCACCGGCGTCGCACCGGACGGCGTGGCCAGGCTGCTCGCCGCGGACGACGACACGCGCCTGACCGTTCCGCTGTGCGGGCCCGAACACCTGCGGCTGCTCTCCCACGAGCCCGGAGCCGTCCGCCGGGTCCGCTTCGTGCCCGAGACCATGCGCCGCGGCACCACCGGCGACGACATCTGGCGGGGCACCGCCGAGGACGTGGTGTGGACCGACGCCGGCCGGCACGCGGGCGTGCTGCGCCTCGTACCGCTGCGCGCGGACGTCGTGCACACGGTCCTGGCAGAGGAGGACGGAGCACCATGACCGCCGACCGGCAGACCGACCCCGTACCGCCCCCACCCGTCCGTGAACCCGAAGGAGCCCACGAGGAGCTGGAGTTCCTCACCCCGCAGGAGGGCCCGGTCCGCTTCGCCGTCCGCTACGGCGAGGACGCCCGACCCGCGGGCCGGCCCCAGCTGAGGACGCGCCCGGTCACCCTGGGCGCGGGCTGGCCCGTCACGCAGTTCCGGCTGCCGCTCTCCGCCCAGGCCGACCCGCACGCGTACACCCGCCTCGAACGGGAGGTGTCCGCCGCCGTCGCCGTCGAACGGCGTTACGGCGGCGAGAAGTTCGCCGAACTGTTCACCCGGGTCGTCGGCTTCGACCTCGACTGCGCCGAGCCCTTCGTGCTCTACCGGCGCGCCGCCGGAGCGCCGCTCACCGACTGCCTGCCCCGCCTCGGCGCCGACGAGCAGCAGCGGATCGTCGGGCAACTCGCCCTGGCGGTACGGCTCCTGGACGAGCTGGGCCTGGTCCACCGGGCGCTCGCACCCGACACCGTGCGGTGGGACGGCAGCCACGTACGGCTGTCCGAACCGTACGCGGCGCTGCGCGCGGGCGAGGCACGCGAGCCCTTCGGCACCGCGCCCTGGGCCTCCCCGGAGCAGCGCGCGGGCCGCGGCACCGCCGACACCCGCGACGACCTCTGGTCGCTCGCCCGGATCGCGTACCTCCTGCTCTCCGGCCATCCCGGCCCGCCAGGCCGCCCCGACCGGGCCGACGGTCCTCCGGAGGACCTGGGGCAGTACCGGTGGCTCGCCGCGCTCGCCCAGAGCGGACTCTTCGCGGCGACCGCCGCCGCCCGACCCGCGCCCGCCGAGCTGCTGCGGCTGCTGCGGCTGCCGGACCCGCTCGCCCACGCCGTCGGCACCGCCGACCCGCTCGCCGCCGGACGGGCCCGCTACGACGCCGAACTCGCCCGCAGGGCCGCCGTCCCGCCGCCGTACGACGACGACCGCCCCGACCCGGCGGATCCGCCGCCCCAGCGGCGCGGCCTGCGCGCCCTGCTCTTCGGCGACCCGCCCGACGGGCCGGCCGCCGGAGGCCGGGGCACCACGGACTCCGGGACCCTCGGGTCGCCCTCGCCACCGGGGCGGATGTGCCCGCACTGCCTGCTCCCCGTCACGTACGACGAGAACCTGCTCGTCACCATCGACGCCAAGGGCAACCGCATCCCGCTCGACCTGTCCACCGAGCACCGCCCCGGCCACCGCCAGGACCTGCTGCGCACCGCGTACCACCTGTGCCCGCACACCGGCGAGGGCGACGAGGCGCACGAACTGCCCGTCCCCTACCTCACCCACGGCGAACCGCTCTCCATCGCGTTCGTCGGCAGCTCCGCCGTCGGCAAGACCCACCTCATGGCCGCGATGCTCGGCGAGGTCGAGCTCGGCGGCCTCGAGCCGTACGGGCTGAAGTGCCTGCCGCTCAACCCCGAGGCCCACCGCACCTATCTGCGCGAGCGGGTCCAGAGCCTCCAGCAGGGCAGACAGCTGGGCCGTACCGGTCAGCAGACCTTCGCGCGCTTCGCCGACGGACTCCTCGTCTCCGCTCCGGGCCGCACCGCGCGCCCCGTCGTCTTCTTCGACCTCGCGGGCGAGGACCTCGCCCAGGACGGGCCGGTGACCAGCTTCCTGATGGGCGTGGACGCCTTCGTCTTCGTGCTCGACCCGCTGCGCGCGCTGCGGACACCGGCGCTCGACCCGGTCCGCGAGCGCTACGGGCTGCCGCGCCGCGACCTCGGCGACGAGGCGTTCACCACCGTCCTCAACCGGCTGCCCCGGTCGGCCGACGGCTATGTCGCGGCGCCCGCCGCGCTCGCCGTCAACAAGAGCGACCTGATGCGCTTCGACCCGGCCGTCGACCGCTGGCTGGGGCGGGCGCTGCCGCCCCGTTACGACGCGGCGGCCGAGAGGGCGGAGAGCCGGGACGCCTACGCCTTCCTGGACCACCACGCGAGCCCCGCGTGGCTGCGACCCTTCGACGACTGCGCCCGCTGCACCCTGCACTTCGTCGCCGCGACCGGCGGGCAGGCCCGCGGCGACCGCTTCCCGCACGGTGCCCGGCCGCGGCGGGTGCTCGCACCCCTGCTGTCCGTCTTCGCCGCGTGCGGGCTGCTTCGAGGAAGGGAGTGACCGATGGCTCCGACGGGACGACCGACGGGACGACCGACGACGCCGGACGGCGGCGCCGGCGACCGGGTCGACCAGATCGTGTTCCGCTGGGACGGCGCGAACGACTCCGGCACCACCGGCTTCGGGCCCGTCGCCTGGTCGGGCGGGCGGGACGAGGCGGAGGCGATGTTCCGCAGGGCGAGAACGGCGCTGCGGGCGAGCGGCGAGGAGGTGCGGCCCGCCCTGATCCGGCTGCAGGGCCGGACGAGGGCCATGCTGATACGCCGCATCCCCTGGACCGACCCGGGCGGCGGCGCCTCCACCATCTGCCACGCCCTCGTCGGCCACGCCGAGCTCCTGGAGCCGACGGTCTGCCTCGGTCTGCACGACTGGACCTGGGAGGGCGCGGGCCTGCAGCTCGCCCGGGTGCGCGGGCCGCTGCAACGCGTGCCCGAAGCGGTGCTGGTCGACGCGACGGACGACGGACTGCACGCCCTGGACTTCCGGCTCGCCCGAGCCGAGGACGAACTCCTGGGCGCGACAGCCGAGTTGCTGCGCCGGCCGGGCGACCGCTTCACCTTCCTGGACGAGCGGGGCGACTCGGCACTGCCCGTGCTGTGGGGGCTCCACGGCCTGTTCGGCGAGGTCGTCGTCCCGCGATGGACCTTCGCCACCCACGACACGGCCGAACTCCCCGAGCTGCGCTTCGTGTTCGTCGGCCGCTGGGCGGGCGCGGCCAGCCGCAACACCGACCGGCGGCGGTCCGACCCGCGCGAACGCCTCGGTGACGAGGCGGAGTCGGTCGCCGCCGGGCTCGTGGCCCACCACCTGCGGGACGTGGCGGACGACGAGAGCCGCAGGTACGCGGTGGCCCTGGCGATCCGCGCCGCCCACCGCCGGCACCCCGAGGCCTCCCTGCTGGCCCTGGCCCGAACGGCGCTCGGCGACCTGGACCACGACCGCGGCAGGGGCGGCGAAAGGGAGCGCGACCGCGACCGCGACCGCGACCGCCCGGCTGCCCCCGGCGCGCCGCCGGCCCGGCCTTCGGGCCCGTCGGGCCTGCGGGGCTTCTCGGGCTCGTCGGGCCCGTCGGGTTTCTCCGGCTCCTCGGGCTCGTCGGGTTTGTCCGGCTCCTCCGGCTCCTCCGGCTCCTCCGGCTCCTCCGGCTCCTCCGGCTCCTCCGGCTCCTCCGGCTCCTCCGGCTCCTCCGGCTCCTCCGGCCTCTCGGACTCGTGGGGCTCGTCGGGCTCCTCGGGTTCCGTGGGTTCCCCCGGCTCCTCGGGCTTCTCCGGCTCGTCGGGCTTCTCGGGTTCCTCAGGTTCCTCGGGTTCCTCCGGCCGGTCGCCGGTGCTGGGCGGCGGACCTGCCGGCCGCGGTCATGCGTCCCGGCCCGAGGAGGCCGCACCACCCGCGGAGCCGGACGACCGCTGGGACGGTCACGTCACCGAGGCGGTCGGCCCCAGCCCGTACGGCTCCGCGGCGGCGGCCCGGCCCGAGGGAGACGGGCAGCGGTCCGGGCGGGGCGGCCTCGGCTCCGTCCTCGGCGGACCGGTGCGGAACCGGCGCGGGCCCGGGGGCGGCGGACGGCGGGGCCACAGCGGTCTGGAGGAGCGGCTCGCGCGGTCCTGGGTACCCGACGACGTCCGGGACGCCGCGGCCCGGGCGACGAACGGGGAGCTGCTGGCCGCGCTCCGGGAGCGCCGCCCGCGCGGCGTCACGATGCTCCTGGTCGCCGAGATCCGCCGCAGGATCCGCCGATGGGACCGCCCGCTCAGGCGCCAGCTGTGCGACCTGGTGATCGACGAGGAGTACTTCGTCATCCGCCGCCATCCCGAGGAACGGGTCGCCCCCGAGCGGCGCGCCGCCGACGCGGCCGACCTGCACGAGTGGGCGGTCCGCCCGCTGCTCACCGGCAGGAACGCCGACGAGGCGGCGCCGGCCCGGCTCGCCGAGGTGCTCATCCGGTTCGCGACGACGACGGATCCGGCGATGCAGGCGGCGTTCCGTGCGATCGTCGCCGGCGGCTCCGGGCTGCCGGAACCCGTTTGGCGGGAACTCGTCCTCGCCGCCCTCCCGGAGGGCCGCCGCCCCACGGCGGCAGGCCCCGAGCCCGCCCGGTCGGAGAGCCCCCGGCCGCAACGCGCCCCGGCCCGCGAGCCCCAGGGCGCTCCGGGCACCCAGCCCCCGTACCCCGGGAGCCCCGCACCCCGCCCCGCCGGCCCCAAGCCACAGCGCGCCCCGAGTCACGACCCCCAGCACCTCGCGGGCGCTCAGCCCCAGCGCACCTCGAGCCGCGAACACCCCCGCCCGGAAGCCACGCGCCCGGAAGCCCCCCGCACCACCTCAGACACTCGCCCCCCTTCAGACACTCGCCCCCCTTCAGGCGCCCGCGTCCCGGCCCCCTCCCGCCCAGCCCCCGACTCCCGTCGCCCCGACGACGGGCCCACGACCCGTACGACCGTGCCCGCCGCCCCCTCGGGCTCGGGGCACGCCAAGGACGGGTGGCTGACCTTCGCCCTCCTCGGCACCGTCCTCGTCCTGCTCGTGACCCTGGTCGTCGTCATCGTCGCGTCGGCCTGACGGGACACGCCGAGAACCACGCGCGCGCCGCTCCGCTCCGCCAGGATGGGTGCATGGGATTCCATGTCGATTCCGAGACCGGGCGGCTGCGCCGCGTCATCCTGCACCGCCCGGATCTGGAGCTGAAGCGGCTCACCCCGACCAACAAGGACACCCTCCTCTTCGACGACGTGCTGTGGGTGCGCCGCGCCCGGCAGGAGCACGACGGCTTCGCCGACGTGCTCCGTGACCGCGGGGTGGCCGTGCACCTCTTCGGCGACCTCCTGCGCGAGACCCTGGAACTGCCCGCGGCCCGCAAGCTGGTGCTCGAACGGGTCTTCCACGAGAAGGAGTACGGACCGCTCGCAGCCGACCACCTCCGCGCGGCCTTCGACTCGATGGACGCCGAGGCGCTGGCGGAGGCGCTGGTCGGCGGAATGACGAAGCGGGAGTTCCTGGCGGGCCACCGCGAGCCGACGTCGGTGCGGTTCCACGCCCTCGACCTCGACGACTTCGTGCTCGGCCCGCTGCCGAACCACCTGTTCACCCGGGACACCTCCGCCTGGATCTACGACGGGGTGTCGATCAACGCGATGCGCTGGCCGGCCCGGCAGCGCGAGACCGTCCACTTCGAGGCGATCTACCGGCACCACCCGCTGTTCACCGGCGCGGAGGCCGGCGTCTTCCACCACTGGTCGCAGGGGCAGTCCGACTACCCGTCGACGATCGAGGGCGGTGACGTGCTGGTGATCGGCAACGGTGCCGTCCTCATCGGCATGAGCGAGCGCACCACCCCGCAGGCCGTGGAGATGCTGGCCCGGGGCCTGTTCGCGGCGGGCTCGGCGCGCACCATCGTCGCCCTCGACATGCCGAAGAGCCGCGCGTTCATGCACCTGGACACGGTGATGACGATGGTGGACGCGGACACCTTCACCCAGTACGCGGGGCTCGGCATGCTCCGCTCGTACACGATCGAGCCGGGCGACGAGGGACAGTCCCTGCGGGTCACCGACCATCCGCCGGAGCAGATGCACAGCGCCATCGCCGCGGCGCTCGGGCTCCAGGACATCCGGGTCCTCACCGCGACGCAGGACGTCCACGCGGCGGAGCGGGAGCAGTGGGACGACGGCTGCAACGTGCTGGCGGTGGAGCCGGGCGTCGTCGTGGCGTACGAGCGCAACGTGACCACCAACACGCACCTGCGCAAGCAGGGCATCGAGGTGATCGAGATCCCGGGGAGCGAGCTGGGCCGAGGGAGGGGCGGCCCGCGCTGCATGAGCTGTCCGGTGGAGCGCGAGGCGGTGTGAGCCGGGCTAGAGGCGGTGTAGAGGCGGCGTAAGGGGACGGGCCGGAGGGAGCGCCATGGCGGGCCCCAGAGAGGCCCACAGACCCGGGGGGCTGTATAAGAATTCGGAATTACGTATACTTCCAAGGGTCTCGTCCCGGGCGTCCCGTCCCCGACCGTACCCACCCCCAGGAGGGCCTCATGGCCACCGACCTCACCGGCCGCCACTTCCTCAAGGAGCTGGACTTCACCGCCGAGGAGTTCCGCGGCCTGGTGGACCTGGCCGCCGAGCTCAAGGCGGCCAAGAAGGCGGGCACGGAGGTGCAGCGGCTGCGCGGCCGGAACATCGCGCTGATCTTCGAGAAGACCTCGACCCGGACCCGCTGCGCCTTCGAGGTCGCCGCCGCCGACCAGGGCGCCTCGACGACCTACCTCGACCCGGCCGGCTCGCAGATCGGCCACAAGGAGTCGGTCAAGGACACCGCCCGGGTGCTCGGCCGGATGTTCGACGGGATCGAGTACCGCGGTGACAGCCAGGCGGCCGTGGAGGAGCTGGCGGCCTTCGCCGGCGTGCCGGTCTTCAACGGGCTGACCGACGACTGGCACCCGACCCAGATGCTCGCCGACGTCCTCACCATGACCGAGCACTGCGCCAAGCCGCTCGACGGCGTCGTCTTCGCCTACCTCGGCGACGCCCGCTTCAACATGGGCAACTCCTACCTGATCACCGGCGCCCTGCTCGGCATGGACGTCCGCATCGTCGCCCCGAAGGCGTACTGGCCGGCCGAGTCCTTCGTCGCCGAGGCGCACCGCCTCGCCGAGACCAGCGGCGCGACGATCACCCTGACCGAGGACGTCGCCGAGGGCGTGCGCGGCGCGGACTTCGTGGCCACGGACGTGTGGGTCTCCATGGGCGAGCCCAAGGAGGTCTGGGACGAGCGCATCGCCGCCCTGGCCCCGTACGCCGTGACCATGGACGTGATCCGCGCCACCGGCAACCCGGACGTGAAGTTCCTCCACTGCCTGCCGGCCTTCCACGACCTCGGCACCGCCGTCGGCCGCGAGATCCACGAGCGCCACGGCCTCACCGAACTCGAGGTCTCGGACGAGGTCTTCGAGTCGGCCCACTCGGTCGTCTTCGACGAGGCCGAGAACCGGATGCACACCATCAAGGCGGTCATGGTCGCCACCATGGGCGACCCCGCCTAGGGGCACGAGGAGGCTGCCCGATCGTCAACGGGGCGCACGGCCGGCTCGTGCACACGGCGGGCCGCAGTGCGCTCACCCAGGCACTTGCGTAGGCGGTGACGCCACGTTGCCGACCGCGCGCTTGAAGTCCGGGCAGTCGACGATCGGTTCGTGCTCGCAGACCGACGCGTGGCGCATGCTGTCGCGCAGGCGGGTCAGGCGGCCGATCTGTTCGTCGAGGTCGTCGGCCCTGGCGGTCATCCGGGCCCGCACGTCCGCGTCCGACGGCCGCGCCACCACGAAGCGGTGGATCTCCGCGATCGAGAGTCCCGCGCCGCGCGCGCACGTGATCAGCGCCAGGCGCTCCAGGACCTCGGGGCGGTAGGTGCGCCGCAGGCCGTTGCGGCCGTCGGCGGTGATCAGGCCCTTCTTCTCGTAGTAGCGCAGCGCCGAGGGCGCCAGCCCGGAACGGCGGGCGACCTCGGCGATGTCCAGCAGCGGCTCGTCCCGCGAGTCGTCCTGCGGGTCCTCCAGCGCCTCGTGCATCCCTGCCATCCCTGCCTCCTTGACTTGAAGCGCGGTTCAAGTCGCAGCCTAGTCGGCATGAAGATCCATCACCTCAACTGCGGATCGGTCCGCACGATCGACCCCACCTACGAAGGGCCCGCGCCCGCGCCCGCCGTCAACCACTGCCTCCTCGTGGAGACCGAGGCCGACGGCCTGGTCCTGGTCGAGACCGGACTCGGCCTCGGTGACGTCCGCGACCCGGAGTCGAGCCTCGGCGCCGACTGGATCGCCATGGCCGGGCCCGCGCTCGACGAGGAGGAGACGGCCGTCCGCCAGGTGGCCCGCCTCGGTCACGACCCCGCCGACGTCCGCCACATCCTCCTCACCCACCTCGACGTCGACCACTGCGGCGGTCTGCCCGACTTCCCCGCCGCCCGCGTCCACCTCCTCGCCCCCGAACTGGCCGCCGCGCGCGCCGACGCTCCCGGCCACCGCTACCGATCGGCCCACTGGGCGCACGAGCCCCGCTGGGTCACGTACGACCCCGAGGACGAGGCGTCGTCCACCGAGGACTGGTTCGGCTTCACGTCGGTACGGCTCGACGGCCTGCCGTCCGCGTTCCGGCTGGTCCCGCTGGGCGGCCACACCGCGGGCCACGCCGGCGTCGCCGTACGGGACGGCGACCGCTGGCTGCTGCACTGCGGCGACGCGTACTACTACCACCGCGAGATGGAGGCGGCGAAGGAGCCGCACCCGCTGATGGACCTCGTCCAGACCCGGTCCGAGGTCCACCGCGACCTGCGGCTCGGAACCCAGGCCCGGCTGCGCGAGCTGGTCCGCGAGCACGGCGACGAGGTCGAGGTCTTCTCCGCGCACGATCCGTGGGAGTTCGCCCGCCTCCGAGCCGTCCGGGCGCCGGAGGCCTGACGGACCACCGGCCCGTCACGTTCCGCGTCGCGGCTACGGCGTGTACCCGGAGGTGACGAAGTAGGCCCCGTACGTGAGCGACACACCGGCCAGGGCCACGAGCGTGACGGCCACGGAGACCGGCCGGGCCTTGGCGAGAGCCGTGGCCGCGGGCAGCAGCAGGGTGAATCCGGGCAGCAGGAAACGGGGCTTGATCTGGACGAACCCGCTCACGCCCACGGCCATGGCCACCAGGACCAGGGTGAAGACGACGACCGCCGCCGGCGGACGCGAGCTCAGGAGCGTCCAGAGGAGCACGAGGCCCGCGATCACGATCAGCACGGACACCTGCTCCACCGCGCTCACGTGGCCGGCGGCCACCCTGCTGACCGCCTGGACGACGGACTGCCCGAAGTCGACGCGGGTGTTCCAGTCCCGCTGCACGTCGAAATAGCCCGTCGGCCGCCCCATGCACCATCCGACCCACACGACATAGCCGAGCAGGCCCAGCGGCGCGATCAGGACCGCGGCGAGCGTTCGCCGCCCGCGCGGAGAGGCGAGCACCGCCGTGACGACGACGGCGGCCACCACCGCGACGCCCAAGGGGCGCGTCAGGCCCGCCGCCACGGCAAGGAGGGACGCCGGGATCAGCCGCCGCGTCACCAGGGCGTACAGCGCCCAGGCGGACAACGCGGTGAACATCGCCTCCGGGTAGGCCATGGACTGGATGAAGGCCTGCGGCAGCAGACCCCACAGGAGGACGAGCAGCAGCCCGGCCCGCGCGCCGTGCAGGGCCGTTCCGAGTGCGTGGATCCCCCATGCCGCCACGAAGGAGGACACGCAGGTGATCAGCAGCGCGGTACCGACCGCGCCCATCGGCAGAATTTCGCCGAAAGCCCGCACGACACCCGGATACAACGGAAAGAACGCGAGGTCCTGCCATCTGCCGGCCGGGCCACCGCCGTAGCCGGGAACCAGATCCGCGTGCCCGTAGCCGTTCTGCGCAATGCCGAGGTACCACTGCGCATCCCATACGTAGCCCAGCGACGTGGAAAGCGACGTGTCGCCGCCGGCCGACTTCATCGCCAGCCAGGCGATGCCCATGACCTTGCACGCCAGGTAGCCGAGAAGCGCGGGCCTCGCGCCTCGCCACGACGACGCGACACGTCGAACCAGAACGCTGCGCCGCGACTCCTGCAGAACTGCCGGTCCGGATGTCGCACCAGTGTCGACGGTCAATTCGTGCCCAATCGTCGGCGCCCCCACTGACGGCGCGGCCGTGAACCAGTAACCGTCGGGAGCCTATGGGGAGCACACCCGGGAATGCGCGCGACGGAAAATTACTCGCCGAGGACCACGGAGAGTTTTCACCGATCGGACGACGGGCCGGGGCCGTGGCGGCGCTGCGCCGGCACCGCGGGGAGCGTGAACCAGACCGCTTTGCCGTGCGCGGTGGGGCGGTGACCGCAGTCGCTGCTGAGCGCGCGGATCAGGAGCAGTCCGCGGCCGTGCTCCTGCCAGGGGTCGACCGGCGTGACGGGCCCGGACCCGATCAGCTGCCCCGGGGCCACCGGGCGGCGGTCGTGGACTTCGATCTGGCAGCCGCCGGTGGCCGGGAACAGCTCGACGACCAGCTCGATCGGCCCGTCGCCGGGGGTGTGCTCCACGGCGTTGGCGACCAGTTCGGCGGTGAGCAGCTCGGCCGTGTCGGTGTCGGCGGCGGCCCGTTCGGCGCCCTCGATCTCGGTGAGGGCGGAGCGGACGAGGGCGCGGGCGATCGGCACGGCGGCCGTGGTGTGCGGCAGCTCGACGCGCCAGGCCGCGGGCCGGGGGACTCCGGAGGCAGGGGACACGGCGGGGTTCCGTTCGTGCTCGGTGGGGGTGTGGGGGGAGGGGGCGTGGGGGTGTGGGGGGAGGGCGTGGGGGGCGTGGTGCGGGAGGAGTGGGAGGAGGGTGTGGGGGCGTGGTGCGGGAGGAGTCGGAGGAGGGCGTGGGGGCGTGGGGTGCGGTCCTGGTTTCAACCTTACGGAGCCAAAAATCACGACACAGAGGCGGTCGCCCGCATCTGCGAGGACCTGCGTCCGCTCCCGGACGGGACCTTGGTGCTCCGCATGCCGTGCCGCACGTACCCCGGTGCTGCGCTGCTGCCGCATCCGCGTTCCGTGCCGCATGTATCGCGTACTCGTGACGACAGTCACACAAGAGTGATACCCTCGTGAGGGTGCTGCCGTACCGGTACGTGCACACAACAGGGAGGTCCTCCCGAATGAGCCCCTTCACCGGCTCCGCGACCCGGACCGAACGCTGGCGCCATCTGCGCCTCACCGTCGACGACGGGGTCGCCACCATCACCCTCGCCCGCCCCGAGAAGCTGAACGCCCTCACCTTCGGCGCCTACGCCGACCTGCGCGACCTGCTCGCCGAGCTGTCCCGCGAACGGGCCGTGCGCGCCCTGGTGCTCGGCGGCGAGGGCCGCGGCTTCTGCTCCGGCGGCGACGTCGACGAGATCATCGGCGCAACCCTCTCCATGGACACCGCCCAGCTCCTCGACTTCAACCGGATGACCGGCCAGACCGTCCGCGCCCTGCGCGAGTGCCCCTTCCCGGTCATCGCCGCCGTCCACGGAGTCGCCGCCGGCGCCGGGGCCGTACTCGCCCTCGCCGCCGACTTCCGGGTCGCCGACCCCACCGCCCGCTTCGCCTTCCTCTTCACCCGCGTCGGACTCTCCGGCGGCGACATGGGCGCCGCCTACCTCCTGCCGCGGGTCGTCGGCCTCGGCCACGCCACCCGCCTGCTGATGCTCGGCGACCCCGTCGGCGCCGCCGAGGCCGAGCGGATCGGCCTGATCAGCGAGCTCACCGAGGAAGGCGCCGCCGACACCCGGGCCGCCGCCCTGGCCCGCCGGCTGTCCGAAGGCCCCGCCCTCGCCCACGCCCAGACCAAGGCCCTGCTCACCGCGGAGCTCGACATGCCGCTCGCCGCCTCCGTCGAGATGGACGCCGCCACCCAGGCCCTGCTCATGCACGGCGAGGACTACGCCGAGTTCCACGCCGCCTTCACCGAGAAGCGCCCCGCGAAATGGCGGGGGCGGTGACCATGGCCGCCGCACCGGGCCGAACCTCACCCGAGCCCCTGCGCGTCGCCGTCATAGGCGGCGGGCCCGGCGGGCTCTACGCCGCCGCCCTGCTCAAACGCGCCGACCCGGACCGACAGGTCACCGTCTGGGAGCGGAACGCCCCCACCGACACCTTCGGCTTCGGCGTCGTCCTGTCCGACGAGACCCTCGGCGGCATCGCCGACGCCGACCCCGACGTGTACGCGGCCCTGCGCCGCGAACTCGTCCGCTGGGACGACATCCACATCGCCCACCGCGGCCACCTCCTCACCTCCACCGGCCACGGCTTCGCCGCCCTGGGCCGCCGCCGGCTCCTGGAGCTCCTGCACGCCCGCTGCGCCGAGCTCGGCGTACGGCTCCGCTTCCGCGCCGAGGCCCCGCCGGCAGCCGAACTCGCCGCCTCCCACGACCTGGTCGTCGCCGCCGACGGCGTGCACAGCCGCACCCGCGAGGCGCACGCCGACACCTTCCGGCCGACCCTCACCACCCACCGCTGCCGCTACATCTGGCTCGCCGCCGACTTCGCCCTCGACGCCTTCCGCTTCGAGATCGCGGAGACCGAACACGGCGTGATGCAGCTCCACGCCTACCCCTACGCCCACCCGTCACCCGACCTCCCCCAGGACCCCGGCTCCGCCCGGGCAGAGGAGCCCCCGTCCCCCTCGGAATTCCCCTCGGCATTCCGCTCGGCATTCCCCTCGACGCGGCCCTCCGGCCCGCACACTCATCCGGGCTCCTCCACGGTCATCGTCGAGATGCGCGAAGAGGTCTGGCGGGCCGCCGGCTTCGACGAGCTCGACGAGGCCGAGTCCGCCGCCCGCTGCGCCAAGATCTTCGCCGACGCCCTGCACGGCCGCGCCCTGCGCTCCAACAAGTCCGCCTGGACCGCCTTCCGTACCGTCGTCAACGCCCGCTGGTCGCACGGCAACACGGTGCTCCTCGGCGACGCCGCCCACACCGCGCACTTCTCCATCGGCTCCGGCACCAAGCTCGCCGTCGAGGACGCCGTCGCCCTCGCCGCCCAGGTCGACGCCCACCCCGGCGACCTCCCCGCGGCGCTGGCCGCCTACGAGGCCGAGCGCCGCCCGGTCGTCGAGTCCACCCAGCGCGCCGCCGCCGCGAGCCTGCGCTGGTTCGAGGAGCTCGCCGGACAACTCGACCGTCCGCCACGCCAGTTCGCGTTCAACCTGCTCACCCGCAGCCGCCGGGTCACCCACGACAACCTGCGCCTGCGCGACCCGGCGTTCACCTCCGCCGTCGAGACCGAGTTCGGCTGTCCGCCCGGCACCCCGCCCATGTTCACGCCCTTCCGGCTCGGCGGCCTGACCCTGCGCAACCGGGTCGTCGTCTCGCCGATGGACATGTACGTGGCGGAGGACGGCGTCCCCGGCGACTTCCACCTCGTCCACCTCGGCGCCCGCGCCCTCGGCGGTGCCGGCCTGGTCATGACCGAGATGGTCTGCGTCAGCGACCGGGGCCGGATCACCCCCGGCTGCACCGGCCTGTGGACCGACGCCCAGGCCGAGGCCTGGGCCCGGATCACCGCCTTCGTCCACGCGCAGAGCCCCGGCACCGCGATCGGCGTCCAGCTCGGCCACTCCGGCCGCAAGGGCTCCACCCGGCGCATGTGGGAGGGCATCGACCAGCCGCTGCCCGAGGGCAACTGGCCCCTCGTCGCCGCCTCCCCGCTCCCGTACCGGCCCGGCGTCAACCAGACCCCGCACGCCCTCGACCGCGCCGGACTCGCCGCCGTACGGGAGGAGTTCACCGCCGCCGCCCGGCGGGCCGCCCGGGCCGGCTTCGACCTGCTCGAACTCCACTGCGCCCACGGCTATCTGCTCTCCGGCTTCCTCTCGCCGCTCACCAACCACCGCACCGACGCCTACGGCGGCGACCTCGCCGGCCGGCTGCGCTATCCGCTCGAGGTCTTCGACGCGGTGCGGGAGGCGTGGCCGGCCGACCGGCCCATGACCGTCCGGATCTCCGCCACCGACTGGGCCGAGGGCGGCACCACCGCCGACGACGCCGTCGAGATCGCCCGCGCCTTCGCGGCGCAGGGCGCCGACGCCCTCGACGTCTCCACGGGTCAGGTCGTGCCCGACGAGCGCCCCGAGTTCGGCCGCTCCTACCAGACCCCGTACGCCGACCGGATCCGCTCGGCGCTCGGGATCCCGGTCATCGCGGTGGGCGCCATCTCCTCGTGGGACGACGTGAACTCCCTGCTCCTCGCCGGCCGCGCCGACCTGTGCGCCCTGGCCCGCCCGCACCTCTACGACCCGCACTGGACCCTGCACGCCGCCGCCGAGCAGGGTTACGAGGGCCCGGCCGCGCCCTGGCCGGCCCCGTACCGGGCGGGCAGCCGCCGACCCCCGACGGGCCGCAAGGACCCGTGACGAACGCGGGGCCGCGGCGGACTCGTCGGACCGGGAAGCAGGGCCGCCGCCCGTCGACGGGCCTCTAGGCCCTCTGATCCACTTGATAGGCAAGTCGGTGCTTGCCTATGGTGGCGTCGTGGCGGACGATGTGTTCAAGGCGCTGGCCGATCCCACCCGCCGGCTCATCCTCGACGGGCTGGCGGAGCGGGACGGGCAGTCCCTCTTCGAGATCTGCGCGCGCCTGGCGACCAGGCACGGCGTGGCGATCTCCCGGCAGGGAGTGAGCCAGCACCTCGCGGTGCTCGAGGCCGCCGGCCTGGTCAGGACCCGGCGCGAGGGCCGCTTCAAGTTCCACGACCTGAACACCGAGCCGCTCGAACGCGTCATGAGCCGGTGGCTCAGGACCGACACCCCGGAGAGCACCCCATGAGGATCAACCTGACCAGCGTCTTCGTCGACGACCAGGACAAGGCGCTGCGCTTCTACACCGACGTGCTCGGCTTCCTGAAGAAGACCGAGGTCCCGCTGGGCGGACACAGCTGGCTGACCGTGGTGTCGCCGGACGATCCCGACGGCGTCGAGCTGGTCCTGGAGCCCAACCAGCACCCCGCCGCCAAGGCCTACCAGGACGCGCTCGCCGCCGACGGCATCCCGGTGAACTCCTTCGCCGTCGACGACGTCCACGCCGAGTTCGCCCGCCTGAGCGCCCTCGGCGTCCGCTTCACGCAGCCGCCGGCCGACATGGGCCCGGTCACCACCGCGATCCTCGACGACACCTGCGGCAACCTGATCCAGATCGCCGAGTACAAGGACTGACCGCCGGAGGACCGGCCGCCGCCGGCCGCCCCTACACCTGCACGAACTCCCCGCCCCGCGCGTGCAGGAGTTCGTGCAGGGCCAGGAAGACCTCCGCCGAACGGGTGCCCGGCCAGTTCTCCGGGAGGAGTTCGAGCGGGAGGACCGGGTCCGCGTAGGGGAGGCGGCGCCAGGAGTCGAGGGCCGGCAGATAGGCGCGGTAGGCCTCCTCGGGGGTCGGCCGCCGCCCGGCCGACCAGGTGCGGAGCACCGGCTCGTGGACGTCGAGGAACTCCTCGTGGAGCTTGGCGATGGACGGCAGGTCCCACCAGCGGGACACCGCCTCCGCCGTCGGCGCGAAGCCGAGGTGGTCGCCCCGGAACAGGTCGACGTACGCGGAGAGCTCCAGCCGCTCCAGGGTGTGCCGGGTCTCCTCGTGCAGCCGCGCCGGGGCGATCCAGACGCCCGGCGCCGCCGTGCCGAAGCCGAGCCGGGCGAGCCGCGAGCGCAGCAGGTGCCGCTTGTGCCGCTCGGCCTCGGGGACGGAGAACACGGCGAGCACCCAGCCGTCCGCCAGTGCCGGCTCGGTACGGGCGTAGATCCGCCGGTCGCCGTCGTCCAGGAGCATCCGCGCGTCCTCCGACAGCGCGTACCCGGCGGCGCCCTCCGCCGTCCGTGCGGGCAGCAGCAGCCCGCGCCGCTTCAGCCGCGACACCGACGAGCGCACCGAGGGCGCGTCGACGCCGAGCACGGCGAGGAGCCGGATCAGCTCCGCCACCGGGAACGGCGCGCCGTCCGGCAACCGCCCGTACGCGCCGTACAGGGAGACGATCAGGGATCGGGGAGTGTGCTGCTCGGCCACGGTGATCACTTTAGGCTGCCGGGTCCCGCGCCGTCGTCCCGCTCGTCCCTCAGCCGGTAGCGCTGGATCTTGCCGGTCGCCGTGCGCGGCAGCGCGTCCAGGAACACGATCTCGCGCGGCGCCTTGTACGGGGCGAGCCGGGCCCGTACGAAGGACCGCAGCGCCGTCGCCGTGCCTCCGTCGCGCGGCACCCCGTCCCGTACGACCGTGTACGCCACCACCACCTGCCCGCGCAGCTCGTCGGGCCGGCCGACCACCGCCGTCTCGACGACGTCCGGGTGGGCGAGCAGCGCCTCCTCCACCTGCGGGCCCGCGATGTTGTAGCCGGCCGAGATGATCATGTCGTCGGCGCGCGAGACGTAGCGGAAGTAGCCGTCCGGTTCACGGACGTACGTGTCGCCCGTGACGTTCCACCCGTCGTGCACGTAGTCGGTCTGGCGCGGGTCGGCGAGATAGCGGCAGCCGACCGGTCCGCGCACCGCGAGCAGGCCCTCCTCGCCGTCCGGCAGGTCCTTCAGGCCCGTCCCGTCGCGGCCGACCACCCGTGCCTGCCAGCCGGGGACCGGGCGGCCGGTGGTGCCGGGGCGGATCTCGCCGTCGGCGGCGGAGATGAAGATGTGCAGCAGCTCGGTCGCGCCGATGCCGTTGATCAGCTTCAGGCCGGTCCGCTCCCGCCAGGCCTCCCAGGTGGCCGCCGGCAGGTTCTCGCCGGCCGACACGCAGCGGCGCAGCGAGCCCAGCTCGTGGGCGTGCCCGGGTTTGCCGAGTTCGTCCAGCATCACCCGGTAGGCGGTCGGCGCCGTGAACAGCACCGACACCCGGTGCCGGTCGATCGCGGCGAGCAGCTGCTGCGGCCCGGCCTGTTCGAGCAGCACCGCGCGCGCCCCGGCACGCAGCGGGAAGACGACCAGCCCGCCGAGACCGAAGGTGAAGCCGAGCGGCGGCGAGCCGGCGAAGACGTCGTCCGGCCGCGGACGCAGGACGTGCGCGGAGAAGGTGTCGGCGGCGGCGAGCACGTCACGGTGGAAGTGCATGCAGCCCTTGGGCCGCCCGGTGGTGCCCGAGGTGAAGGCGATGAGCGCCACGTCGTCGGCGGCGGTCGGCACCGCCTCGAACCGCGCGGGCTTGCCGATGGCGAGGCTGAGCAGGTCGTCGGCCGCGTCCCCGCCGAACGGAGTGACGCGCAGCCCGGGCACCTCCGCCTTCAGCAGCTCGTCGAGGGCGCGCACGTCGCACAGGGCGTGGCTGCAGCGGGCCATCTCGCACATCACGGCAAGCTCGCCGGCGCGCTGCTGGGCGAGGACGGTGACGGCGATCGCGCCCGCCTTCATCACGGCGAGCCAGCAGGCCGCGAGCCAGGGCGTGGTGGGGCCGCGCAGCAGCACCCGGTTGCCGGGCCGGACGCCGAGGTCGTCGGCGAGGACGTGCGCGATGCGGTCGACGCGCTCGCGCAGCTGGCCGTACGACCAGACGCCGCCGTCGCCGTCCCGGAACACCTCGCGGTCCGGGCCGAAACGTTCCACCGTGCGGTCGAGCAGCTCGGTGCCGCAGTTGAGCCGTTCGGGATACGTGAGGGAGGGCAGCTCGAAGAGGAGGTGCGGCCACTGCTCCGCGGGCGGCAGATGGTCGCGGGCGAAGGTGTCCAGGTGCGCCGAGGGCGTCAGCTCCATGCGTCCGTCCCCCTGTCGGTGGGGTCGTCGTGGATCTTCGGATGTCCGTCGATCGCAGGAGCCGGGCGGAGCGGGGCGGAGCCGCGAGCTGTCGGTCTGCTCCGTTCGTTCCGTTCCGTTCCGGTCCGGGATCGTCGTGGTGGGGTCGACCGTGGCTCCACGAGCGTATCGTGATGGTGACGACAGTCAACGGTTCGCGATACAGGTGCTCGTCCCGCCGGCGTCCGCCCGGCGCGCGGCGGACGCGCCGGAGAGGGCCCCGATGGCCGCATTCTCGCTCGATCCGGAACAGACCACCTGGTGTGCCGAGCTGCGCGCGCTCGCCGCCGAGCAGCTGCGGCCCCTCGCCGACAAGGGCGAACCGGGCCGCGTCAACCGTCCCCTCGTCGCCGCCCTCGGCGCCCACGGCCTGATCGGCCGCCTCTTCGACTCGGGCGCCCTCGACCTCTGCCTGATGCGCGAGTCCCTCGCCCACGCCTGCACGGAGGCCGAGACCGCCCTGGCCCTCCAGGGCCTCGGCGCCCACCCGGTCGCCGCCTTCGGCACGCCGGAGCAGCGCGCCCGCTGGCTGCCCGAGGTCGTCGCGGGCCGCGCCGTCGCCGCCTTCGCCCTCTCGGAGCCGGACGCCGGCTCGGACGCGGCGGCCCTCGCCCTGGAGGCCGTACCGGACCCGGACGCGGCCCCCGACGGCCCGCCCCGCTGGCGCCTGTACGGAGAGAAACGCTGGATCTCGAACGCGCCCGAGGCGGACCTGGTGACGGTGTTCGCCCGTACGGGGGAGGGGCCGGGCAGCGCGGCCTCCGGCCCCGGCTCCGTCTCGGGGACCGGCTCCGCCTCCGGCACCGGCCCAGGCTCCGCCTCCGGCCCCGGATCCGGCGCCAGCCCCCACCTTGGCGTCGCCTCCGGCCGCGGCACCAGCCCCGGACCCGGCACCAGCCCCGGCTCGGCCTCCGGCCCCGGCCCGGGCTCCGCCTCCGGCCCCGGATCCGGCGCCAGCCCCCACCTCGGCGTCGCCTCCGGCCCCGGCACCAGCCCCGCATCCGGCACCAGCCCCGGCGCCGCCTCCGGCCCCGGCTCCCGCCCCGGAGCCCGCGGTGTCACCGCCTTCCTCGTGCCGGCCGACCGCCCCGGGCTCTCCGGTGAGGCCCTCGACATGCTCGCCCCGCACGCCCTCGGCTCCCTCGTCTTCGACGGGGTGCCGGTCGGGCCCGAGGACGTGCTCGGGGAGCCGGGGCAGGGCTTCCGGGTCGCGATGAACACGCTCAACCTCTTCCGGCCCAGCGTCGGCGCCTTCGCCGTCGGGATGGCGCAGGCCGCGCTCGACGCCGCCCTCGCCCACACCGCCGCGCGCCCCGCCTTCGGCGGCGTCCTCGCGGACCTCCAGGCCGTCGCCCACCAGGTCGCCGAGATGGCCACCCGTACGGAGGCCGCCCGGCTCCTGGTGTACGCGGCGGCCGAGGCGTACGACCGTGGCGACCCGGACGTGCCGCGCCGCGCGGCCATGGCGAAGCTGCTCGCCACGGAGACCGCGCAGTACGTCGTCGACGCGGCGGTGCAGCTGCACGGCGCCCGCGCCCTGCAGCGCGGCCACCTCCTGGAACACCTCTACCGGGAGGTCCGGGCGCCCCGGATCTACGAGGGCGCCACGGAGGTGCAGCGCACCATCATCGCCAAGGAGCTGTACAAGCGACCCGTCACGGCCGGAGGCGCCCGATGAGCCTGCACCGCCACAACCCCGCCGAACTGTCCCCGCCCACCGGCTTCAGCCACGCCGTCACCGCCACCGGGACCCGCGTGGTGTTCCTCGCCGGGCAGACCAGCCTCGACCGCGACGGCAAGGTGACGGGAGAGACCCTGCCCGAGCAGTTCGAGACCGCGCTCGCCAACCTGCTCGCCGCCCTCCGCCACGCCGGCGGCTCGCCCGCCGACCTCGCGCGGGTCACCGTCTACGCCACGGACGTCGCCGACTACCGCCGGCACGCGCACGAACTCGGCCTCATCTGGCACCGGTTGGCCGGCCGCGACTATCCGGCGATGGCCGTGATCGGGGTCGTACGGCTGTGGGACGAGCAGGCCATGGTCGAACTGGACGGTTTCGCGGTCCTGGAGTAGCGGGACCTGGGCCCGGCACAACCCCGGGGCCCAGGCCGGTGAAAGATCAACTGGTCACCCTCGGGGGCCGGGCTTAGTGTCGAAAGGTGGACTGACCGGCCCACGGCTCCCGCAGGTGAGGGCGCGATGCGCCATGAGTACACCCAAGCCGACCACCCCGCAACAGGACGTGGCCACGAAGAAGTCCGGAGGCGACGGCAAGGGCATCGCCCTGTTCGTGATCGCCTCCTGCCAGCTGATGGTGGTCCTCGACATCACCATCGTGAACATCGCGCTCCCGCACATCCAGAGCGCGCTCGACTTCTCCACCACGAGCCTGTCCTGGGTGGTCAACGCCTACACCCTGACCTTCGGCGGTCTGCTGCTGCTCGGCGGCCGCGCCGGTGACATCCTCGGCCGCCGCCGGGTCTTCATCTTCGGCGTGCTGCTCTTCGGATTCGCCTCGCTGCTCGGCGGTTTCGCCCAGGAGTCCTGGCAACTCCTCGCCGCCCGGGCACTGCAGGGCGTCGGCGGCGCGATCTCCTCGCCGACCTCGCTGTCGCTGATCACGACCACCTTCGACGAGGGCCCCGAACGCAACCGCGCCTTCGGCGTGTTCGCCGGCGTGTCGGCCGGCGGCGGCGCCATCGGCCTGCTCGCCGGCGGCGTCCTCGTCGAATGGCTCGACTGGCGCTGGGTGTTCTTCGTCAACGTGCCGATCGCCCTGCTCATCGCCTTCCTGACGCCCCGTCATGTCAAGGAGTCGGAGCGGCACCCCGGCCACTTCGACATCCTCGGCGCGCTCACCTCGACGCTCGGCATGGTCGCGCTCGTGTACGGCTTCATCCGCGCCGCGCAGGAGGGCTGGCGGGATCCGTACACGCTGGCCTCGTTCGGGGCCGCGGTCGTCCTGCTCGTCGCCTTCATCCTGATCGAGCGCCGCTCGCGGCAGCCGATCACCCCGCTCCACATGTTCGCGGACCGCAACCGGGCGGGCACGTACGCCATCATGCTGTGCCTCGCGGCGGCGATCTTCGGGATGTTCTTCTTCCTGACCCTCTTCGTGCAGACGGTCCTGGACTTCAGCCCGTTGCAGGCCGGACTGGCCTTCCTGCCGGTCAGCGCGGTGATCGCGGTGCTGGCCGGGGTCACCTCCCAGTTCCTGCCGCGCTTCGGCCCGAAACCCTTCATGGTGATCGGCTCGATCTGCCTGGCGGCCGGCCTGTCCTGGCTGACCCTGACGGACGTCCACTCCACCTACGCGGGCAGCATCCTCGGACCGATGCTGGTCCTGAGCGCCGGCATGGGCATGATGTTCGTCTCGCTGACCCTGATGGCCCTCTCGGGCGTGGAGTCCCACGAGGCGGGCGCCGCGTCCGGCCTGCTCAACGCCACCCAGCAGGTGGGCGGCTCCCTGGGCCTGTCCATCCTGGTCACGGTCTTCGGCACGGTCAGCCGCAACGAGGCCAAGGAGCAGGTCCCCGCCTTCCTCTCCCAGGCGGGACCCCTGGAGAAGGCCCAGTTCGCCAAGACCGGCCAGCTGCCGCCGCCTTGGGGCGATCTCGTCCTCACCAGCGGTGTCACCGCCGGCTTCATCGTGGCCGCGGCCTTCGCCGTCCTCTCCGCCGTGATCGCCGTCCTCGCGATCAAGGTACGGCCCTCCGACATGGAACGGCTGAAGGGCGGCGCGGTGATGCCGGGCGGTTGAGGCGAAGATCACGGTTTGGACGCATCCCCTCCGCGACAGCGTGACGGCATGGGCGCGTACGGCACAGGCCCGTACGGCACAGGCCTGAACGACGAGCGGAAGTAGGCGCGTTGAGACAGCAGCAGAGAGTCCGGCGGATATCCCTGACGGTGGCGGCGACGGCGGTCGCCGCCGCTGCCGTGTTCCTGGCCTCCGGCGACGGCCTCGCAGAGGGCCTGGCCGCCGCCCCCGCGGCGGACGGTTCCACCGACGGCGGCACGGTGGGCGTGAGCGAGGGCTCGGGCTCGGGCGGGGAGGACGACAGCGGCGGCAGCGTCGGCGTCACCGACGGCGGTACGGACACCGGAGGCTCGACCACCGGCGGTTCGGCGGACAGCGGCGGCAGCGTCGGCGTGACCGAAGGCGCTTCCGTGGAGGGTGGTTCCTCCGACGGCAGCGGCTCGGTGACCGGCGGCGAGACCACGGGCGGCGGCGACCCCTCGCCCAGCCCCACGCCCACGGCCGGCCCGTCGACCCCGCCGCCCACCAGCGGCATCCCGCACACCACGTACTCCTGCTGGAACCCGGACTCGAAGCCGCTCACCGGCACCTTCGTCGCCCTGGTCCCCGCCGGAACCCTCCCGACGGGCAACAAGGCGACCCTGGTAGAGCTGAGCTTCGCCCCGAAGACGAACGAGGACACCGGCGTCCGCACCGACGACCGCATCCTCACCCGCTTCGCCCCGACGGGCGGCGCGTGGGCCGCCGCCGACCCGGTGCGGCTGGAGCTGGAACGGGACGGGATCAAGCCCTTCCGCCCGGTGGTGCCCGGCGCCGCCCTCAAGATGCCGGAGATCCGCCTCACCGACGTGAACTGCTGGGACGGCACCGTCGCGAGCCTCGGCGGCACCATCCGCTTCGGCGGCGAGGGCGGCAACGGCGGCGTGGAGGTCAGGGTCCCGGTCACCTGGCAGCGCTCCTGATGGAGCCCGCCCATCACGCGTACAGATCAGAATCCGATCGGATGAACTTACCGGAGCGGCCCGTCGATGGACGGCCGCGCCCCGTCCTTCGCACGCACAGTGAGCGCCAAGCACTGTGCAAGCGAAGGAGAGACATCCATGTGGGAAGTGCATCGCCGTAGACGGCTCGCGGCCGCCCTGGGGGCCCAGACGCTCGCCGCGGCGGCCCTGCTCGGCCTGGGGGCCGGTGCGGCGGGCGCCGCGGAGCCGACCTGCTTCGGCGCCACGGCCACGGTCACGGGCACCCAGGGCACGCCGGGCGACGACGTGATCATCGGTACGCCCGGCAGTGACCTGATCGACGGCGGGGGAGGCAACGACCGCATCTGCGGCCTGGGCGGCAACGACGTCCTCGGCGGCGGCGCCGGTGACGACACCGTCGCGGGAGGGGCCGGCGACGACCAGATCGACGGCGGTCTCGGCGACGACCTGCTGGTCGGCGACGACTACGCCGACGGCGACGTGACCGGCTCCGTCGCCGGACGCGACCAGATCAACGGCGGAGGCGACAACGACAACATCTTCGGGGACAACGTGTCCGCGGGCGGCAAGGCCGTGGGCGCGGCGTCGGACACGATCCGCGGCGGCGCCGGCGACGACTCCCTCACCGGGGACAGCTCCGGCGTCGAGGCGTCCGGCGGGGCGAACGACTTCATCCACGGCGACGACGGCGACGACGTCGTCGTGGGCGACTCGTTCGCCGTCACCAAGGCGACGGGCGCGGGGGACGACGCGATCTTCGAAGGCCCCGGCACCTTCGGTTTCGTGACCGGCGACAGCCGCGCCGACGACACGGTGGACGGCGCGGGCGGTGACGACGTCATCGACCTGGGATCCGACGGCGGCTTCGGCGCCGCCGGCGACCACGTGTCCAACTTCGGCCAGGCCACCGGTTCCGGCAGGGACCGCATCACGGGCGGCTCCGGCGACGAGATCGTCCTCGTCGGCGACAGCGTGACGAGCACCGCCACCGGCGCCACGGCCTCCGACGACGTCATCGACGGCCGCGGCGGCGCCGACCGCGTCTTCGGCGACAACGTCGACAGCAGCCTCGAACTCTCCATCGGCACCGTGGGCGGCGCCGACACCCTCAACGGCGGCGACGGCCCCGACCACCTCCGCGGCGGCCCCGGCCCGGACCGCCTCAACGGCGGCGCGGGCACGGACGACTGCGACGGAGAGGCAGGCGCGGACATCGAGACGGCCTGCGAAATCTGACCCCCGACCCCGCCCGGACGGTGACCCGAGGCCCCGTCATCCGCCGGACTACTGGCGGGTGACGGGGCTTCGACAGGTCTCCGCGGACCTCCGCAGACACATGCCCTAGATGTCCCGGAAGATCTCGATCTGTGCGCCCACGGAGTTCAGCCGCTCCGCCAGGTCCTCGTAGCCCCGGTTGATGACGTACACGTTGCGCAGCACCGACGTGCCCTCCGCCGCCATCATCGCCAGCAGGACGACGACCGCCGGGCGCAGGGCCGGCGGGCACATCATCTCGGCGGCGCGCCAGCGGGTGGGGCCCTCGACCAGGACGCGGTGGGGGTCGAGGAGCTGGAGGCGGCCGCCGAGGCGGTTGAGGTCGGTGAGGTAGATGGCGCGGTTGTCGTAGACCCAGTCGTGGATCAGGGTCTTGCCCTGGGCCGTGGCCGCGATGGCCGCGAAGAACGGCACGTTGTCGATGTTGAGGCCCGGGAAGGGCATCGGGTGGATCTTGTCGATCGGCGCCTCCAGTTTGGAGGGGCGGACCGTGAGGTCGACCAGGCGGGTGCGGCCGTTGTCGGCGGGGTACTCGGCCGAGCGGTCGTGGTCGAGGCCCATCTCCTCCAGGACCGCGAGCTCGATCTCCATGAACTCGATGGGGACCCGGCGGATCGTCAGTTCCGACTCGGTGACGACGGCGGCGGCCAGCAGGCTCATCGCCTCGACCGGGTCCTCCGAGGGGGAGTAGTCGACGTCGGCGTCGATCTCCGGGACGCCGTGCACGGTGAGCGTGGTGGTGCCGATGCCCTCCACCCGTACGCCCAGTGCCTCCAGGAAGAAGCACAGGTCCTGGACCATGTAGTTGGAGGAGGCGTTGCGGATGACGGTGACGCCGTCGTGGCGGGCGGCCGCCAGCAGGGCGTTCTCGGTCACCGTGTCGCCGCGCTCGGTCAGGACGATCGGGCGGTCCGGGGCGACGGACCGCTCGACCTGGGCGTGGTAGAGGCCCTCGGTCGCGGTGATGTCGAGTCCGAAGCGGCGCAGCGCGATCATGTGCGGCTCGATGGTGCGGGTGCCGAGGTCGCAGCCGCCGGCGTACGGCAGCTTGAAGCGGTCCAGGCGGTGCAGCAGCGGGCCGAGGAACATGATGATGGAGCGGGTGCGGATCGCGGCCTCGGCGTCGATGGACTCCATGTCCAGCTCGGCGGGCGGCACGATCTCCAGGTCCACGCCCTCGTTGATCCAACGGGTGCGGACGCCGATGGAGTTGAGGACCTCCAGGAGGCGGAAGACCTCCTCGATGCGGGCGACCCGGCGCAGCACCGTGCGGCCCTTGTTGAGCAGCGAGGCGCACAGCAGCGCGACACAGGCGTTCTTGCTGGTCTTGACGTCGATGGCGCCGGAGAGGCGGCGGCGGCCGACGACCCGCAGATGCATCGGGCCGGCGTAACCGAGAGAGACGATCTCGCTGTCCAGCGCCTCGCCGATGCGGGCGATCATCTCAAGGCTGATGTTCTGGTTGCCGCGCTCGATCCGGTTGACGGCGCTCTGGCTGGTGCCGAGTGCGTCGGCCAGCTGGGTCTGGGTCCAGCCACGGTGCTGACGGGCGTCACGGATGAGCTTGCCGATGCGTACGAGGTAGTCGTCTGCCATGGCGTCACGTTATCTCAGATATGAGATGTGCCTTGCGGTGGGGTAGGCCATCAGGGTGACAGGCTGTGGGCTACGGGGTGACGCGGCTGGTAGAGCGGCAGTTCGGTCCCGCTCGGCAGCCGTACGGCCCCGAGCAGGCCCCATCCCTGGTCGCTGACGGGCCGTGAGACCTCAGCCCCGCGGTCCTCCAGCGTCTTCAGGGTCTCCGCGATGTCGTCGCACATCAGGTAGACCTCGTGCTTCGGCTCCTCCTCGGTGGGATGCACCGCGATCTCGGCCGGTGGCAGCTTGAAGATGAGCCAGCCCCGCCCCGCGTCCACGTGGTCGAAGCGGAAGACGTCCTGGAGGAAGGCGCGGTCCGCCTCCGCGTCCCGGGTGTAGAGGATCACATGCGCGCCGCTGAACATGCCTCAATCGTCCACTCCCATCCCCTTTGCGGCAATCGCGCCGCGCCCGTACGAGGGGGAACCCGGTGGGCATTCACGTCTCGTGCAGGCGCACCCGCTGGATCTGGCAGGCCAGCGCGCGACGCCTTGACGCCGGACCGGCCTCCGTTCCCTCCGTCGTCGCCAGGACGTCGAGGCCGCGCGCGATCCGGTCGTATGTGACCCGGTGCGGCGCGAATTGCGCCTCCCTCCCGTACTCCCGCAGGTCCTCCTCGACCAGGCGCCGCAGCGCGTCCACGTTCTGCGGCGTGAAGCGCTTCCGGCCCCGGGCCAGCGCGTGCACCAGGCGCGAGCAGTGGGCCGTGTCGTCGAGCGCCGCCGACAACTCCTCGGCCAGGCCCCACAGCCGCCCCTCCAGCCACGGCGTGTCGAGCTGGTCCAGCGACACGTCCGCCGGCCCGCCCGCCCCACCCGTCCCGGACGCCCCAGGCGCTCCGGCGGCCGCCCTGGCCACCTGCTTCGACACCGCCGGCTGGCTCATCCCGGCGAGCCGGGCTAGCCGGTCCTGGGTCCAGCCGGCGGCGGCGAACAGCTGGATCATCTCGGCGCGCAGGCGCCGCATCTCCTCGCCCGCGCGGATGATCTCGTTCATTCCCGCGAACATCCGCCCGACCTGTTCCTCGGTCAGATCCCCGGTCATGTCTTCGGTCGTGTTCCCGGTCGTGCTCTCCTCGGCTGTCACAACCCAGTTATACCCGCTGCCCGGCAGGGCTCGACCCGATTCATAACCAGGTTGTATAACAGAGTTATGACCCACGCCCCGGCCGCCGCTGGCGCGCCCGAAACCCCGACCGCCCCCGGCATCACCGAAACCCCCTCCGCCCCCGCCACCCTCACCGCCCCCGACGGCACCCGCCTCGCCCATCGCCTCGTCGGCTCCGGCGATCCGCTCCTCTGTGTCCCCGGCGGGCCCGCCAGCTCCGCGTACCTCGGCGACCTCGGAGGGCTGGCCGCCCATCGCACCCTGGTCCTCCCCGACCTGCGCGGCACCGGACGGTCCGCGCGGCCCGCCGATCCCGCGAGCTACCGCTGCGACCGGCTCGTCGACGACATCGAGGCCCTGCGCGCCCACCTCGGTCTCGACCGCGTCGACCTGCTCGGCCACTCCGCCGGGGCCAACATCGCCGTCCAGTACGCGGCCCGGTACCCGCACCGCGTGGCCCGCCTGGTCCTCGTCACTCCGGGCCTGCGCGCCGTCGGCATCGACGTCACTGCCGGGACCCGCCTCGGGCTCGCGCGCCGGCGTGCGCACGAGCCCTGGTTCCCGGCGGCCTTCGCCGCCCTGGAGGCGATCAACGACGGCACGGGCGCCGACTGGGAGGCGATCGCGCCCTTCCGATACGGCCGCTGGGACGAGGCGGCCCGCCGGCACGAGGTCGCGAGCCGTCCGGACAATCCCGAGGCCGTCGCCGGCTTCGGGGCGGACGGCGCCTTCACCCCGGGCGCGACCCGCGCCGCGCTCGCGAGCCTCCCCGCGCCCGTCCTGCTCCTGGCGGGGGAGTTCGACCTCAACAGCCCGCCGGGCGCCGTGGCCGAGCTCGCGGGTCTCGTGTCCGACGCCACATTCCATGTGCAGCCCGGGGCAGGCCACTATCCGTGGCTGGACGACCCGGTCCGCTTCCTCGCGACGGTGGCGGCGTTTCTCGGGGCTGCCGGGCATGACCGGCCGCCGGTGATGTACTAGAGTTATCTCGACATCGAGATATCTGCCGAGGCGCACCGCTGCCGCCACCCTGGTAAGGGTTACCTAACTTAGCCTTACCTTAGCGGATCGACGACGAGTACGTGGCGGCAGGATGTGGTGGAACGCGCACATATATGAAGGAGACCGTCGTGTCGGCGAACAGCTTCGACGCCCGCGCCACGCTGCGCGTGGGTGACGAGTCGTACGAGATCTTCCGTCTGGACAAGGTGGAGGGCTCGGCCCGGCTCCCCTACAGCCTTAAGGTTCTGCTCGAGAACCTGCTCCGCACCGAGGACGGCGCGAACATCACCGCCGACCACATCCGGGCCCTCGGCAACTGGGACTCGCAGGCCCAGCCGAGCCAGGAGATCCAGTTCACGCCGGCGCGCGTGATCATGCAGGACTTCACCGGTGTCCCCTGTGTCGTCGACCTCGCCACCATGCGCGAGGCCGTCGCGGCGCTCGGCGGCGACCCGGCGAAGATCAACCCGCTCTCCCCGGCCGAGATGGTCATCGACCACTCCGTCATCGCCGACAAGTTCGGCACCAACGACGCCTTCGCGCAGAACGTCGAGCTCGAGTACGGCCGCAACAAGGAGCGCTACCAGTTCCTGCGCTGGGGCCAGACCGCCTTCGACGACTTCAAGGTCGTCCCGCCGGGCACCGGCATCGTCCACCAGGTCAACATCGAGCACCTGGCCCGCACGGTCATGGTCCGCAACGGCCAGGCGTACCCCGACACCCTCGTCGGCACCGACTCGCACACCACCATGGTCAACGGCCTCGGCGTGCTGGGCTGGGGCGTCGGCGGCATCGAGGCCGAGGCCGCCATGCTCGGCCAGCCGGTCTCCATGCTGATCCCGCGCGTCGTCGGCTTCAAGCTGACCGGCGAGCTGCCCACCGGCACCACCGCCACCGACCTGGTCCTCACGATCACCGAGATGCTGCGCAAGCACGGCGTCGTCGGCAAGTTCGTCGAGTTCTACGGTGAGGGCGTCGCCGCCACCTCCCTCGCGAACCGCGCCACCATCGGCAACATGTCGCCGGAGTTCGGCTCCACCGCCGCGATCTTCCCGATCGACGGCGAGACCCTGAACTACCTCAAGCTCACCGGCCGCTCCGAGCAGCAGGTCGCGCTCGTCGAGGCGTACGCCAAGGAGCAGGGCCTCTGGCTCGACCCGGCCGCCGAGCCCGACTTCTCCGAGAAGCTGGAGCTCGACCTCTCCACCGTCGTCCCGTCGATCGCCGGCCCGAAGCGCCCGCAGGACCGCATCGTCCTCGCGAACGCCGCCGAGCAGTTCAAGCAGGACGTCCGCAACTACGTCGACATGGTCGACGAGGCGGGCCAGGAGTCCTTCCCGGCCTCCGACGCCCCGGCCGTCAGCAACGGCGTCCCGTCGAACCCGGTCCAGGTGACCGCCCCCGACGGCTCGACCTACACGCTCGACCACGGCGCCGTCACCGTCGCCGCGATCACCTCCTGCACCAACACCTCGAACCCGTACGTCATGGTCGCCGCCGCGCTCGTCGCGAAGAAGGCCGTGGAGAAGGGCCTGACCCGCAAGCCGTGGGTCAAGACCACCCTCGCCCCGGGCTCGAAGGTCGTCACCGACTACTTCGACAAGGCGGGCCTCACCCCGTACCTCGACAAGGTCGGCTTCAACCTCGTCGGCTACGGCTGCACCACCTGCATCGGCAACTCCGGCCCGCTGCCGGAGGAGGTCTCCAAGGCCGTCAACGAGCACGACCTCGCGGTCACCTCGGTCCTCTCCGGCAACCGGAACTTCGAGGGCCGCATCAACCCCGACGTCAAGATGAACTACCTGGCCTCCCCGCCGCTGGTCGTCGCGTACGCCATCGCGGGCTCCATGAAGGTGGACATCACCAAGGACGCCCTCGGCGTCGACCAGGACGGCAAGCCGGTCTACCTGGCCGACATCTGGCCGTCCGAGGCCGAGGTCAACGACGTCGTCGCCAACGCCATCGGCGAGGACATGTTCTCCAAGTCGTACGAGGACGTCTTCGCGGGCGACGCCCAGTGGCAGGCCCTGTCGATCCCGACCGGCAGCACCTTCGAGTGGGACCCGGAGTCGACCTACGTCCGCAAGCCCCCGTACTTCGAGGGCATGACGATGGAGACCACCCCGGTCACCGACATCACGGGCGCCCGCGTGCTCGCGAAGCTCGGCGACTCGGTCACCACCGACCACATCTCCCCGGCCGGTGCCATCAAGGCCGACACCCCGGCCGGCAAGTACCTCACCGAGCACGGTGTGGAGCGTCGTGACTTCAACTCCTACGGCTCGCGCCGAGGCAACCACGAGGTCATGATCCGCGGCACCTTCGCCAACATCCGCCTGCGCAACCAGATCGCGCCGGGCACCGAGGGCGGCTACACCCGCGACTTCACGCAGGAGGGCGGCCCGGTCTCCTTCATCTACGACGCCTCGCAGAACTACCAGGCCGCCGGCACCCCGCTGGTCATCCTGGGCGGCAAGGAGTACGGCTCCGGCTCGTCCCGTGACTGGGCGGCCAAGGGCACCGCGCTCCTCGGCGTCAAGGCCGTCATCACCGAGTCGTACGAGCGCATCCACCGCTCGAACCTCATCGGCATGGGCGTGCTCCCGCTCCAGTTCCCGGCCGGCCAGACGGCCGACTCGCTCGGCCTGACCGGTGAGGAGACCTTCTCCATCACGGGCATCACCGAGCTGAACGAGGGCACCACCCCGAGCACGGTCAAGGTCACCACCGACACCGGTGTCGAGTTCGACGCGGTCGTCCGCATCGACACCCCCGGTGAGGCGGACTACTACCGCAACGGCGGCATCATGCAGTACGTGCTGCGCAACCTGATCCGCGGCTGACCGCCGAAGGTCCGGTAGGGCAAGGGCCCTCTCCCCGCCGGGGAGAGGGCCCTTCCTCATGGGCGGGGCAGCCGGGCGTCAGCCCAGCAGCTCCACCTCCGCGAGCTCGGCGGCGGCCGGTCCGGCCACCACCAGGCGGTACTTCGCGTACGCGCCGGGCTTCGCCACCGAGAACACCCGGGTCTGCCGGTTCCACGCGAAGGACTCGCCGTCCCGCCGGTCCAGGTCCGTCCAGGTCACCCCGTCCGCCGAGCCCTGGAGCACCCAGCCCGCCGGCGCCTTCGCCCGGTCCGCCGACGAGGTCAGCGTGTACTGCACCGCCTTCACCGGGCCGGCCACGGGGAGCCCGACCGGGCCGGCCAGCGGCCCCGCCGTCGCCGACGTGTCGTCGAACAGCGGACCCGCACCCGCTCCCGCGACCAGGTCCGCCCGCGGCGAGGGCACCTCGTCGTCCTGGGTGATCGAGACGGGGGCCGCCGTGCCGCCCGTGCCCCACGCGGAGGGCCGGGAACCCATCTCGAACTTCAGCGTGCCGCCCTTGGCGAGCAGCGCGTGCGGCAGCGCGGTCGAGTTCCAGGACACGCCGTTCAGCTTCACGCCCTGCACGTAGATGTTGCGGGCGCTGTTGCGCGGCGCCTCCACGACCAGCGTGCGGCCGTTGTCCATCCGCACCGTCGCCTTCGTGAACAGCGGCGAACCGATCGCGTACTCGCCGCTGCCCATCACCAGCGGGTAGAAGCCGAGCGCGGAGAACAGGAACCAGGCCGACTGCTCGCCGTTGTCCTCGTCGCCGTGGTAGCCCTGGCCGATCTCGCTGCCGGTGTAGAGCCGGGAGAGGACCTCGCGGACCTTCTCCGCCGTCTTCCACGGCTGCCCGGCCGCGTCGTACATGTACGGCACGTGGTGCGCGACCTGGTTGGAGTGGCCGTACATGCCCATCCGCACGTCCCGCGCCTCGGTCATCTCGTGGATGACGCTGCCGTACGAGCCGGCGACGTCGGGCGAGGCCGTCTCCGGCGTCGAGAAGTACGCGTCCAGCTTCTTCGCCAGGCCCGCGCGCCCGCCGTACAGGTTGGCGAGGCCGCGGGAGTCCTGCGGGGCCGTGAAGGCGTAGCCCCAGCCGTTGGTCTCCGTGTAGTCGTAGCCCCAGACGCGCGGGTCGTACGAGGCCGAGGGCACCCGCCAGGCGCCCTTCGCGTCCCGGCCCTGGAAGAAGCCGGCCTTGGCGTCGAACAGCGACACGTACTTCCGGGCGCGGTCGAGGAAGTACGCCGCCTCGTCCCGGTAGCGCTTCTTGCCGGTCTTCTCGTAGAGCGCCTGGCCCATCCTCGCGATGCCGTAGTCGTTGAGGTAGCCCTCCAGGGACCAGGACAGGCCCTCGTGGGTCTCGGTCGACGCGTAGCCGGTGAACGGGGAGGTCTCCATGCCCTTGCGTCCGACGCCGCGGCTGGGCGGCACGACGGTGGCGTTCTTCAGGGCCGCCTCGTACGCCGCCTCCGCGTCGAAATCGACGCCCTTCACGTACGCGTCCGCGAAGGCCACGTCCGAGGAGGTGCCGGTCATCAGGTCCGCGTAGCCGGGGGAGGACCAGCGGGAGATCCAGCCGCCGTCCTTGTACTGCTGCACGAAGCCGTCGACCAGTTCGCCCGCCTTCCGCGGGGTGAGGAAGGAGTAGGCCGGCCAGGTGGTGCGGTAGGTGTCCCAGAAGCCGTTGTTGACGTACGGCCTGCCCTCGACGACCTTCGCGCCGGTACGGGTCGGGGTGTCGGGCCCGGCCGGCGGCGAGAACGGGCTCGCGTACCGGTAGGTCGAACCGACCTTCTCGAAGCCCGAGTTGGGGTACAGGTAGAGCCGGTAGAGGCTGGAGTAGAGGGTCACCAGCTGGTCGTGGGTCGCGCCCTCGACGGTGACCCGGCCCAGCACCTCGTCCCAGGCCTGCTGGGCCCGCTCGCGGACGGTGTCGAAGTCCGTGCCCTCCGGGATCTCGTCGGCGAGGTTCGCCTTCGCCTGCTCGACGGAGATCAGCGAGGTCGCGATCCGCAGGGTGACAGTGCGGTCCGGGCCCGCGTCGAGCCGGAGGTGGCCCTTCACGCCCTGCGCGGCGGACGAGGTGACCGGCGCGTCGAGGACGCCGTACACGAACATCCGGCCCGCGCCCGTCGACAGCCCGCTCTTCACGTCGGAGTAGGCCGTGAAGGAACGCGTCGCCGGGTCGAGGGTGAGCCCGCCCTGGTCGGTGACGTTGTCGAGGACCACGCTCGCGTCGTCGCCGGGATAGGTGAAGCGCATGACGGCCGCGTGGTCGGCCGGGGCGATCTCGGCCTTCAGGCCGTTCTCGAAGGTGACGCCGTAGTGGTGCGGCTTCGCCGTCTCGTTCGCGTGCCGGAACGGCAGGGCGCGGGCCGCCTTGTCGGTGGGCGGGGTGCCCGCGGCGGCCGAGGGCATCACCTGGAAGGTCTGCCGGTCGCCCATCCAGGGACTGGGCTGGTGGCTGGCGGACAGCGCCTGGAGGGTGGGCAGGTTGTCGGCGTTGTTGCCGCGCGCGTACTCGTAGATCCAGCTCTGGGTCGCCGCGTTGGTCACCGGCGTCCAGAAGTTGAAGCCGTGCGGGACGGCGGTGGCCGGGAAGGTGTTGCCGCGCGAGAAGGAGCCGGAGGAGTGGGTGCCGCGCGTGGTCGACGCGTAGTCGGAGAGCCGCTCGTACGGTTCCCGCGGCTGCTTCGGCGCGATCGCCAGGTCGTCGATCCAGCCCTGGAACTTGCCGGGGCCCCTGGGCGAGTCGTAGGCCACCAGGATCCGGTCCACGGTCTTCCCGTTCGCGACCTCGCCGATCCGCGCGGTGACCTGGTTCCACTGGTTGACGTAGAGCCGCTTCGCGGCGCCCTGGCCGCCCGGGGTGAGGAGCCCGCCGTACGAGTCGGTGGCGCCCAGATCGCTCAGATAGGTGCCGTCGGTGAAGGCGAGGTCCACGGACACGTTCGTGGCCGGGTAGTTCAGGTCGGTCTCCGAGGCCGACATGGACGGGAAGATCTTGTACGACAGCTCGGTGTTCCGGACGATCCGGGTGTCGACGTCGAAGACCTTGTTGTACGAGTACGCGCGGCCCTCGCCCTTGTGGGTGCCCGCGTAGCGCAGCGCGCGCTTGCCGGTGAAGCCCGCTCCGGCCTTGGCGGTGGGGGAGCCGCTGGGGCCGCGGTCGGGCTGGCTGCGCATGTCCTCGGGGACGGGCTGGGAGGTGTCCCCGTTCGAGAACTGAACGTCGGCGAGCTGGGTGAGGCCCGCGCCCGCGTTCCTGGTGATCTCCAGGCGGTAGTGCGCGTACGCGGTCGTGCCGCCGCCCGCGATGTCGTACGTCCTGGTCTCGAAGCGCTTGGCGAAGCTCTCGCCGGAGCGGGTGTCGAGGACCGTCCACTGCCTGCCGTCGGCCGAGCCTTTGAGGGTCCAGTCGCGCGGATCGCGCTCGGCGGCGTCGTTCGCCGACGTCAGCGCGTAGGTGGCGAGCCTGACGGGGGAGTCCAGGTCGAACTCGATCCACGCGGTGGGCTCGAACACCAGCCACTTGGTGCCGGGCTGCAGGTCGACCAGGTTCTCCTTGACCTCGCCGGCGCCCGCGTGCTCGCCGCTGGCCCGCAGGGCCGTGACCCGGTCGGTGACGTTTCCGGGTATGCCGGTGACGAATCCGCCGTCGACGCCGGATGTCCGCTTCTTTCCGTCGGGACCGACTTCGACGGTGTTCCGCCAGGTCGGCTGTGTTTCCTCCGCTTCGAAGGAGGTGGTGAATTCCCGTGCCGTTCCGCCGGGTTGTTCCGATGCGCCCGGAACCGCCTGAGCCACCGTGGGGACGAGGGTCAGGATCAGCGCCGCCGAGGCCGCCAGGGAGACCGCTCTGAGATGGGGGTGCATGCCGTGTCGTCGCTCCTGCCGCTGGTTCTAGACAACGTTGTCAAACCGATCGCGCAAGAACCCAGGAGAAGGGCAAGTCCGAGGTGGTGTCAAGGGTGTTGACGCCAATTCGAGGGAGGAAACGGGGCAGAAACGGCTCGGATATCCCGCAGGTCTCAACTCGGAGAAGACTGCCGGGGAAAGCTGGTTTCGATCTTGCTCCGGCGACGGGAAGTGGACTATACCTGTCGGCGTCCCGCCCGTCGCGGAGAAACCAAGACCTGCCGACGACGGCCCGACGCCTGCACGACCCAGCTGCAATTGACCGCGGTGGCGGGGCCCTTCGCCTGAGGCGAACTTGTACGGGCGACCGGTACACCGCCTGAGTCCTGAATGAAGGCGAGGACTTGAGCATGGGATCCACCTCCGCCCAGAACAATGAGGGCCTCGGCCGTCGCGATCTGATCAAGCGTTCCGCCGCACTCGGTCTGATCTCGGTGCCCACCATGAGTTTCCTGTCCGCGTGCGCCTCCAGCGGGGGCGACGACTCGGGCAACGACAAGCCCAAGGGCGAGAAGACGAAGGACAATCCCTTCGGCGTCGCCAAGGGCGGCAAGATCGACGTCGTCGTCTTCAAGGGCGGATACGGCGACGACTACGCCAAGGCCTGGGAGGCCAGCTTCAACAAGAAGTGGGGCATCACCGCCACCCACACCGGCACCCAGGAGATCACCGGCAAGCTCCAGCCGCGCTTCAACGCCGGCAACCCGCCGGACATCGTCGACGACTCCGGCGCCCAGAAGATCAAGATCGACGTCCTGCACAAGAACGGCCAGCTGCTCGACCTCGCCGAGGTCCTCGACGCGCCGTCCGTCGACGACCCGAACAAGAAGGTCCGCGACACCCTCATCCCCGGCACCATCGACGCCGGCCTCCAGGAGGGCAAGGTCGTCGCCCTCAACTACATCTACACGGTGTGGGGCCTGTGGTACTCCGGGAAGCTCTTCAAGGAGAAGGGCTGGACCGAGCCGAAGACCTGGGACGACTTCCTCGCGATCTGCAAGGACGCCACCTCCCAGGGCATCGGCGGCCTCGCCCACCAGGGCAAGTACCCGTACTACATCAACGTCGCCATCATGGACCTGATCGCCAAGACCGGCGGTCTCGAGGCCATGAAGGCCATCGACAACCTCGACCCCAAGGCCTTCGTCGGCTCCGACGCCGCCAAGCAGGCCGTCGAGGCGGTGTACGAGGTGGTCGAGAAGGGCTACCTGATGCCCGGCACCAACGGCCTGGAGCACACCGAGTCCCAGACCCGCTGGAACCAGTACAAGGCCGCCTTCATCACCTGTGGCTCCTGGCTGGAGAACGAGCAGCTCAAGCAGACCCCGGCCGACTTCGACATGAAGTTCATGCCGATGCCCCTGCTGCCCGGCAGCAAGATGCCCTACGAGGCGATCCGGGCCGGCTCCGGCGAGCCCTTCATCATCCCCGCCAAGGCCAAGAACCTGGCCGAGGCGAAGGAGTTCATGCGGATGATGCTCTCCAAGGAGTGGTCGACGCTCTTCGCCAAGGAGGCCAACTCGCTCACCATCCTCGCCGACGGCGTGGACCCGAGCGTCAAGCTCCGCCCGGGCACCCAGTCCACGGTCGAGGCGTCCAAGGCGGCCGGCACCAACACGTTCCGCTACCTGTACACCGAGTGGTACAGCGAGATGGACACCGAGATCCAGAACGCGTCCAACGAGCTGATGGCCAAGCGCATCCAGCCCGCGGAATGGCTCAAGCGGGCCCAGGCCGCCGTCGACAAGGCCGCCAAGGACCCGGCGTCCAAGAACAACCGCCGCGACTGACGCGCGGGCCGGGACGCGAAACCTCATCCGGGGACATCAGGGACAGGAACGCCATGCGCAAAGGGCAGTACAAGTTCGTCACGGGATTCCTCTTCATACCCGTGGCCCTCTATCTGGTCTTCGTCATCTGGCCGTACATCCAGACGTTCGGCTACTCGCTGACCGACTGGAAAGGCCAGTCACAGGACTTCTCCTTCGTCGGCTTCGACAATTACGCCGCCCTCTTCGAGGACGACGTCTTCCTGGGAGCGGTCTGGCACAACATCCTGTTCCTGGTGTTCATCCCGGTGATCACCATTCTGCTCGCCCTCTTCTTCGCCTTCATGGTGAACGCGGGCGGGCGGAGCCGGGCCGGCGGCGTCGCGGGCGTCGCCGGATCCAAGTTCTACAAGGTCGTCTACTTCTTCCCGCAGGTGCTCTCGCTCGCGATCCTCGCGGTGCTCTTCGGCGCCGTGTACCGCAGCGACGCCGGCGGCATGCTCAACGGCCTCCTCCTCAAGCTCGGCCTCGTCGAGGCCGACCAGCCGGTGGAGTGGCTCAACGAGCCGGACTTCGTCCTGTGGGCCCTCATCGCGGTCGTCGTCTGGCACGGCGTCGGCTTCTACCTGGTGCTGTTCTCCGCCGCGATGCAGTCCATCCCGCGCGACATCTACGAGGCCGCGCTGATCGACGGCGCCGGCCGCGCCCAGTCCTTCTTCAAGATCACGCTGCCGCTGCTCTGGGACTCCGTGCAGACCGCCTGGGTCTACCTCGGCATCGTCGCGATGGACATGTTCGTCCTCGTCTCCACCATGACCTCCGGCGACTACGGCGGTGGGCCCGACCACCACAGCGAGGTCATGTCGACGGTCATGATGCGCAACTTCCTCTACTTCGGTAAGAGCGGCTACGCCTGCGCCATGGGCGTCGTGATGCTGCTGCTCACCCTGATCGTGTCCGTGGTCACGCTGCGCGCCACCCGCCGCGAGCGCCTCGAGTTCTGAGCGGGAGAACGACGATGACTGCACCCATCCAGAAGTCCGACACCACCGTCGCCGGCGGGGCCGCCGTGCCCCGGCAGCGCGCGACGGGCAAGGGGCGCACGCCCGCGCCCGGCCCGGCTCGCGAGGGCACCGTCCTCAACGTCTTCTCGCACGGCTTCCTCGCCCTGTGGGCGCTGATGATCGTGCTGCCGCTTATCTGGCTCGTGCTGAGCTCCTTCAAGACCGACGGGCAGATCGCCGGGTCCGCCTTCGGCTGGCCGGAGAACTGGTCCCTGGACGTCTTCACCCGGGCCTGGAACAAGGGCATCGGCGACTACTTCGTGAACACCGTGATCGTCCTGGTGTTCTCGGTGCCGCTCACCATGCTCTTCGGCTCGATGGCGGCGTACGTGCTCGCCCGCTACGAGTTCTGGGGCAACCGGCTCGTCTACTACTTCTTCGTGGCCGGCGCCATGTTCCCGGTCTTCCTGGCGCTCGTCCCGCTCTTCTTCATGGTGAAGATGCTCGGGATGCTCAACACCTACCAGGGCCTGATCCTGGTGTACGTCGCCTACTCGATGCCGTTCACCGTGTTCTTCATGCACTCCTTCTTCCGGACGCTGCCGACGGCGGTCTTCGAGGCGGCGATCCTCGACGGGGCCTCGCACACCCGGGCCTTCTTCCAGGTGATGCTGCCGATGGCCAAGCCGGGCCTGCTCAGCGTCGGCATCTTCAACACGCTGGGGCAGTGGAACCAGTTCATCCTGCCGACGGTGCTGATGCAGCCGCAGAGCGGTGACGACCCGGAGCGCTACGTGCTCACCCAGGGCCTGATCCAGCTGGAGCAGCAGCAGGGCTACGAGACCGACCTGCCGGTGCTCTTCGCGGGCGTCACCATCGCCATGATCCCGATGCTCGTGGTCTACCTGTCCTTCCAGCGGCAGGTCCAGGCGGGTCTCACTTCGGCCACGCTCAAGTAACGAGCCGGTCGCTCGCCGTCCGGTCCCGGAGAGTCCTCTCTCCGGGGCCGGACTTTTTCGTTCCGGATACGACTACCGTCGAGGACTTGACGGCGACAAGCCCCACGAAGGAGCTTGGAGTTCATAACTTGTACACGTCGTAGGGTGGAGAGAGTCAATGGAGACTCCGGGGTCGCAGTCCTCGCTGCACCGGGCCAATCTCGAGCGGGTCGTCCGGGCGGTACGGATGGCCGGATCGCTCACCCAGGCGGAGATCGCCCGGACGACCGGCCTGTCCGCCGCCACGGTCTCCAACATCGTGCGGGAGCTGAAGGACGGCGGGACCGTCGAGGTCACGCCGACCTCGGCGGGCGGCCGCCGGGCCCGCAGCGTCTCGCTCAGCGGCGACGCCGGCATCGTCATCGGCGTGGACTTCGGGCACACCCACCTGCGGGTCGCGGTCGGCAACCTGGCCCACCAGGTGCTCGCGGAGGAGGCCGAGCCGCTCGACGTCGACGCCTCCGCCGCGGAGGGCTTCGACCGGGCGGAACAGCTGGTCAGCCGTCTGATCGCGGCCACCGGCATCGGCCGGGACAAGGTCGTCGGCGTGGGCCTGGGCGTGCCCGGCCCGATCGACGTCTCCTCGGGCACCCTGGGCTCCACGTCGATCCTGCCGGGCTGGAGCGGGATCAACCCGGCCGACGAGCTCTCGGCCCGCCTCGGCGTGCCCGTGCACGTCGACAACGACGCCAACCTCGGAGCCCTCGGCGAGCTGGTCTGGGGCAGCGGGCGGGGCGTCAAGGACCTCGCGTACATCAAGGTGGCCAGCGGTGTCGGCGCCGGTCTGGTGATCGACGGCCGGGTCTACCGGGGCCCGGGCGGCACGGCCGGCGAGATCGGGCACATCACCCTGGACGAGTCGGGCCCGGTGTGCCGCTGCGGCAACCGCGGCTGTCTGGAGACCTTCACGGCGGCCCGCTACGTCCTGCCGCTGCTGCAGTCCAGCCACGGGCCCGACCTGACCATGGAACGGGTGGTCCAGCTGGCCCGCGAGGGCGACCCGGGCTGCCGCCGGGTGGTCGCGGACGTCGGCCGCCACATCGGCAGCGGCATCGCCAACCTCTGCAACCTTCTGAACCCGAGCCGGGTCGTGCTCGGCGGCGACCTCGCGGAGGCCGGGGAGCTGGTCCTGGCGCCCATCAGGGACTCCGTGTCGCGTTACGCCATCCCCAGTGCCGCCCGGCAGCTCTCGCTGGCTCCCGGGGCCCTGGGCGGGCGCGCGGAGGTCCTCGGCGCCCTCGCCCTCGTACTGAGCGAGATGGGTGATTCGACGCTTTTGCACGGGTCCGAGGGTGGCCTTTCGGCGGCTGCCGGTGCCAGGACGCCTGCCTTCACTTAGATAACGAATGGCACCGTTGCCATCTCGTTAAAGATTTACTTCTTGACGTTGAAGCCGCGGCCGAGTTGACTTCCAGCCACCTCGGCCGCAACGTCGCGGCCTCGTCAGGGAGGCAACCCCACATGAACGCAGTGACGCGTCGCGTCGTCATAGGCACGGCCGCGGTTTCCATGGCCCTCTCCCTCGCCGCCTGTGGCAAGGCCGGCGACAACGGCTCGGACGGTGCGAGCGGCGGCGACGGCAAGACCATCGGTCTGCTGCTGCCCGAGAACAAGACCACGCGCTACGAGACCTTCGACCGCCCGATCATCGAGGCGAAGATCAAGGCCCTCTGCTCCGACTGCGAGGTCAAGTACAACAACGCCGCGCAGGACACCGAGACGCAGAAGAAGCAGTTCGACGCCCTCGTCACCCAGGGCGTGAAGGTCATCATCCTGGACTCGGTCGACTACAAGGCCACCAAGTCCTGGGTGCAGCAGGCCGAGAAGAAGGGCGTCAAGGTCGTCGCGTACGACCGCCTGGCCGAGGGCCCGATCTCCGCCTACGTCTCGTACGACAACGAGAAGATCGGCCGCCTGCAGGGCGAGGCCCTGGTGAAGGCGCTCGGCGACAAGGCGAAGGACGCCAACGTTGTCATGATCAACGGCTCGCCGACCGACCCGAACGCCCCGCTGTTCAAGAAGGGCGCCCACAGCGTCATCGACGGCGCCGTGAAGAAGGTCGTCTACGAGCAGGACATCCCGGACTGGTCCCCGGACGAGGCCAACAAGAAGATGGGTGCCGCCATCGACTCCCTGGGCAAGGACGGCTTCCAGGGCGTCTACTCCGCCAACGACGGCATGGCCGGCGGCATCATCACCGCCCTCAACAAGCAGGGCGTCAAGGTCCCGGTCGGCGGCCAGGACGCCGAACTCGCGGGTCTGCAGCGCATCCTGAAGGGCGACCAGTCCTTCACGATCTACAAGCAGATCAAGCCCGAGGCCGAGACCACCGCCGAGATCGCGGTCAAGCTCCTCAAGGGCGAGAAGATCGACGGCCTCACCCCGGTCAAGGTCACCAGCCTCACCGGCGAGTTCAAGGACATCCCGGCCAAGCTCTACGACGCGCAGATCGTGACCAAGGAGAACATCGCCTCCACGATCATCGCCGACAACGTCTACAAGGCGGCCGACATCTGCACCGCCGAGTACAAGGCGGCCTGCGACGCGGCGGGCATCAAGTAACCCTCCGCCCCACGGAACCGGTCCGGCGCACCCCGCCCCGACTCACGCCCCGCAAGCGGGGGCGGGGCGCCGGACTCCCCTCGTACCCCCCTTCTCCCTCTCCCTCCCCTGCGAGGGAGGAACCCCCGCACCACATCCCCGCCGGTCAGGCGGCGAAGGAGATGATTCACGTGTCCGCTACGCCCGTGCTGGCGTTGCGCGGGGTCTCCAAGCGGTTCGGCGCCGTCCAGGTGCTCACCGACGTCGATCTGGAGATCCATGCCGGAGAGGTCGTCGCCCTGGTGGGCGACAACGGCGCCGGCAAGTCGACCCTCGTCAAGACGATCTCGGGCGTCCACCCGATCGACGAGGGCACCATCGAGTGGGACGGCCGTCCGGTCCAGATCACCAAGCCCCACGACTCCCAGAACCTCGGGGTCGCGACCGTCTACCAGGACCTGGCGCTCTGCGACAACCTCGACGTGGTCGCCAACCTCTTCCTCGGCAGCGAGCTCAGCTCCGCCCGGGTCCTCGACGAGATCGCCATGGAGAAGCGCGCCCGGGAGCTCCTGGACACCCTCTCCATCCGCATCCCGTCGGTCCGCATACCCGTCGCCGCCCTCTCCGGCGGCCAGCGCCAGGTCGTGGCCATCGCCCGCGCCCTGATCGGCGACCCCAAGATCGTCATCCTGGACGAGCCCACCGCCGCCCTCGGCGTCGAGCAGACCGCACAGGTGCTCGACCTCGTGGAGCGGCTGCGCGAGCGCGGCCACGGCGTCATCCTCATCAGCCACAACATGGCCGACGTCCGCGCCGTCGCGGACAAGGTCGCCGTCCTCCGCCTCGGCCGCAACAACGGTGTCTTCGACGTCAAGGACACCACCCACGAGACGATCATCGCCGCCATCACCGGTGCCACGGACAACGCCGTGACCCGCCGGCAGGCCCGTACCGCCTCGAAGGAGGACGCCAAGTGAGCGACCTCACGAAGAACCCCGCCCCGGAGACCCCGGACACCACCGTCGAGGAGTCGGCCGCCCCGGTCCCGGCCGTCGACCCCCGCCTCCTCGTCCGCGAGGAGGGCATCAAGGGCTACTGGACCGAGTTCACCCGCAAGATCCGCGGCGGCGAGCTCGGCTCGCTCCCCGTGATCCTCGGCCTGATCGTCATCGCCGTCGTCTTCCAGCTCCAGAACAGCAACTTCCTGTCCGCGAGCTCGGTCGCCAACGTCGCCGTGTATGCCTCCGGCCTCGGCATCATGGCCGTCGGCATCGTCTTCGTGCTCGTCCTCGGCGAGATCGACCTCTCCATGGGCTCGGTCGCCGGCGTCGGCGCCGCCGTGTGGGCCGGCCTCCAGGTCAGCAACGGCATGAACGAGTGGCTGGCCATCCTGTTCGCGGTGCTCACCGGCACCGTCATCGGCGCGCTGCACGGCTTCTTCTTCGCGAAGATCGGCGTCCCCGCCTTCGTGGTCACCCTGGCCGGCTTCCTCGGCTGGATGGGTCTCCAGGAGTGGCTCATGGGCGGCGAGGGCTCCATCAACACGCCGTCCGGCAGCGTGGTGGAGAACCTCACCAACTACTTCTTCGCCGACAAGATCGCCGCCTACGGCCTCGCCCTGGTCGCCATCGCCGCGTACCTGTTCTCGCTGCTGCGCGACAGCAGCCGCCGCAAGGCCGCCCTCCTGCCGGCCCGCCCGGTCAGCGAGATCGTGCTGCGCACCGCCGTCGTCGCGGTCCTCGTCCTCGTCGTCGCGTACGTCATGAACGAGCCCGCCGGCGCCCGCGGCCTGCCGCTCGCCCTGGTGCTCTTCCTGGCCGTCCTGGTGCTCGCCGACTTCGTCGCCCGCCGCACCCTCTTCGGCCGCAAGGTCTTCGCGGTCGGCGGCAACGCCGAGGCGGCCCGCCGCGCCGGCATCAACGTGGACCGGGTCCGGATCGCCGTCTTCGCGATCTCCGGCACCCTCGCCGCCTTCGGCGGCCTGTTCATCGCGAGCCTCTCCGGCGGCGCGACCAAGAGCCTCGGCGGCGGCAACACGCTGATGCTGGTCATCGCCGCGGCCGTGATCGGCGGCACCAGCCTCTTCGGCGGCCGCGGCAAGGTCTGGTCGGCACTCCTGGGAATGATCGTGATCCAGTCGATCCAGCAGGGCCTGAACATGATCGGCATGTCCAACGCCATCCAGAACATGATCACCGGCGCGGTGCTGCTCGCCGCCGTCGTGATCGACTCGGTGTCCCGCCGCACGCAGAAGACCGCGGGCCGCGCGTAACCCACACCACAGCCAGTCCGCCCGGCGCCGGGAAACCGTCGCCGGGCGCTGCTGCGTCCGGACCAGTGGACGGGGCAGACGGATCAGTGGTGTGTCGGCCATCAGGGTGGTGCGCCACTCCGGGCCCGATGCCCACGATCCAAGACGGAACATTAGACTCGACAAATCGGCAAGCTCGACCAGTTCAAACGCAAGGAGGCACGGGTGGCGTTGCTGACCCGTATCAGGGGACCGCGAGATCTGGACCGGCTCTCCTCGGAACAGCTGGACCTGCTGGCCGAAGAGATCAGGTCGTTCCTCGTGGACGCCGTCTCCAAGACCGGCGGGCACCTCGGTCCCAACCTCGGCGTGGTCGAGCTGACCATCGCCCTGCACCGCGTCTTCGACTCGCCCAAGGACAAGGTCCTGTGGGACACCGGCCACCAGAGCTACGTGCACAAGCTGCTCACCGGCCGCCAGGACTTCTCCAAGCTGAAGATGAAGGGCGGCCTGTCCGGCTACCCCTCGCAGGCGGAGTCCGAGCACGACGTCATCGAGAACTCGCACGCCTCGACGGTCCTCGGCTGGGCCGACGGCCTCGCCAAGGCCAACCAGATCCTGAAGAAGGACGACCACGTCGTCGCCGTCATCGGTGACGGCGCGCTCACCGGCGGCATGGCCTGGGAGGCGCTGAACAACATCGCCGACGCCAAGGACCGCCCGCTCGTCATCGTCGTCAACGACAACGAGCGCTCCTACGCGCCCACCATCGGCGGCCTCGCCAACCACCTGGCGACCCTGCGCACCACCGACGGCTACGAGCGCTTCCTGGCCCGCGGCAAGGACATCCTGGAGCGCACCCCGGTCGTCGGGAAGCCGCTCTACGAGACGCTGCACGGCGCCAAGAAGGGCCTGAAGGACTTCATCGCCCCGCAGGGCATGTTCGAGGACCTCGGCCTGAAGTACGTCGGCCCCATCGACGGCCACGACATCGAGGCCCTGGAGTCCGCCCTCACCCGCGCCAAGCGCTTCGGCGGCCCGGTCATCGTGCACTGCCTCACCGAGAAGGGCCGCGGCTACCAGCCGGCCCTCCAGGACGAGGCCGACCGCTTCCACGCCGTCGGCAAGATCCATCCCGACACCGGTCTGCCGATCGCCTCCTCCGGCGCCGACTGGACCGGCGTCTTCGCCGACGAGATGGTCGCGCTCGGCAAGGAGCGCGAGGACATCGTCGGCATCACCGCCGCCATGCTCCAGCCCGTCGGCCTCGACAAGTTCGCCAAGGCCTTCCCCGACCGCGTGTTCGACGTGGGCATCGCCGAGCAGCACGCCGCGGTCTCCGCGGCCGGCCTCGCCACCGGCGGCCTCCACCCGGTCTTCGCGGTCTACGCGACCTTCCTCAACCGCGCCTTCGACCAGGTCCTGATGGACGTGGCCCTGCACAAGTGCGGCGTCACCTTCGTGCTCGACCGCGCCGGTGTCACCGGCACCGACGGCGCCTCCCACAACGGCATGTGGGACATGTCGATCCTCCAGGTCGTGCCGGGCCTCCGGCTCGCCGCGCCGCGCGACGCCGACCAGGTCCGCGCCCAGCTGCGCGAGGCCGTCGAGGTCACCGACGCGCCCACCGTGGTCCGCTTCTCCAAGGGCGCGGTCGGCCCGGCCGTCCCGGCCCTGCGCCGGGTCGGCGGCATGGACGTGCTGCGCGAGGCCGGCAGCGACAGGCCCGACGTCCTGCTCGTCTCGGTGGGCGCCCTCGCGCCCATGTGCCTGGAGGTCGCCGACCTCCTCGACAAGCAGGGCATCTCCACCACCGTGGTCGACCCGCGCTGGGTCAAGCCGGTCGACGAGGCGATGGCCCCGCTCGCCGAGCAGCACCGGGTGGTCGTCACCGTCGAGGACAACAGCCGCGTCGGCGGCGTCGGCTCCGCCGTCGCCCAGGCGCTGCGCGACGCGGGCGTGGACGTGCCGCTGCGCGACTTCGGCATCCCGCCGCGCTTCCTCGACCACGCCTCCCGCGGCGAGGTCCTGGCCGAGATCGGGCTGACCGCCCCGGACATCGCCCGTCAGGTCACCGGCCTGGTCTCGCGACTGGACGGCCTCCCCCGGGCTCTCGGCTCCGTGGAGCCCGCGCGCGACTGACCTTCGGTCACCCAGCGTCAGCTTTGGGCCGGTCGGACCACCCTTGCGGGTGCCGACCGGCCCTTCCGCGTGCATTCTGGCCTGAGGGCGGGCAGCCCCACTGCCAGGAGGTGCGACGGTGAGTACGGACCAGCAGCCACGCGCGAATTCCGGGATGTTCCGAACGAAGACGGTCGAGCAGTCGATCCGTGACACCGAGGAGCCCGAGCACGCGCTCAAGAAATCCCTCTCCGCCTGGGATCTGACGGTGTTCGGTGTCGGTGTCATCATCGGCACCGGCATCTTCGTGCTCACCGGAAAGGTCGCCAAGGAGAACGCGGGCCCGGCCACCGCCCTCGCGTTCGTGGCCGCGGGCATCGTCTGCGCCCTGGCGGCCCTGTGCTACGCGGAGTTCGCCTCCACCGTGCCGGTCGCCGGTTCGGCGTACACCTTCGCGTACGCCTCCATCGGCGAGCTGCCGGCCTGGATCATCGGCTGGGACCTCGTCCTGGAGTTCGCGCTCGGCACCGCCGTCGTCGCCGTCGGCTGGTCCGGTTACGTCCGCTCCCTGATGGACAACGTCGACTGGCACCTGCCGGCCGCCCTGGAAGGCCCCGACGTGCCCGGCGGCACCTTCGACATCCTCGCGTTCCTGCTGGTCCTCGTGCTGACCGCGATCCTCGTCGTCGGCATGAAGCTGTCCGCCCGGATCACCGCGATCGTCGTCGCCATCAAGGTGACCGTCGTCATGATCGTCATCATCGCGGGCCTGTTCTTCATCGTCGGCGACAACTACAAGCCCTTCATCCCGCCGGCCGTCACCCCCGAGGGCGGCGGCAGCAACTGGGACTCGCCGATGGTGCAGCTCATCTTCGGCTACGAGCCCACGAACTTCGGCGTGATGGGCATCTTCACCGCCGCCTCGGTCGTCTTCTTCGCCTTCATCGGCTTCGACGTCGTCGCCACCGCGGCCGAGGAGACCAAGCTCCCGCAGCGCGACATGCCCCGCGGCATCCTCGGCTCGCTCTTCATCTGCACCGTGCTCTACGTGGCCGTCGCGCTCGTCGTCACCGGCATGCAGCACTACACCGAACTGTCCGTCAGCGCCCCGCTCGCCGACGCCTTCAAGGCCGTCGGACACCCGTTCTACGCGGGCGTCATCAGCTTCGGCGCCGCCGTCGGCCTCACCACGGTCTGTCTGATCCTGCTGCTCGGCCAGACCCGGGTCTTCTTCGCGATGAGCCGCGACGGACTGCTGCCGCGCTTCTTCTCCGTCACGCACCCGCGCTTCAAGACCCCGTACCGGCCGACCATCCTGCTCGGCGTGATCATCGCGATCGTCTCCGGCTTCACCAGCATCGACGAGCTCGCGACGCTGGTGAACATCGGCACCCTGTTCGCCTTCGTCATGGTCGCCGCCGGCGTGATCGTCCTGCGCCGCACCCGCCCCGACCTGCACCGCGCCTTCCGCACCCCGTGGGTGCCGGTGCTGCCGGTCCTCTCCATCGCCGCCTCGCTCTGGCTGATGCTCAACCTGCCCGGCGAGACCTGGTTCCGCTTCGCGGTGTGGATGGTCATCGGCATCGTCGTCTACTTCCTGTACGGAAGGAGCCACAGCCGCCTCGGCCGGCTGGGCCAGGAAGCGAAGTACTGACGTCCCGGACTCAGGGGAGGCTCCGCGGGCCGACGCACTCCGCGCCCGCCTCCTCGACCCTCCGCCGCAGCTCCCGGTCGGCCGTGACCACCAGGCACGGCCGGCCGGCCGCGTCCCGGGCCAGCCGGGCGATCAGGTCGTCGCCGCTCCCGGGCGCGTCCTCCACCCGTACTCCCGGCACGGACTCCACGCCCCGGGCCCGGCCCTCGACGACGAGCACGATCTCGTACGGCCCGGCGAACGGCCCGCCCTCCGGCCCGCCCCGCTCGGCGAGCCGGTCCCGCAGCCGCTCCGCGGCCCCGCGCCGGTCCTTCCACCATCCGTCGGGCACCGACCCGACCACGTTGGCACCGTCGACGATCAGCAGGGGCAGCAGGTCCATGGGGACAGCATGACGGCCCGGCACCATCTCGTGGTGCCGGGCCGTCACACGTACGGGTCACGCGCTGGCGTTACGCCGGGACGCTCGCCACGCCCTGCGCCAGGAACCGCTTGCCGTTGACGCGCTCGGAGACGCCCTCACGGTCCAGGTACGGCGTGATGCCGCCCAGGTGGAAGGGCCAGCCGGCACCGGTGATCAGGCAGAGGTCGATGTCCTGTGCCTCGGCGACGACACCCTCCTCCAGCATCAGGCCGATCTCCTGCGCCACCGCGTCGAGGACGCGGTCACGGGCCTGCTCCTCGGTCAGGACGACGTCGCCCTGCTTCAGGAGCGCGGCGACCTCGGGGTCGAGCTCCGGCTTGAAGCCGTTCTCCGCGTTGTAGACGTAGAAGCCGCGCTTGCCGGCCTCGACGACCGCCTTCAGGTTGGGGGAGACCGTGAAGCGCTCCGGGAAGGCGCGGTTCAGGGTCTCGGAGACGTGCAGACCGATCGCCGGGCCCACGAGCTCCAGGAGGACCAGCGGGGACATCGGCAGACCCAGCGGCTCGACCGCCTTCTCCGCCACGGCCACCGGGGTGCCCTCGTCGATGATGTTCTGGATCTCGCCCATGAAGCGGGTCAGGATGCGGTTCACGACGAACGCCGGAGCGTCCTTCGTCAGCACACCCGTCTTCTTCAGCTTCTTGGCGACGGCGAAGGCCGTGGCCAGCGAGGCGTCGTCGGTCTTCTCGCCGCGGACGATCTCCAGGAGCGGGAGGATCGCGACCGGGTTGAAGAAGTGGAAGCCGACCACGCGCTCCGGGTGCCGGAGCTTGGAGGCCATCTCCGAGACGGACAGCGAGGAGGTGTTGGTGGCGAGGATCGCGTGCGCCGGAGCGACCGCCTCGACCTCGGCGAACACCTTCTGCTTGACGGACATCTCCTCGAACACGGCCTCGATGATGAAGTCCGCGTCCGCGAAGCCCGCCGCCTTGTCCAGGACACCGGAGACCATGCCCTTGAGGCGGTTGGCCTTGTCCTGGTTGATGCGGCCCTTGCCGAGCAGCTTGTCGATCTCGCCGTGGACGTAGCCCACGCCCTTGTCGACGCGCTCCTGGTCGATGTCGGTCAGGACGACCGGCACCTCGAGGCGGCGCAGGAAGAGCAGGGCCAGCTGGGAGGCCATCAGACCGGCGCCGACGACACCGACCTTGGTGACCGGGCGGGCCAGGTTCTTGTCCGGCGCGCCGGCCGGGCGCTTGCCGCGCTTCTGCACCAGGTTGAAGGCGTAGATGCCGGAGCGCAGCTCGCCGCCCATGATCAGGTCCGCGAGGGCCTGGTCCTCGGCGTCGAAGCCCTTCTGCAGGTCGCCGTCCTTGGCGGCCTCGACGATGTCGAGGGCGCGGTAGGCGGCCGGGGCGGCGCCGTGCACCTTGGAGTCGGCGATGGCACGGCCCTTGGCGACGGCCTGGTCCCAGGCCTCGCCGCGGTCGACCTCGGGACGCTCGACCGTGACGGAGCCGTTCAGGACACCGGCGGTCCAGACGAGCGACTGCTCCAGGAAGTCGGCGCCCTCGAAGATCGCGTCGGCGATGCCGAGCTCGAAGACCTGCTTGCCCTTGAGCTGGCGGTTCTGGTTGAGGCTGTTCTCGATGATGACCGAGACGGCCTTCTCCGCGCCGATCAGGTTCGGCAGGATCGTGCAGCCGCCCCAGCCGGGCACCAGGCCGAGGAAGACCTCGGGCAGCGAGAAGGCCGGCAGGGCCTTCGAGACGGTGCGGTAGGTGCAGTGCAGACCGACCTCGACGCCGCCGCCCATGGCAGCGCCGTTGTAGTACGCGAAGGTCGGCACGGCGAGCGCGGACAGACGCTTGAAGACGTCGTGGCCGCCCTTGCCGATGGCGAGCGCGTCGGAGTGCTGCTTGAGCAGCTCGACGCCCTTGAGGTCCGCGCCGACGGCGAAGATGAACGGCTTGCCGGTGATGCCGACGCCGACGATCTCACCGTTCGCGGCCTCGGCCTCGACCTGGTCGATCGCCGTGTTCAGGTTGGCGAGCGACTGCGGGCCGAAGGTGGTCGGCTTGGTGTGGTCGAAGCCGTTGTCCAGCGTGACCAGCGCGAACCGGCCCGCACCCGCGGGGAGTTCGAAGTGACGTACGTGGGCCGAGGTGACGACCTCGTCCGGGAAGAGCTCGGCGGCGCCCTTCAGAAGCTCTGCGGTGGTGCTCACTTGCTGCCTCCGGCGTCCTTGTGGTTCGGGTTCTCCCAGATGACCGTGGCGCCCATGCCGAAGCCGACGCACATGGTGGTGAGGCCGTAGCGGACCTCCGGCTGCTCCTCGAACTGGCGGGCCAGCTGCGTCATCAGACGGACGCCGGAGGAGGCGAGCGGGTGGCCGTACGCGATGGCGCCGCCGTACTGGTTGACGCGGGCGTCGTCGTCGGCGATGCCGTAGTGCTCCAGGAAGGCGAGCACCTGGACGGCGAAGGCCTCGTTGATCTCGAACAGCTGGATGTCGTCGATCGTGAGACCGGCCTTGGCGAGGGCCTTCTCGGTGGCCGGGATCGGGCCGTAGCCCATGACCTCGGGCTCGACGCCGGCGAAGGCGTAGGAGACCAGGCGCATCTTCACCGGGAGGTTGTTCTCGCGGGCGAAGTCCTCGGAGGCGATGATCGAGGCGGTGGCGCCGTCGTTGAGGCCGGCCGCGTTGCCCGCGGTGACGTTGCCGTGGACGCGGAACGGCGTCTTCAGGTTGGCCAGCGACTCCAGCGTGGTGCCCGGGCGCATCGGCTCGTCGGCGGTGACGAGGCCCCAGCCGGTCTCGCCGCCCTCGGGAGAGGTGCGGCGCACCGAGATCGGCACCAGGTCCTGCTGGATCTTGCCGTCGGCGTACGCCTTGGCGGCCTTCTCCTGCGAGCGCACGGCGTACTCGTCGGCGCGCTGCTTGGTGATGGTCGGGTAGCGGTCGTGCAGGTTCTCGGCGGTCATGCCCATGAACAGGGCGGACTCGTCGACCAGCTTCTCGCTGACGAACCGCGGGTTCGGGTCCACGCCCTCGCCCATGGGGTGACGGCCCATGTGCTCGACACCACCGGCGATGACGGCGTCGTACGCGCCGAAGGCGATGGAGCCGGCGACCGAGGTGACGGCGGTCATCGCGCCCGCGCACATGCGGTCGATGGAGTAGCCCGGCACGGACTGCGGCAGACCGGCGAGGATGCCGGCCGTGCGGCCGAGGGTCAGACCCTGGTCACCGATCTGCGTGGTCGCGGCGATGGCGACCTCGTCGATCTTCTTCGGGTCGAGGCCGGGGTTGCGGCGCAGCAGCTCCCGGATGGCCTTCACGACGAGGTCGTCGGCGCGGGTCTCGTGGTAGATGCCCTTCGGGCCCGCCTTGCCGAACGGGGTACGGACGCCGTCGACGAAGACGACGTCCCTGACGGTACGAGGCACGATGGCTCTCCTCCAGGGTGCGGGATGGCACTGCTGCTGCTGGGCGCGCGGCCCGGCACGCGGCTAAGCGCGCGCTTGCTACCCCCATGCTACTTGCGGGTAACCAAGCTGCCCAGTCCCCCCGCCCCAAGCGGCGAACGTCACACCCCTCACATCGGGCCGGAGCCTCCGCGTGCGCCCTCCGTGCGCCCGTCCGATCGGAGGTTTCCCCCACCCGATGGGCCCAGGAACGGGGCCGCGCCGCCGGCGACGGGTACGCATCGAGCCGAGGCCCGGCACCGCCCGGAACCAGGCCCAGGACCCGACACACGGAAGGATTCCCATGGCAGCGGTGATCACGAAGGACCACGAGGTCCCCCACAAGTCCACCATCCCCGCGAACAAGGACGAGATGGTCAAGCTCTTCGTGCGGGAACGGGACGGCACGCCCCTGGGACACCTCCCGGAGCGCAAGGCCGTTCTCATGCTGCACGGCCGGAGCATCCCGGCGCTCGCGGCCTTCGACCTCCAGCACGGCTCCTACAGCTGGGGGGAGCACCTGGCCAAGGCCGGCTACGACGTCTTCATGATGGACCTCCAGGGTTCCGGACGGTCACCGCGTCCCAAGATGGACGACCCGCGCAACGCCAACCCCGCCAACCAGAACCTCCTCAAGCCACGACCACCGGGCTTCGTCCCCGGCCCGGTGAACTACGCGTTCCAGCTGAACAACTCGTACAGCGACCGGGACGAGCTGAACACCGTCGTGGAGTACATCCGCAAGGAGCGGCAGGTCGACAAGATCGCGTTCATCGGCTACTCCGCCGGGGCGGTCACCATGGGGCCGTACGCGGTGAACAACCCCGGCAAGGTGGAGAGCCTGTTCCTGCTGGCGCCGACCTTCCCGCCCGACGGCACCTCGAACCCGCCCAGCCAGCTTCCGCAGCCGGGCTTCCCGATGTTCCTCGGCACGCGATGGGGCCTCGAGTCGGCGTGGAACAACGAACTGGGCTGCGACGGCCAGCGCGAACCCGGCATCGTCGAGAAGGCCTGGGCCGCGGTGATGGCGAACGACCCCGTGGGCAGCACCTGGGGGCCGCCGGAGGGCCTCAACCGGATCCGGAACTTCGTCCGCTGGGGCTGGAACAAGACGACGGCGGCGCAGGGCGGAGTCCTCGGCGGAGCGGTGCCCCTGCTGATCGTGTACGGCGAGCACGACGCCACGGTCAACACCTCACCGCCCAGCTCCAACCCGGAACTCAACTTCTCGGTCCCCGCCCTCTACAACGCCGTCACCGGCCCCCACAAGCTCATGGTCAAGGTCGACTGCGCCGGGCACACGCTGATCTGGGAGGAGCAGCACCAGAACGTGCACAACCTCTCGAAGCACTGGCTCAAGCACCTCAAGGTCGACGGCAAGACCCAGGGCGTCTTCGAGATGAACACCAACGGCGACCTCAGCCCGGCCCCGTAGAACGACACGGCGACACGGCGACACGGCGACAGAACGGCGGAGGCCCCGGTGCGCCGGCACCGGGGGCTCCGCCACGCGTACGGCGGGCGCTCAGGCGTGGGCCGCCAGCGCCGCCGCGAGCAGCGGCGTCACCAGCGCGACCTGCCACGGCCGGGCGCCGTAGCCCGCCAGGGCCTCGGCGACGGTGTCCTGGGTGGCGGGGGAGGGCGGCTCCCAGCACACCCGGCGCACCGTGTCCGGCGTGATGAGGTTCTCCTGCGGCAGGTTCAGCTCCTCCGCGAGCGCCGACACCGCGGTGCGCGCCGCCGCGAGCCGGGCCGCGGCTGCCGGGTCCTTGTCCGCCCACGCGCGCGGCGGCGGCGGGCCCGCCACCGGCTGGCCGGGCTGGGGCAGCTCGGCGTCCGGCAGGGCCTTCGCCCGGTCCACGGCCGCCTGCCACTGCTCCAGCTGGCGCCGGCCCATCCGCTGCCCGAAACCGGGCAGGGCGGACAGGGCACCCGCGTTCGGCGGCAGCGCGAGCGCCGCCTCCACGATCGCCGCGTCGCTCAGCACCTTGCCGGGCGAGACGTCGCGCCGTTGGGCGACCCGGTCACGGGCCGTCCACAGCTCCCGGACCACCGCCATCTGGCGGCGCCGCCGGACCTTGTGCATGCCCGACGTACGGCGCCAGGGATCCTTGCGCGGCGGGGCGGGCGGCGCGGAGGCGATGGCGTCGAACTCCTGGAGCGCCCACTCCAGCTTGCCCTGCCGGTCGAGCTCCTTCTCCAGCTCGTCGCGCAGGTCGACGAGGAGCTCCACGTCCAGCGCCGCGTACCGCAGCCAGGGCTCGGGCAGCGGGCGGGTGGACCAGTCGACCGCGGAGTGCCCCTTCTCCAGGGCGTAGCCGAGGACCGACTCGACCATCGCGCCGAGACCGACCCGCGGGAACCCGGCCAGCCGCCCGGCCAGCTCGGTGTCGAACAGCCGCGTCGGCACCATGCCTATGTCGCGCAGGCACGGCAGGTCCTGGGTCGCGGCGTGCAGGATCCACTCGGTCCCGGCCAGCGCCTCGCCGAGCCCGGAAAGATCGGGACAGCCCACCGGGTCGATCAGCGCGGTGCCCGCGCCCTCACGGCGGAGCTGGACGAGATAGGCGCGCTGCCCGTACCGGTAGCCGGAGGCGCGCTCGGCGTCCACGGCGACGGGGCCGCGGCCGGCGGCGAAGGCGGCGATCACCTCGGCGAGGGCGTCCTCGGTCTCGACGACGGGCGGAATGCCCTCACGGGGTTCGAGCAGCGGGATCGGCAGCCCATGCGCAGGGACGTCGTCGTCCGAGGGGGCGCCCCCGGTGGTTCGCAGTGCGGTGTCACTCGCGGTGTCTTGGGCGTCGGTCACCTGTCAAGGGTATCCGCCCGCGCAAGCAGCCGACCTGCACTCCAGAGGCCGGGAGGCACCTGACCTGCGAATGCTTCTGGTTACTTCTCGACGAATCCCGGAACTTCCGTGGTCATGTGCCCCGGGAACTGCCTGAAGGCTCCCCGTCAGCTGTTCGCCCGCAACCTCTTACCCCCGGACGAGGAGTGTGCCGGTGCGCTTCCCAGCTGGGGGAGGATGACCTCGGCCGTGACGTCGGTGAATCCTGCCTATGGCGGAGCAGTCAAGGGTATCTGTCACCTTCGTGGCCGCGACCGGCCGAGCTCGTGGGCTCGGTCGTTCGCGCCTCGTTGCGCTCCCGACTACCCCCTACGACGGGACGGTCACGGGTCGCATCTCTCGTCACCGGCTTTGGCCGGCGACGGGACGGGCATGGTGGCGAATGCCCACGCCGAGCGTGCGCGGTTGCGCACGTTGACCCCGGCGACGACGTCGGCAGGGCCAGCGAGCCCGCACCGACGACAACGGAACTGCTCCCGGGTGGGCCGGTTGGCCCGGCCGGTGTGACCGCAGCGCGGACAGCGCTGCGAGGTGAAGGCCGGATCCACCACGAGGAAGGGCACCGCGGCTCTGCGGGCCTTGTAGGCGAGGTGTTGCCCGAGCTGGTGGAACGGCCAGGAGGAGAGGGTGCCCCGCTGGTCGCGGCGAAGCCGTACCCGGTCCCGGATGCCATCGAGCTCCTCGATGGCGATCCCGCGACCGGTGCGTTGCGCGACAGACACGATCTCCTTGCTGATGCTGTGGTTCACCTGCGTGGCATGACGGTGTTCCTTCCTCGCCCACCGGGTGAGGCGACGGGTGGCCGAGCGGGTGCGCCTGGCCTGGACCTCGGCGCGCAGGCGAAGCGAACCCCCTTCATGCGCCCACCCACCGTCCAGATCGAGACTGTCCGCGCGTCGTACTGCCACGACAGGCAACGGTCGTCGAACGGCTGCGCCGCCTCCGGCCGGAAAACGACCGGCGAGCCGACAGCCGAGCGGTGCCGCTTCGAAGTGGGCGGGCCCAGGTTCGGGGCCCGCAGATTTGCCTTCAGCGCCGCGTAGGCGTCGACAACCTTCTTCACCACACGGACCGCCGGCTGAGCCGACAACCCGAACGACGCCTTCAGATCCCCGTACACCGCTTTCTGCAGACCATTGCGATCCTTCAGGCTCCTGGCGAAGGCGACACCGGAAGCGTGTGTGGCGGCCTGGTTGCAAGCACGCAGGGTCGCCTCAAGAGCCAACGCCTGCTCGGGCATCGGCAGCAGCTTCACCTGCACCACCAGCTTCACGACACCGGACCGTAGTGCGGCAGTCGTATGTTCGTGTGGTCTTGACTCCGTGATCACCGGATCGGGTAGCTTCTCGGATTTTCGTTTGATTTCTCTGCCGGCGCCGGCGGTCGACCGAGCGTCGAGGCATTCGCATCAGAACCTGGAAAAGGCGAAGCACCTGTCGGCGGAACGTTTAGCCGACAGGTGCTCGTCTGTGTCAGGTCTCAGTGGATGATCCCCGTGCGCAGGGCCACCGCGACCATGCCGGCGCGGTCGCCGGTGCCCAGCTTGCGGGCGATGCGGGCCAGGTGGCTCTTCACGGTGAGGGCCGAGAGGCCCATGGAGACGCCGATGGCCTTGTTGGACTGGCCCTCGGCGACCAGGCGGAGCACCTCGACCTCGCGGCCGGAGAGCTCGCGGTAGCCGCCCGGGTGGCTCGGGGCACCCGGGGGGCGGCGGTGGCCGAGGCGGGCGGCGGCGGAGCCGATGGGGGCGGCGCCGGGCCGGGTGGGGTGGCCGATGTTGGTGCGGGTTCCGGTGACGACGTAGCCCTTGACGCCGCCGGCGAGGGCGTTGCGCACGGCGCCGATGTCGTCGGCGGCGGAGAGGGCGAGGCCGTTGGGCCAGCCCGCGGCGCGGGTCTCGGACAGCAGGGTCAGGCCGCTGCCGTCGGGGAGGTGGACGTCGGCCACGCAGATGTCGCGCGGGTTGCCGACGCGGGGACGGGCCTCCGCGATGGACGACGCCTCGATGACGTCGCGCACGCCGAGCGCCCACAGGTGGCGGGTGACGGTGGAGCGGACGCGCGGGTCGGCCACGACGACCATGGCCGTCGGCTTGTTCGGGCGGTAGGCGACCAGGCTTGCGGGCTGCTCGAGGAGAACGGACACCAGGCCTCCTGGGGAAGGTGCGGGACGGAGCCGGCTCGGGGAAGAAGCCGGGGGCGAACCCGTGCTTTGAAGGGGTCACTGAGTCCTTCGGCAGCTGGGCCGCCCGCCTTTAGGGAAAGATCACGATTTGGTGAGTAACAATTGGGGCAATTCGGACGCGTGATCGATCATCGTACGAGCCTCACGCGTTCCGCACCCGAAAGTGTCCGAAAAACGCCGCAGTACGACACGCAGTCAGACACGTCCTACAGCTGCTGCGGTCCCCGCCGCTGGGGCAGCGAGACGATCCCCGCCCCCGACGTCGTCCCCGCGCCCGGACCCGCACCGCCGTCACCCGGCTCCACCGGAGCCGGCGGCAGCCCCGCCACCTGGCACAGCAGATCGCACCACGCCGCCAGGTGTGCCCCCGCGTCCGGCACCCCGGCCGGACCCTCCTGCGGCGTCCACGAGGCCCGGATCTCGATCTGCGTCGCCGGGCGCCGCTCCGCGAGCCCGCCGAAGTAGTGCGACCCCGCCATGGTCACGGTGCCGCCCGCCTCCCCGTACGTCAGGCCGCGCGCCTCGAACGCCCCGGTCAGCCAGGACCAGCAGACCTCCGGCAGCAGCGGGTCCGCCGCCATCTCCGGCTCCAGCTCCGCCCGGACCAGCGTCACCATCCGGAAGGTGCCCTTCCAGGTCTCGTGCCCTGCGGGGTCGTGCAGCAGCACGAGCCGCCCGTCCGCCAGGTCCTGCTCGCCCTCCACGACCGCCGCCTCCAGGGCGTACGCGTACGGGGCGAGCCGCTGCGGCGGCCGGGTCGGGTCCACCTCGATCTCCGGCCGCAGCCGGGCCGCGCGCAGCCCCTCGACCGCCCGCCGGAACGCGGCCGGTACCGGGTTCTTCTCCGTGGGATCCACCCTGTCGCCCGCCGTCTTCCTCGTCCCTCGAATGCCGTCGGAATGATCGGAAAAATGTCCCTGAGCCGCAGCCATGCGGGGAAGAGTAGGCGGAACGGGGCCCGTGCGCAGGGAGGGACACCCGGGCCGGGCGAGCGGCTTCTCGCCACATGCGAAGATTCTGGGCGTGAGCGCCAACCACGGCCCCGAGGGGCAGCAGACGAAGCACCAGCCGCAGACGTACGACTCCGCATTCCTCAAGGCGTGCCGGCGCGAGCCCGTGCCGCACACGCCGGTCTGGTTCATGCGGCAGGCCGGGCGGTCCCTGCCCGAGTACCTCAAGGTCCGCGAGGGCATCCCCATGCTCGAGTCCTGCATGCGGCCCGAGCTGGTCACCGAGATCACCCTGCAGCCGGTGCGCCGCCACAAGGTCGACGCGGCGATCTACTTCAGCGACATCGTCGTCCCGCTCAAGGCCATCGGCGTCGACCTCGACATCAAGCCCGGCGTCGGCCCGGTCGTCGCCGAGCCGATCCGCACCCGCGCCGACCTGGACCGGCTGCGCGACCTGACCCCGGAGGACGTCTCGTACGTCACCGAGGCCATCGGCATGCTCACCGCCGAGCTCGGCGCCACCCCGCTGATCGGCTTCGCCGGCGCCCCGTTCACCCTCGCGAGCTACCTCGTCGAGGGCGGTCCGTCGCGCAACCACGAGCACACCAAGGCGCTCATGTACGGCGACCCGCAGCTGTGGGCCGATCTGCTCGACCGCCTCGCCGAGATCACCTCGGCCTTCCTCAAGGTCCAGATCGAGGCCGGTGCCTCCGCCGTCCAGCTCTTCGACTCCTGGGTCGGCGCCCTCGCCCCCGCCGACTACCGCCGCTCGGTCATGCCGGCCTCGGCGAAGGTCTTCGACGCGGTCGCCCACTACGGCGTCCCGCGCATCCACTTCGGCGTGGGGACGGGCGAGCTGCTCGGCCTCATGGGCGAGGCCGGTGCCGACGTCGTGGGCGTCGACTGGCGCGTCCCGCTCGACGAGGCGGCCCGCCGGGTCGGCCCCGGCAAGGCGCTCCAGGGCAACCTCGACCCGGCCGTGCTGTTCTCGTCGCGGGAGGCCGTGGAGGCCAAGACGGACGAGGTCCTGGCCGCCGCCGCGGGCCTGGAGGGCCACGTGTTCAACCTCGGTCACGGGGTGCTGCCGACGACCGACCCGGACGCGCTGACCCGCCTGGTGGAGTACGTGCACACGCGGACGGCCCGCTGACCCCGGAGGGTGGCGCGTCGCCACGTGCCGTTGTGGGGGGAAAGGGAGTGGGGGGGGGGCAGGAAGAGGGGGGGGGGGGGAAGGGGGCGGGGGGGATGCCCTAACCACAGCGGGTCTGGGAGGATAAAAGG
>NZ_JBHXFE010000004.1:130874-136794 GCF_042722475.1 Streptomyces sp. NPDC127092
TCCCTCCCCCCGCACAACGGGGGGGATCGGGCCCGGCGGCCGGGTCAGGCCTCGCAGCCCACGGGCGGGTTGCCGGAGGTGACGCGGCACACGTCGACCCCGAGGCCGCCGTTCACGACGTTCTGGTTGATGTTGACGCGCAGGTAGTCGTTGCCGAGGTCGCCGAAGATGCGCCCGGTCGACGAGACCCTGTTGTTCACGTTGATGTAGTCGGCGTCGTTGCCGCCGCCCGCGGTGCCGTTGACGACGCCCTGCTCGACGAGGATGTAGTCGCGTCCGGCGTTGCCGATGACGGTGCCGTTGAGGTCGCCGGTGGTGATGACGATGTAGTCGTCACCGCCCTGGCCGTTGACGGTGTCGCCACTGGCGACCGTCGCGCAGGAGATGTAGTCGGCGCCCGCCGTTCCGTTGATGGTCGTGCCGGTGACGGAGGTGCCGTTGACGGTGCACGTGGTCGCGGCCTGGGCGGGCGTGCTCAGGGCGAGCGGGGCTATCAGGAGAGAGGCGGCGCAGAGCGCTCGCATGGTGTGTCGGATCATGTGACCAGTCACACACGGTGCGCATGTGCTCGCAAACCGTCACCGAGGGTCGTGGTCCGCTCGGGTCAACCTGCCGCCCGAACGGCTCCCACCGCCTTGCGGGCCGCCACCAGAACCGGGTCCCACACGGGCGAGAACGGCGGCGCGTAGCCCAGGTCGAGGGCCGTCATCCGCTCCACCGTCATCCCCGCCGTCAGCGCCACCGCCGCGATGTCGACCCGCTTGCCCGCGCCCTCCCGGCCCACGATCTGCACGCCGAGCAGCCGCCCGGTCCGCCGTTCCGCCAGCATCTTCACGGTCATCGGCGCCGCTCCCGGGTAGTAGCCCGCGCGGCTCGTCGACTCCACCCGGACCGTCACGTAGCGCAACCCCACCTCGCGGGCGTCCTTCTCGCGCAGCCCGGTCCTGGCGATCTCCAGGTCGCACACCTTCGACACCGCCGTCCCCACCACACCGGGGAAGGTCGCGTAGTCGCCGCCCACGTTCGAACCGATCACCTGGCCGTGCTTGTTGGCGTGCGTGCCCAGCGGCACGTACCGCTCCCGTCCCGACACCAGGTCGAGGACCTCCACGCAGTCACCGCCGGCCCAGACGTTCTCCTGCCCGCGCACCCGCATCGACAGGTCGGTGAGCAGCCCGTCGTACGTGCCGAGCGGCAGCCCCGCCGCCCGTGCCAGCGAGGTCTCCGGCACCACGCCCATGCCGAGCACCACGACGTCGGCCGGGTACTCGCCCTCGTCCGTCGCCACGGCCCGCACGCGGCCGTCCTCACCGGTGAGGATCTTCGTCACCGGCGCGGAGCCGACCGTCGTGATGCCCAGGCCGTCCATCGCCTCGTGCACCAGCCGGCCCATGTCCGGATCCAGCGTCGCCATCGGCTGCTCGCCCCGGTTCAGGACCGTCACCTCGAAGCCGTGCCCGAGCAGCGCCTCCGCCATCTCGACCCCGATGTAGCCGGCGCCGACCACGACAGCCCGCCGGCCCTTCGCCCGGGCCAGCGAGTCGATCAGCGCCTGACCGTCGTCCAGGGTCTGCACGCCGTGCACGCCCGGCGCGTCGATGCCGGGCAGCGGCGGCCGCAGCGGCCGCGCGCCCGTCGCGATCACCAGCTTGTCGAAGCCCGTCCAGCCCTCGGAGCCGGACTCCAGGTCCCTGGTGCGGACCCGCTGCCGGTCCAGGTCGAGCTCGGTCACCTCGGTCCGCATCCGCAGGTCGATGTCCCGGGCCCGGTGCTCCTCCGGGCTGCGGGCGATCAGCCCGTCGCGCGAGCCGACGTCGCCGCCGACCCAGTACGGGATGCCGCAGGCCGAGTACGAGCTGAAGTGCCCGCGCTCGAAGGCGACGATCTCCAGTTCTCCGGGCCCCTTGAGCCTGCGGGCCTGGGGGGGGGGGGAGGGGAGGGGGGGGTGGTGGGGGAGGGGGGTTCCCTGGGTGGAGGGGCGACTCTCTCTTTTTTTTTGTTCCCTGGCTCCTGTCGGCCGCACAACGCACCGACCCCCCCCCCCCCCCCGCCGCCGATGACCACCAGTCGCTCTGTCATACGAACACGCTACGCCGAAGGGCCCGTTCGGCCGGTGCCCTCGGCGCCGTCCGTTTCCTCCTCTTCCCCGTCCCGTGCCGCGGGAACGCCCGCCGCGTTCGTCGGGCGCTCGGCGCGCGGCACCCAGGGGAGCGACTCCTGGGCCGACCGCGACCCGGGGCGGCGGCGCAGGCGCGGGCGGAGCGCCCACCGCCACAGCGCGTACAGCACCGCCGCGACCGCGAGCCACGGGGCGAGGGCGGCGAGGACGACCAGGATCCAGGCGACGGCCGCCACCAGGGCGTCCCAGCCGCCGCGCAGGGCGTCGCCGAGGCCCGGCCGTTCGTCGTCGTCGACGGCGTGCGGGCCCTCGGGCTCGGACAGTTCGAGGGTGATCGTGGCCAGCGTCGTACGGTCCTTCAGGGAGGCCTGCTGGGCGAGCAGCGACTCCAGTTCCGCCTGACGGCGGCTCAGTTCGCCCTCCAGGGTCACCACGTCGCTCAGCCGCGTGGCCCGGTCCATCAGCGCGCGGACCCGCGCCACGCTCGCCCGCTGGGTCGCGATGCGGCTCTCGACATCCACCACCTGCTCGGTGACGTCCTTGGCGTCCGCCTTGCGCGACAGCAGCCTGCCCGCGCCCGCGAGTTCGGCGAGGACGGAGTCGTACCGCTCCTGCGGCACGCGCAGCACCAGCCGGGACACGACGTGCGTGTCGTCGACCCGTTCCGTCGTCTCGTTCTCGACGTGGCCGCCCGCGGCCGTCGCCACCCGGCGGGCCGCCGCCGTCCCCTTCGTCGCGTCCTTCACCTCGACGTACAGCTCGGCGGTGCGGATCACGTGCTGCCGGGCCGCCGCCGGGGCGGAGTTCTTCGGCGGTGTGGTGGCGGCCGACGAGGCCTTGTCCTCCGCCGAGCCGGTGCCGGCGGCCCCGTCGGCCGCCGCCTCGGGCCCCGCGTACGCGGGCTTCTCCGCGCTCGTGCCTCCCTTGCCGTCCGCGCTCGAGCCGGCGTCGGTGTCGCCCGCCCCGCAGCCCGTCAGGACGAGTGAGACCGTCAGCAGCGCCGCCGCGGCGGCAGTGCGCCCTCTTCGCATCCGTAACCCCCCAAGGTTCTCGGTGTGTGCCGTGGTGCCCGTTGGACGTCCGGGTGCGGGAGCGGGTTGCGGTCCGGCGGTAGCGAAGCGGTCACGGTCCGGCCTCGGATCGGGAGCGCACGGGCGATTTGAGAGAGTGGTCCCATGAACGGCCCCATGAACGCGAACGCGCAGAGCACGGACAGCCGGACGACGGACGGCCCGACCACGGACGGCCGGACGACGCGGGGACGGGAGGCGACCGGCCGCCCGCCCGCCGGATCGCACGTCGTCGTCGTGGGAGGCGGCATCTCCGGCCTCGCCGCCGCCCACCGGCTGGTCACCGCCGGTGCCCGGGTCACCCTCCTCGAAGGCGGCGACCGGCTCGGCGGCAAGCTGCTCGCCGGGGAGATCGCCGGCGCCCCCGTCGACCTCGGCGCCGAATCCCTGCTCGCCCGCCGCCCCGAGGCCGTCGCACTCGCCGAACGGGTCGGCCTCGCCGACCGGATCCAGGCGCCCGCCACCACCACCGCCTCCGTGTGGTCCCGCGGCGAGCTCGTGCCCATGCCGAAGGGCCACGTCATGGGCGTCCCGGGCGACGGCCGGGCCGTCGAGCGGCTGCTCTCCGCCGAGGCCGTCGCGCGGATCGACCGCGACCGCGAGCTGCCGCCCACCGAGATCGGCGAGGACATCGCCATCGGCGCGTACGTCGCCGAGCGCATGGGCCACGAGGTCGTCGACCGGCTCGTCGAGCCCCTGCTCGGCGGCGTGTACGCGGGCGACGCCTACCGCATCTCCATGAGGGCCGCCGTGCCCGCCCTCTTCCAGGCCGCCCGCTCCCACGGCACGCTCGCCGAGGCCGTCCGCGCCGTCCAGCGGGCCGGGGCCGCCACCCCGGCGGACGCCGCCGGCGCCGGGACCGGGATCGCCGGCAGCGGCCTCGGCGGCGCCGCCTTCGCCGGCCTGCGCGGTGGCGTCGGCACCCTGCCGCTCGCCGTGGCCGACGCGGTCCGCGCCGCCGGCGGAGAGATCCGCACCGGCGCCCCGGTGACCGCCCTGCGCCGCACCGGCCCGCACGGCTGGCAGGTCGTGACGCCGGAGCGTACGTACGACGCCGACGCCGTCGTCCTCGCCACGCCCGCCGGACCCGCCGCCGCGCTCCTCGCCGGCCACGCGCCCGCCGCCGCCGCGGAGCTCGGCACCGTCGAGTACGCCTCGATGGCGCTGATCACCCTCGCCTTCCGCCGCGCCGACCTGCCCGAGGGCACCGGGCTGCCCGGCGCGGAGCTCCCCGCCCTGCCGGGCTCCGGTTTCCTCGTGCCGCCCGTCGACGGCCACACCATCAAGGCCTCCACCTTCGCGAGCCAGAAGTGGGGGTGGATCGCCGACGCCGCGCCCGACCTGTTCGTGCTGCGCACCTCCGTCGGGCGGTACGGCGAGGAGGAGCAGGTCCACCGCGACGACGCCGACCTCGTCGACGTCTCCCTCAAGGACCTGGGCGCGGCGACCGGCCTCGCCGCCCGGCCCGTCGCCACCACCGTGACCCGCTGGATCGGCGGCCTGCCGCAGTACCCCGTCGGTCACCTGGGCAGGGTCGAGCGGATCCGCGCCGCCGTCTCCGGCCTGCCCGGCCTCGCCCTCGCGGGCGCCGTCTACGAGGGCGTCGGCATCCCCGCCTGCATCGCCTCAGCGCACCGCGCGGCCGACGCGATCCTGGACGGGATCACGGACGCGAGCACGGGCCGGATCACGGACGAGATCATCGCCACGTCGGAAAAGGCCGACCCTGGTGCGGGGCACTGTCCGTGACGGGCGAGAATAGGCGTATGAGTGCGCCCGAAAAGATCCCGAACGCCGGTAAGAAGGCGAAGGACCTCAACGAGGTCATCCGCTACACCCTGTGGTCTGTGTTCAAGCTGCGCGACAACCTTCCCGAGGACCGTGCCGGCTACGCCGACGAGGTCCAGGAGCTGTTCGACCAGCTCGCCGCCAAGGACATCACGATCCGCGGCACGTACGACCTGTCCGGTCTGCGCGCCGACGCCGACGTCATGATCTGGTGGCACGCCGAGACGAGCGACCAGCTCCAGGAGGCGTACAACCTCTTCCGCCGCACGAAGCTGGGCCGCGCCCTGGAGCCGGTCTGGTCGAACATGGCGCTGCACCGCCCCGCCGAGTTCAACAAGTCGCACATCCCGGCCTTCCTGGCCGACGAGACCCCGCGCGACTACGTCTCGGTCTACCCGTTCGTGCGCTCCTACGACTGGTACCTGCTGCCGGACGAGGACCGCCGCCGGATGCTCGCCGACCACGGCAAGATGGCCCGCGGCTTCCCGGACGTGCGCGCGAACACGGTCGCCTCCTTCTCGCTCGGCGACTACGAGTGGATCCTGGCCTTCGAGGCCGACGAGCTCTACCGGATCGTCGACCTCATGCGCCACCTGCGGGCCTCCGAGGCGCGGATGCACGTCCGCGAGGAGATCCCGTTCTACACCGGCCGCCGCAAGAGCGTGGCGGACCTGGTGGCCGGCCTGGCCTGACGGCCCGCCGTCCCCGACCCGGTCACCGTCCGGCGCCCAGCCGGGCGGTGATCCCTCGACCCGGAAGATCAGACGGCAGGCGAAGCTCCGCCTGCCGCTCCAGCGACACCGGGTCCGGCTCCGGGTGGGGGGGGGGGGGAGGGAGAGGGAACCGAGGGCCCGTCCCCCCCCCCCCCCCCCCCCCCGTTGGACGAAACAACAGCAAGAAAGAGCAGCCCCCATGACTATTTCCCCCAGAGATTTTCCCCCCC